>NZ_JBEUMH010000003.1:0-398423 GCF_041080745.1 Stenotrophomonas sp. JAG2 | reverse complement strand
AGTACCTGGCTACGAACCAGGCGGTCGGGAGTTCGAATCTCTCCGGGCGCACCATTACATCGAACGGCAGGCTCGCCTGCCTTCCCGTCGAACGTGGCGACACGCGCGGCAGGACACACAACCAGACAATGCAAATGCGCCCGTAGCTCAGTTGGATAGAGTACCTGGCTACGAACCAGGCGGTCGGGAGTTCGAATCTCTCCGGGCGCACCATTACATCGACGAAGACAGCAGCCATCGGTTGCTGTTTTTTTTTGCGTTGGCGCCGGCCAGCGGCCGGCACTACCGGGAGGTCAACCCTGCGGTGCGGGTGCCTGGGCCGCCTGCATCGCCATCAGATCGGCTTCACCCGGCAGCTCCGGTGCCGGGCACGCGCCACCGGCGTGGTCGTCGTGCGCCAGCCAGTCGTCCACCACGCCGCCCAGCAGGTCCACACGCAGCGGCAGCGTGATGTGGTCTTCGCCACGCATTTCGATGTAATGCACGCGCGGGCTGGCGGCGGCCAGGCGGCGGCCCTGCCCGACCGGCACGTGCTCATCGTCCTGGCCGTGCAGCAGCAGCACGCAGGCGCGGCTGTCGGCCAGCGCGCGGGTGACGTCGACGCGATCCAGGTCCAGATCCAGGCGCTGGCTGGCGGCGGCGATCACCTGGTCGATATCCTGCCCGCCATAGCGCCAGCGCCCGTAGGCCGCCATGGCCTGCGCCTTCCATGCGGTCGGCTGCAGCGACATCAGGTGCGGGATCATGCTGCGGATCGCATCGCCGGCATTGGCGAAGGACTCCATCGCCACCACCCCGGTGACCTGGTCGCCGAGCTTGTCGGCAGTGAACAGCGCGGTGGCCGCACCGTAGGAAACGCCGAACAGGTACAGCGGCCCGACCACCTCGCCGCGCGCCTTCAACGCCGCGATGACATCGACCACGTCATCCGATTCGAACGTGCCGTAGCCGGACGGGCCGGCGCCGGAATGGCCGTGGTTGCGCAGATCGATGGTGACCACGCGGTAGCCGGACTGCGCCAGCTGCAGCGACCACGGCAGCATCGCATCACCGTTCATCATCCAGCCGTGCAGCAGCACCACCGTGCCGCGTGGCGCCTGCGGCTGGAACGGATGCGGCAGGTCCAGCGCCATGCCGGTGCGCAGCGGCTCGCCGTTCTGGTGCTGCTGGGCCAGGTATTCGTAGCGCACCCCGTACTGCCCCGGGTCGAAGGCCCGCCAGAAGATCGGGACGCCCGCGCGGCCGGTCACGAGGCCGTGCCGGTTGGGCACGCTGTCCACCGCTTCGGCGATGCGCGCGGTGTCCAGCAGCGTGGACACGCCACCCGGCGCGATCAGCCGATCGCTCAACGAGGTCGAGGCGGCGGTGGAGGTCAGGGAGGAGCAGGCAGCCAGCCACAGGCCAGCCCCGGCCAGCAGCAACAGCAGCAAGCGCTTCATGGGGAGATGTGCGAAAACCAGACGAGTCGGGCAGGTTACCGATCAGGCCGACGGCGCTCTATCGCATCCAGATGACCATCCGATGACAGCGAGGCCACGATTCAGGTTGACTAGCCCAGCCAGGCCTCCATGGTCGGCCACCAGCCCGCCAGCACCTCCGGGCGCTGCATGCGCTCGCGCCACCACTTCAGCGCCGCCCCCTCCTCGCCGGTGCGCCAGGCCAGCCAGAAGGTCTCATCCGGCTTGGGCTCCTCGACCTGCCTGATCACCAGCCGCCCCTCGCGCACCGCCTGCTGCACATACGGCTCGGGAAGGAAGCCGAACCCCAGTCCCGCACACTGCAGGCGGAACTTGCTGACCATGTCCGGCACGGTGACCGTCTCCTGCCCCATCAGCAGCCCGACCGTGCGCGGCAGCAGCCGCCGCGCCGAATCGGCCACGGCGATGGCACAGTGGCCGGCCAGCTGCTCGCGGCCCAGCGGCTCGGGCGCGGTTGCCAGCGGGTGCGAGGGCGCCACCGCGAACACGAAACGCACCACGCCCATCGGCTCGACCACGTAGCCGCCACCACTGGGCCCCTCGCCCGCCGCGCCGACCAGCAGGTCCGCGCGCCGGTCCAGCAGCGCCTCCCAGGTGCCCGACAGCGATTCACTGATCAGCCGCATCCGGGTCTGTTCGGCCACCGCATTGAAAGCGCGCACGTCCTCGGCCAGCAGTGCCGGCACGAACATCGAGTCGACCGCCACGGTCAGTTCGGCCTCCCAGCCGGAGGCCACCCGCCGCACCCGCATCTCCAGCTCGCGCGCCGCCCGCAGCAGGTGGCGCCCCTCTTCCAGTAGGGCCTCCCCGGCCGGGGTGAGGTGCGCGCGCGGCCCGACCCGGTCGAACAGCTGCACGCCCAGGTCCTCTTCCAGCTTGGAGACGGTGTAGGAAATGGTCGAAGGCACCTTGTGCAGGGCCTTGCCGGCCGCGGCGAACGAGCCCCGGCGGTCGATGGCATCCAGGATCTGCAGGGCGTCGAGGCTGAGCTTGAGCATTCGAATTTTTCGATGATGGCTTGCAAAACTATCCGTTTTTCAAGCCGGCGGAGCAAGCGGATACTGGCCGCAACAGGAAAGGGGACGGCAGCGACCGCCCCGGACCGCCATCGAAACCATCGAACACCAAGGAGATTCCCATGCTGCAGATCCGCAAGAGCAACACCCGTGGCAAGGCCGACCATGGCTGGCTGAACTCCATGCACACCTTCTCCTTCGCCAACTATTACGACCCGCGCTACGTCAGCTTCGGCCCACTGCGGGTGATCAACGAAGACCGCGTCCAGGGTGGCCAGGGCTTCGGCACGCACAGCCACAGCAACATGGAGATCATCTCCTACGTGCTCGGCGGCGCGCTGGAACACAAGGACTCGATGGGCACCGGCTCGGTGCTGCGCTACGGCGACGTGCAGCGCATGAGCGCCGGCAGCGGCGTCAGCCACAGCGAGTTCAACCACTCGGCCGACGAAGCGGTGCACTTCCTGCAGATCTGGCTGTTCCCCGACCAGGAAAACATCACCCCGAGCTACCAGGAGACCCATTTCGCCCCGGACACCAAGCGCGGCCAGCTGCGCCTGATCGCCTCGCGCGATGGCCGTGAGGGTTCGCTGCTGATCCACCAGGACGCCAACATCTACGCCACGATCCTCGACGGCGACGACCGCGTCCACCTGCCACTGGCCCCGCGCCGCGGTGCCTACGTGCAGGTCGCCCGCGGGCAGCTGCAGGTCAACGGCATCACGCTGGAGACCGGCGATGCGCTGCAGGTCAGCGACGAGGCACAGCTGACGCTGGAAAACGCCAACGACGCGGAAGTCATCGTGTTCGAGCTGGCGCTGTAACCACCCGGCCTCAAACGCAGACACCCCGGTTGCCCGGGGTGTCGTTCGTTGCGTGGATCAGAATTTGTAGTTCAGCGTCAGCCGCACGTTGCGCGGCTCGCCCCAGGTGTAGGTGCTGTACCAGCTGAAGATCGTGTAGTAGTGCTTGTCCAGCAGATTGTTGACGTTGAGCGTCGCCGACAGCTGGTCGTTGAACTGATAGCGCGCCATGGCATCGAGCAGCCAGTACGGCTCGGTGCGATGGAGCTGGCTCCCGCCGGTGGCGGGGTTGGTGATGGTGCCGAACGTGCTGCCCTGCCAGCGCGCGCCACCGCCCACGCTCCAGCCATCGGCTGCACCGGTGAGGCGGTAGCTGGTGTGCACGCTGAACTGATCTTCCGGCTCCAGCGTGGAGACCTTGGTGGACTGCTGGCGCGCGATCTTGTGCGCATAGCCGCCCTGGACCTGCCAGCCCGGCGCCAGCTGACCCGACACCTCCAGCTCGTAGCCCTTGGTGCGCACCCCCATCAGGCCTTCATAGGCGATCCCGCCGCTCGGCGTCCTGCCGCCGGTCGGTTGTGCGTAGTTGTCCTGCTCCAGCTGGAACACCGCCGCGCTGGCGTTGAGTCGGCCATCGTAGAACTCCGCTTTCAGGCCGGCCTCGTAGCTGCGCCCTTCCATCGGATCCAGCACCCGGCCCTGTTCGTCCTGGTTGCCCTGCGGCTTGAAGATGGTGCTGTAGCTGGCGAACACCGAGAAGTTGCGGTTGAGGTCGTACACCAGGCCGGCGTACGGAACGACCACGCCACTCTCGTCGGTATCCGGAGATGTGTAGTTGGCGATGCGGCTGCCGACGATCAACTTCAGCGGGTCGGCCAGGTCGAAACGGCCCACCACGTAGGCACCGCTTTCGCGGGTGACCTGGTTGTCACCGTAGCCCCACTGCCAGTCCGGCTCGGGCACGTCGCCGGTCCAGGCGTAGTAGTCGGCAACGCTGCTGACATAGCCAGGCTGCGGCGAGTAGCCGTTGTTGACCCAGCGCTTGCGCGACACGCTGCCGCCGACGACCAGCTCGTGCTGGCGGCCGAACCATTCGAACTTTCCGCTCACATACAGATCGGCCGCGTTGCTGGTGGTCTTGCCGATGTACTGGCCCAGCCACATGCTCACGCCCTCGCCGGTCACCGGATCCGGATTGCCACCGGCCGCGGCACCCAGCGAGGCGTCATACCCGTTGACCTGGTGGTTGAGCTGCAGCTTGGCGACCCAGTCATTGCCGAAGGTGTGCTCCAGCGTGGCGAAGCCGGTACGGGCGTACTGGCCCCAGCGGCTCCATTGCGCGCCGTTGTTGAACGAGCGCGGCATCTTGTTGAAATTGCCTTCGCTGTCCAGCAGCGGAATGCCGCCCCAGCTGGAACCCTCGGGATCGCTGTCCTGGTAATCGGCCCCGACGGTCAGCAGCGTACTCTCGCCGATATCGGCCTCGAGGATGCCGTAGAACACCTCATTGCTGCGCTGGTAGTGGTCGGCATTGGAATGCCTGTCCTGGTAGGCGCCCACCACGCGGCCGCGCACGCGGCCACTTTCGGTGAGCGGCCCGCCGACATCGACCTCGGCGCGATAGCTGTCCCACGAGCCCACGCCCAGCGTGGCGCTGCCGGCCAGTTCGCGGGTCGGCTTCTTGCGCACCAGGTTGATGGTCGCGCCCGGATCGCCCATGCCGGTCAGCAGGCCGGTGGCGCCCTTGAGCACTTCGATGCGGTCGTAGATGGCCATGTCGCTGAGCGTGTTGCCGGCCGAGTACGCCGAATCACGCGCCATCGGGATGCCGTCGTACTGGAAGTTCTGCACCGCGAAGCCGCGCGCGTAGTACTCGGTGCGCTCGCTGTCATAGGTGACGATGCTCACGCCGGGCGTGACCTTCATGACGTCGTCGATGCCGTTGAGGCCGAAGTCGTTCATTTCCTGCCGGGTGATCACGCTGATCGACTGCGGGGTCTGGCGCGGGCTGAGCACCAGGCGGGTCGCGGTGGCGATCGTGCCGGGCGTGTAGGAATCACTGCCTTCGGTCACGGTGCCGAGCTGGTTGGCGGTGACCTGCACGGTCTGCAGGGTCTGCGCGCCTTCCTTGGGCGGTGCTTCGCCACGTGGCGCCTCGTCGGCCTGCACGGCCGAGGCGGACAGGGCCAGGCCCAGCACGCAGGCCATCGCCTGCATCAGCGGGGAGAGCGCGGGAACAGCACGACGGCGACCCGGGTGGATCGGGGCAACACGGAACGGAACGACGGACACGGCAATGCCTCCAGGCAGGAAGGGACTCCTCTGGCGGCGGCTGGAGGGAACGAATGGGCGGCATGATGCCGCATCCGGGGCGCCAGTGGAAGATGGCGCGACCGTTGAGGCAGAAGGCGTTCGGGGGTCGCCCCGCGCCAGGCGGGGCGTGGTGGGTCAGCCGCGCGGCACCGGGGCATCCGAGGCGATCAGCTTCTCCTGCTTCAGCTCGGCCCAGAACGCGGCCGGAATCGCCACGGACATCGAGGCGACATTGGCCAGCACCTGTTCCGGCGTCCGCGCGCCGGGAATGACCGCCGAGACCACCTCCGGCGCATCGGCGAACTGCAGCGCCGCGGTGCGCAGATCCACACCATGGCGATCGCAGACGGCCTCCACCTTCGCGCGCTTCTCCGGCGCCCACGACGGCACCTTGCGGTCATAGAGATACCGGTCGCGCCCGGCCAGGTAACCGGCCAGCAGCGGCGAACCGACCACGACCGATGCACCGTGTGCGGCGATCTTCGGGAAGGTGTCATGCAACGCCTGCTCGTGGTCCAGCAGCGAGTACTGGCAGGCGAGCAGGAAAGATGTCCGGATCCGCCTCGGCCACCGCGCGCAGGGCGGGCTCGGGCCGGTTCACACCGAAGCCCCACGCCTTGATCAACCCCTCCTCGCGCATGCGGGTCAGCGCCGGCATCGCGCCCTTCGCAGCTTCCGCGAAACGCTGCTCCCAGGGCATGCCCAGGTCTTTCTCGTTGTCCGGCGACAGGTCATGGATGAAGACCACGTCCAGCTGCGACACACCGAGCCGGTTGAGGCTGTCCTCCACCGAACGCCGCATGCCGTCGGCGGAGTAGTCGTAGCGGTAATGGAACGGCGACGGGTCCTTCCACATCACGTCCTGCAGCTCACCGGCGGTCGCCGTCAGCAGGCGCCCGACCTTGGTCGACAGCGTGTACTCGCGCGCCGGATGGTTGTGCAGGTGATGGCCGTAACGACGCTCACTCAGGCCCAGCCCGTACCAGGGCGAGGTGTCGAAGTAGCGCACCCCGGCCGCGTACGCTGCGGCCAGGGTGGCTTCGCTCTGCGCATCGGTTGCGGCCTCGAAACCATTGCCGATCGCGACGCCGCCCAGGCCCAGGCGGGTCTGCGGCCGGTAACGCCTGCCCTGCTGCGCGGGATTGCCGGGCAAGGGCTTCGCTGAAGCCTGGCCGCGGGTGGGCAGGACGCTGCCCGGGCCGGCCGCTTGCGCCATCAACGGGGAGGCGGCGAAAGCGGCAGTGCCGGCGGCGGCAACGGAAAGGAAGTGGCGACGTGCGTTCACGGCGACTCCTGTTTCTGCGGGGAAGCGGACAGCGTCGCAGAGCGGTGGTGCAGAGCATGCCGTTGCCGCGTCAAGGCAGCGGCAACATTGCCCCCTGCCGCCCTGCGGATGTTCAGCCCTGGGCAGCGCCGGCGGCGAGAAGCAGCGTCTCGATCGCGCGGTACCCGCGCTGGCGTGCATGCTGCAGCGGGCTCACGCCTTCACCGTCGGGCAGGTTCACATCCGCGCCTGCCGCGATGAGCTGACGGACGATCTCGACATGCCGCGGGCCGCCATCGGCGAGGATGATCGCCTCCAGCAGCGCGGTCCACTGCAGGTTGTTGACGTGATCCACATCGACACCGGCCGCGATCAGCGTCGCCACGGTCTCCACGTGCCCGCGTTCGGCCGCTGGGATGAGTGCGGTGCCGCCGTAGCGGTTGGTGCTCTTCAGGTCCGCGCCGGCCGCCAGCGTCGCGCGCAGGATCTCGAGATGCCCGCGGGCACCGGCGTAGAGGTAGGGGCTGTCCTGGATCGCATCCTTGGCATTGACGTCGGCACCGGCCTGGATCAGCGCCAGCGCGGCCTCCACGTGATTGTGGTGGGTCGCGACCAGCAACGGTGTCGCCTTCGCCACGCCGCGCGCATCCACCCGGGCGCCCTGCCCCAGCAGCGTACGCACCGCAGCGGCGTCACCTTTCTCCGCCGCCCGATGCAGCCGCTCTTCCAACGAGGCGGCACTGGCCGGCATGACCATGCCCATCAGCAGGCTCATGACCACCCAACCACGCAGCGACCTCCGTCCCATCGACATGTTCCTGCTCCTTTCACGGGGGCGCCCGGTGGAACGCCGCTGGAGAACGACCGTAGCCGAGCCGCCGCGCTGGCACCAATGAAGATTGGGGATCGACGGCATTCGCCATCCGAATGTGTCGGCCGGCGCGCGTGCCGCCGATTTCATGCGACGCTGCGCGCGACATTCGACACGGACGCACATCGCCATGCTGCATCACATTTCCCTGGGGGTGCGCGATCTCGCGCGTGCCGCCACCTTCCACGATGCCGCGCTCGGTGCGCTGGGCATGCGCCGCGTCTTCGAAGACGACGAGGCCATCGGATATGGCTACGCGGAGGATGAGGACCTGGTGTGCCTGAAACTGCGGGCCGATGCCGCAGCGCCGGGCCATGGATTCCACCTGGCGTTCGGCGCCCCGTCCCGCCAGGCCGTGGACGCGTTCCATCGCGATGCGCTGGCGGTCGGCGGCACCTGCAATGGTGCGCCGGGACTGCGCGAGGACTATGGCGATCACTACTACGCCGCGTTCCTGATCGACCCGGACGGGCATCGGATCGAAGCGGTCTGCAAGACGGTCGTTTGAACCGGATCGCACAAAGAAAAAGGCCTCCGTACTTGCGTACGGAGGCCTTCTCTACAACTGGCGGAGCGGGAGGGATTCGAACCCTCGATAGAGTTTTAAGCCCTATACTCCCTTAGCAGGGGAGCCCCTTCAGCCACTCGGGCACCGCTCCAGTGTTCTTGGTCCGCCGCCGTGATGAATCATCTCAGCGGGGGCGCGAATAATAACGTTTTCCGCGCCCTCAGGTAAAGCCTTAATCCGAAGAATTTTCACTTCCGGATGCATTCGGCTCATCACCGCGCTGGATGCGCTGGTAAATCTCTTCGCGGTGCACGGCCACGTCCTTCGGAGCGGTGATACCGATACGCACCTGGTTGCCCTTGACGCCGAGCACGGTCACGCTGACCGAGTCACCGATCATCAGGGTTTCGCCTACACGGCGAGTCAGGATCAACATTTGTTCAAGTCTCCAGGGGAACCGGTGGTGGCATTTCCCCACCGGCTTGGCGCCCCGGCAAGAGCGCCCCACGACAACGGGAAAAGATTCGCCATAGTACCGTCAGGCCTCCCGACCCATCAAGGAGCAGGAGGCTTCAGGCTGTTCAGATACGGGGGGTGACCCAGTCGACGACGGCGGCCAGTGCAGAAGCAAGGGCGGGCCCGTCCTCACCACCACCCTGGGCGAGGTCCGGGCGGCCGCCGCCCTTGCCCCCGATCTGACTGGCGATATGGGCCAACAGTTCCCCGGCCTTGACCTTGCCCATTGCGCTGCCGTTCACGCCCGCGACCAGAGCGGCCTTGCCGTCCTGGGCACCGGCCAGCACGATCACCGCGTCGCCGAGCTGCTGCTTGAGGCGGTCGATCGCATCGCGCAGCGCCTTGGCATCGAAGCCTTCCAGGCGCGCGGCCAGGATCTTGATGCCGTTGACCTCGACCGCGGCGGCGCCAAGATCAGCGGTCGCACCGGCGGCCTGCTTGGCCTTGAGCGCCTCGAGCTCGCGCTCGAGCTTCTTCTGGCGCTCGCCCAGCTGGCGGATCTTGTCGACCACGTCGCCGGCGTTGCCACCGAGCAGTGCGGCCGCTTCGCTCAGCTGCGCTTCTTCATGGGCCACGTAATCCAGCGCGCCCTGCCCGGTCACCGCTTCGATGCGGCGCACGCCCGAGGACACACCGCCTTCAGCGGTGATCTTGAACAGGCCGATGTCACCGGTGCGCGACACATGCGTACCGCCACACAGTTCGGTGGAGTAATCGCCCATCTTCAGCACGCGCACGTGCTCGCCGTACTTCTCGCCGAACAGCGCCATCGCACCGAAGTCGAGCGCTTCCTGCATGCCCATGTTGTGGACTTCGGCCGCGTTGTTGGCGCGCACCTGCTCGTTGACCTTGCGTTCGATGATCGCCAGGTCCTCGGCGCTGATCGGCGCGAAGTGCGAGAAGTCGAAGCGCAGGCGATCGGGTGCGACCAGCGAGCCCTTCTGCTGCACGTGGGTGCCCAGCACTTCGCGCAGGGCGGCATGCAGCAAGTGGGTGGCCGAGTGGTTGAGGATGGTCGCGCCGCGGCGCTGGCCATCGACCTGGCCGGACAGCACGTCGCCGACCTTCAGGCTGCCGCTGGTGATCCTGCCCACGTGCCCATGGAACTGGCCCGCGAACTTCTGGGTGTCACTGACGTCAACCTGCACGCCGGCGCCTGACAGGCTGCCGTTGTCGCCGACCTGGCCACCGGATTCGGCGTAGAACGGGGTCTGGTTGGTCAGCACGATGACGTCGTCGCCGGCCTGCGCGGTCTCCACCGGGCGACCGTCCTTGAGGATCGCCACCACGGCGAGGTCGTCGGCCTGCAGGCGGTCGTACCCGAGGAACACGGTCGGCTTGAGCGTGGCGACCAGATCGGCCGACAGGGTCACGCCGCCGCCGAACTTGCCAGCCGCGCGCGCGGTCTCGCGCTGGGTGTCCATCGCGGCATTGAAGCCTTCGATATCCACGGTCAGGTCACGCTCGCGCGCGATGTCCTGGGTGAGGTCGAGCGGGAAGCCGTAGGTGTCGTACAGGCGGAACGCATCCACGCCCGGGATCACGCCGTTGCTGACCTTGGCCGCGACGTCGTCGAAGATCTTCATGCCCGAATCCAGCGTTTCAGCGAAACGCTCTTCTTCGGCCTGCAGGGCGCGCACGACGGTGTCGACCTGCGCCGGCAGTTCCGGATAGGCCACGCCCATCTGCTCGACCAGGGTCGGCACCAGCTTGCTGAAGAACGGCTGGCGCACGCCCAGCATCCAGCCATGGCGCAGGGCGCGGCGGATGATCCGGCGCAGCACGTAGCCACGGCCTTCGTTGGACGGCAGCACGCCATCGACGATCAGGAACGAGCAAGCGCGGATGTGATCGGCGATCACGCGCAGCGACTTGTTCTCCAGATCAGCCATGCCGGTCAGCTCGCTGGCCTTGCGGATCAGCGCCTGGAACAGGTCGATCTCGTAGTTGGTGTGGACGTGCTGCAGGATCGCGGCCAGACGCTCCAGGCCCATGCCGGTATCCACGCACGGCGCCGGCAGCGGCACCAGGGTGCCGTCGGGCTGGCGGTCGAACTGCATGAAGACCAGGTTCCAGATTTCGATGAAGCGGTCGCCGTCTTCATCCGGCGAGCCCGGGGGGCCACCGGCGATATGGTCGCCATGGTCATAGAAGATTTCGGTGCACGGGCCGCACGGGCCGGTCTCGGCCATCTGCCAGAAGTTGTCCGAGGCAAACGGCGCGCCCTTGTTGTCGCCGATGCGCACAATCCGCTCTTCCGGAATGCCCACCATGTCGCGCCACAGCGCGTAGGCCTCATCATCGGTCTGGTAGACGGTGACGAGCAGGCGCTCGGCCGGCAGCTTCCAGACCTGGGTCAGCAGCTCCCAGGCCCAGGCGATGGCGTCCTTCTTGAAGTAATCGCCGAACGACCAGTTGCCCAGCATTTCAAAGAAGGTGTGGTGGCGCGCGGTGTAACCGACCTGGTCCAGATCGTTGTGCTTGCCACCGGCGCGCAGGCAGCGCTGGACGTCGGCCGCGCGCACGTAGCTGCGCTTCTCGGCGCCAAGGAACACGTCCTTGAACTGCACCATGCCGGAGTTGGTGAACAGCAGGGTCGGATCATTGCCCGGCACCAGCGGCGCCGACGGCACGATCGTATGGCCTTTGCCCTTGAAGAACTCAAGGAAATCGCTGCGGATCTGGGAGGTAGTGAATTTGACGGATGCGTTCATGGGGGGCTGGCTTTTTGCGGGCCGGTCAGTCCCTGGCACGCAGCCCCAATGGCCGGGTGTCAACTGCAGGACCGCCGAAACCACAAAGGGTATCAGGCCCGGGCCGCTCAGTCCTCAGGGTCGTAGCGGGTGGCCTGGCGGATACTGTCGCCGGGGAACCCACGGCGGGCCAGAAGATCGGCGGCTTTGCGCCGCGCAGGCAGTTCCTGCGGGCCGGCGTCGCCGAAACGGCGGCAGACCAGGTCGCGGGCGTTCTCGGTCCAATCGCCTTCAAAGGTGTCCATGGCGGCGGCGATCTGGTCGCTGTCCAGCCCATGCGTGCCCAGTTCGGCGCGGATGTGGATCGGGCCATAGCCCGTGTTGGCCCGAATCCGGACCAGGTTCTCGGCAAACCGGGTGTCATCCTGCCAGCCGGCCTCGGCCAGCTTGGCGACGGCCGCCTCGGCCGCCTCGTTCTCGATGCCACGCGCCTGGAGCTTACGGGTCAGTTCTTTACGCGAATGCTCGCGGCGCACCAGCAGCCCCAACGCCCGCTGGACCGGCGTCTGTTCCTGGACACGGCGCTTGCGCCGGGGTGCGGGGGCTTCGGAGTCTTGCATGGCAGTGGTCCATTACAGTGCGCCGTCCTTGGCGCCATCCCGTCGGGGATACGTGAAACTGCAGGACAGGGCGAGCGTCACTGACGGCGCTGCCCTGCCCCGCAGGAAACTCATTCGGCGTCGTCTTCGGCCTCGTCGCCGCCTTCGCGCACGGCTTCTTCCGGCTGGAACTTCTCGCGCAGCTCGGCTTCCAGGCGCTGGGCAATCTGCGGGTTGTCGCGCAGGTAGCCGCGGGCGTTGTCCTTGCCCTGGCCGATGCGCTCTTCGCCGTAGCTGTACCAGGCGCCGGCCTTCTCGACCAGCTTGGCTTCCACGCCCATGTCGATCAGTTCGCCTTCGCGGCTGATGCCTTCGCCGTACAGGATCTCGGTGATGACCTGCTTGAACGGGGGCGCCAGCTTGTTCTTGACCACCTTGATCTTGGTCTGGTTGCCGATGATCTCGTCGCCCTTCTTGATCGCGCCGATACGACGGATGTCCAGGCGCACCGAGGCATAGAACTTCAGCGCGTTGCCGCCGGTGGTCACTTCCGGGCTCTGGCCCGGCATCATCACGCCGATCTTGTGGCGCAGCTGGTTGATGAAGACCACCAGGGTGTTGGAGCGCTTGATGTTGCCGGTCAGCTTGCGCAGGGCCTGGCTCATCAGACGGGCCTGCAGGCCCGGCAGCTGGTCGCCCATTTCGCCTTCGATTTCGGCCTTCGGGGTCAGCGCGGCGACCGAGTCGATCACCACGATGTCCACCGAGCTCGAACGCACCAGCATGTCCGCGATTTCCAGCGCCTGCTCACCGGTATCCGGCTGCGAGAGCAGCAGGTCGTCCACGTTGACGCCCAGCTTGGCGGCGTAGATCGGATCCAGCGCGTGCTCGGCATCGATGAAGGCGGCGGTACCGCCCTTCTTCTGGCATTCGGCGATCGCCTGGAGGGTCAGGGTGGTCTTGCCCGAGGATTCCGGACCGTAGATCTCCACGACACGGCCCTTGGGCAGGCCACCGATACCGAGGGCGATATCCAGCATCAGCGAACCGGTCGGGATGACCTCGACCGCCTCGACGACGCGGTCGCCCATGCGCATCACGGCGCCCTTGCCGAACTGCTTTTCGATCTGGCTCAACGCGGCGGTGAGGGCGCGCTTTTTGTTTTCGTCCATCGGAGTGGTCCTTGCAGAGGTCGTATCGGTGGAGGTGCTGTCTTTGGAAGTCTTCTTGGCCATGGGTTCACTTTAAGGCTGGCGTATCGCACGGGCTGAGATTCTGCCCGGCGTTCGGAAAAAAAGTATCGGACATCCGTACCAACCTCAGCAGAACCAGAGATGTGCCACAAAAGACCGCGCGTAATAGAGGGAAAAACCGGGTCAGCGGTTGGGCCGCAGCAACCCGCAATAGAGGCCTTCGATGGCGAAGTCCTGGTCGGGCAGGACTTCGATCGGCTTGTAATCGGGGTTGCGCGGCAGCAGGCGGATCCGGTCCTTGCCCATCTTCAGCAGCTTGACCGTGATCTCGTCATCGATACGGGCCACCACGATCTGGCCGGACCGGGCGTCGCGGGTGCGGTGCACGCCGATCAGGTCGCCGTCGAAGATGCCTTCGTCGATCATCGAGTCGCCCTGCACCTTCAGCAGGTAATCTGGTGCCGGCGAGAAGAACACCCGGTCCAGGACCACGAAATCGTCCGAGCCGATATCCGCCCCGATCGGCAGACCGGCCGCGACCCGGCCCAACACCGGCAGGCGCAGGACGTGGTCCGGCAGCGCCGAGGCGGGCAGCGATTCGGGCAGGCCGCTCTGCAGCGACGGCGCCTGGACCAGCCGGATGCCGCGGGCCTGGCCCGGGATGCGACGGATCGCCCCGGCCTGCTCCAGCGCCTCGAGGTGGTACTGCGCGGCCCGGACGCCCTTGAAGCCGAACGCACGGGCGATTTCAGTCTGCGACGGCGGTGCGCCATCGGTCTCTATACGCTCGGCGATCAACTGCAGGATCGCCTGCTGGGTATCGGTCAGGTCCATGGTTAGTAGTATTACTACTAACGATGCGGGCACGCAAGTGCCCGCAGAGGAAGAGCAGATAGAAGAAGGGTGGTCGAGGCCCGACCGAAGCCGCCAGCAACACCTGTAGCCACCGACCGTTGGTCGGTGACCGCGCGAACGCGCGGCAATGCCTGACGGCGCGGGCGCATGTCGCTTGCGGCCATCTCTCCGGCGTTTAGCCTCTGCCATCTCTTGGGTCAGGCATTCGTGGGGGCCGGATGAGGAGCAGCCACGCATGGCGTGGCTCTACCCGTGGAAGCGGTGACGGACCGGAGCAGCCACGCGTGGCGTGGCGCAACCGGGCAGCGGTGACGGACCGGTCAGGAAGGAGCGTCCGACCAACGGTCGGACCTACACGGAATCCCCCGCTTGGGCGGGAGATTCCAGGGATCCTTCGGATCCCAGCGGCAAGAACCCTACGGGTTCTTGCCGCTGCGCCAGATCGAAAACAGGATCCACACGCCGCAGAACCCGGCGCCGATGAAGCCGGCCACGCCGAGCGCGAGCAGCCAGCGGCTGGAGATGCCGCCGACGCTGTGCATGACGATCGAGGAGCCGATGATCAGCGCGGCAGTCACGATCCCCATCACCAGCCGGTTGGCGGCGCGGTTGACCTGGTCGCCAAAGCCCTGCAGCGCGGTGGTCTCGATCTTGAGCTGGAGCCGCCCGCGGCGCGCCATCTGCAGCAGGCGACGGACATCGCGCGGCAGATCGCCGACCAGGTCCATCACCCCGACCAGGCTGCGCTTGCCGCGCTTGAGCATCGCGCCGGGCGAGTAGCGCTGCCACATCACGCGCTCCAGATAGGGACGCGCGGCACTGGCCATGTCGAACCGCGGATCGAGCTGCCGCCCCATGCCTTCCAGGGTGAGGAAGGTCTTGATCATCAGCGCGAGGTCGGCCGGCAGGGTCAACGCGTACTGGCGCAGCAGCTGGGTGATGTTGCCCAGCATCAGGCCCATGTGCAGGTCCTTGAGCGGCACGCCGCGGTACTGGTCGACGAAGGTGCTGATGTCCTGCTGCAGCCGCGATTCGTCGACCTCCACGCCCCCGGCCCAGTCCAGCAGCACGTCGGCCACCTGTTCCGGCTCCTGGGTGACCAGGCCATGCAGCAACTGGGCGACCTGGAAACGGCGCTGCTCGGAGATCGCACCGACCATGCCGAAATCGATCACGCCGATCCGGCCGTCGCGCAGGTAGATGATGTTGCCCGGGTGCGGGTCGGCGTGGAAGCAGCCGTCCTCCAGCACCATTTTCAGCACGATGCGTGCCCCCGTGCGGGCGAGCTGCACGCGGTCGAGACCGGCTGCATCGACGCCGACAAGGTCACGGCCGGGAATGCCGTCGACGAAGTCCTGCACGTTAAGGCTCTCGCAGGTCCACTCCCAGTGCACGTTGGGGATCAGGATGTCGTCGCGGCCCTGGAAGTTGCGTGCGATGCGCTCGGCATTGCGGCATTCGGCCGCGAAATCCAGCTCGCGGCGCAGCGAGACCTGGAACTGCTGCACGACTTCGGCCGGGCGGTAGCGCTGCAGGTCGGGCAGGCGCGCTTCGACGATTTCGGCCAGCCGCGCCAGCAGGCGCAGATCGGCCTCGATGACGTCACGGATGCCCGGCCGCCGGATCTTCAGCACCACCGCGGTGCCGTCGTGCAGGGTCGCGCGGTGGGCCTGCGCCAGCGACGCCGCCGCCATCGGCGTTTCATCCAGCCACGCGAACACCTCGGTCGCGGGCGCGCCAAGATCGCGCTCCAGCTGATCGCGTACCTGTGCATACGGCAACGCGGGTACGGCGTTCTGCAGTTCGGAGAATTCAGCGATCCAATCCGGCGGGAACAGGTCCACGCGGGTCGCCAGCACCTGGCCGAGTTTGACGAAGGTGGGGCCCAGGTCTTCCATCGCACGGCGCACGCGCACCGGCGCGGTCATCCGCAGCATCTGCTGGGTGTCGTTCCAGTGCAGCAGCCGGCCGGCACGTTCGAGCACATCGGCCAGGCCGATGCGGCGCACGAGGTCGCCGAAGCCATAGCGGATCAGGACCGACGCGATTTCCTGCAATCGCCCCAGGTCACGCACGGTACCCAGCGTTTCCCACATCGGCCCACTCTCCTGTCAGCACACCCGGTCAGGATGTCACAACAGCGGGAAGATTCCGGTCAGCGCCTGCTGCACGGTCTGCCGCCGTATGGCTTCGCGGTCGCCCTCGAACTGGAACAGCTGCGCACGCGCGTAGCCGCCACGGCCCTTCCAGCCGATCCAGACGCTGCCGACCGGCTTGTCCTCGCTGCCGCCGCCGGGGCCGGCGATGCCGGTCACCGCCACGGCGATGCCGGCACCGGAATTGATCAGCGCACCGGAGACCATTTCCAGCACGGTCTCGCGGCTGACCGCACCGAACTGCTCCAGGGTCTGCGCACGCACGCCGAGCAGGCGTTGTTTGGCTTCATAGCTGTAGACGACCATGCCGCAGTCAAAGAACGCCGAGGAGCCGGCGATATCGGTCATCGCCTTGGCGATCCAGCCGCCACTGCAGCTTTCGGCGGTCACCAGCTGCAGCGAGGCCTGCTGCAGGCGCTGGCCCACGTCACTGGCGAGGGCGCCCAGCTCGGCGTCGGAAGGAACGGTCATGGGGAAATCCTGGATCAACGGGGGGACGAACGCCCCCTGTTTTAGCCGAAAACGTGGGTGGTGTCGTGTGTCCGCGGGTGCGACGGAGGGTCGCGCTTCCTCAGGATCATGGGCGCCGGCCAGTGGCCGGCACACCCATCACCATTCCGGGAGCTTCTTCGGGAGCATCGCGCGGATCGGTTCGCCGCCCTCGCCGGCCGCCAGCTTCTCGGCCTCGGCGATCGGGATCTCGACCTGGAGCAGCCAGCCGTCCTCGTCGGTGACTTCGCTGCGTACGACCTCCAGCTGATGCAGGCGCGAACGCAGGCGACCGGCACTTGGCGGCAACCGCAGCTCGCCGCTGACATGCTGCAGGCCCAGGCGCTTGCCCAGCACGGACTGCAGCAGCGGCAGGCCGACATTGTCGCGGGCGGAAATCCAGACCCGCTCGCGGCGTGCGCTGTCCGGGATGCCATCCTGGCCATCGTGGCGCACTTCGGCCCCGTCGATACGGTCGATCTTGTTGAACACCAGCAACTGCGGCAGATCGCCCGCGCCGATGGCGGTCAGCACTTCATCGACCTGCGCGATGCGTTCCTCGCGGTGCGGATCGGCGGCATCGACGAGATGCAGCAGGAAGTCCGCTTCGCGGGCTTCGGACAAGGTCGACCGGAACGCGGCCACCAGATCATGCGGCAGGTCGCGGACGAAGCCGACGGTATCGGCGAGCACCACGCTGCCGCCCGGCAGCGCGATGCGGCGCACGGTCGGGTCCAGCGTCGCGAACAACTGGTCCGCGGCGTAGGCCTCGGCGCCGGTCAACGCGTTGAACAGGGTCGACTTGCCGGCGTTGGTGTAGCCCACCAGGGCCACGCGCGGCAGCTCGCTGCGCAGCCGGGCACGGCGCATCTGGGTGCGCTGCACTTCCACCTTTTCCAGCTTCTTCTGCAGCTGCTCCACCCGCTTCTGCAGCAGGCGGCGATCGGTTTCCAGCTGGGTTTCACCCGGCCCGCGCAGGCCGATGGAACCGCCGCGCTGGCGCTCCAGATGGGTCCAGCCGCGGATCAGCCGCGTGGACATGTGGCGCAACTGCGCCAGCTCGACCTGCAGCTTGCCTTCGTGGCTGCGCGCGCGCTGGGCGAAGATGTCCAGGATCAACCCGGTGCGGTCGATCACGCGCCGTTCCAGGAAGCGCTCCAGGTTGCGTTCCTGCCCCGGCGACAGCGCATGGTTGACCAGGATCAGGTCGGCACCGGTCGCATCGGCCGCGGCCTTGACCTCGTCCAGCTTGCCGCTGCCGATCAGGATCGACGGATTGGGCCGATCGATGCGCGCGGTCAGGGTGGCCGCGATGCTGGCCCCGGCGGAGCGGGCCAGATCGGTGAACTCTTCAAGCACGTCGTCTTCGAGCCGGCCGGCATGCGGCTGGATCAGGAGTGCGTGTTCGCCTCGCTTGGAACGGTCAAACACGCAGTTCTCCAGAAATTTTCACACTGTCACTCAACGTCGTCATCACCTTGGACGCCTTCGGCGCCATCATTGGACTGCACATAGCCACCACCGGGCCCGACCTTCACGTTGCGCGCCGGAACGACGGTCGAGATGGCGTGCTTGTACACCATCTGGCTCACCGTGTTACGCAGCAGCACCACGAACTGGTCGAACGATTCAATCGTCCCCTGCAGCTTGATGCCATTGACCAGATACACCGACACCGGCACACGTTCGCGCCGAAGTGCATTCAGAAACGGATCCTGCAGCGATTGCCCCTTGGACATTGCACACTCCTGATTATTGTTTTTATGGTCTTCCGGCAGTTGCCACGGCCCCCGCCGCCCGCCGGAACCCTTGATGGTACACGGGGTGGAGGCGTGAAGGCGTGGACTCAGCGTGCGACGAAGGTCGACACCGCATCCGCCAGGGAAGCCCTGTCTAAATGGGGATCGAACCAGCGCGCATCAAGCTCCCCGCGCAGCCAGGTCAGCTGGCGCTTGGCCAGCTGACGGGTGGCCTGGATGCCGCGTTCACGGAACGCGGCCGCCGTACCCTGCCCGTCCAGATACTCCCAGGCCTGCCGGTAGCCCACCGCGCGCACCGCCGGCAGATCCAGCGGCGCCGCGACCCCGGCCATGGCAGGCAGGGCCCGCAGCGCGCGGACTTCGTCCAGGAACCCGTGGGCCAGCATGGCGTCGAAACGGGTCTCGATGCGCTGGTGCAGCACCGAACGTTCGCGCGGTGCGAGGACCAGTTTGAGCGCCCGCACCGGCAGCCGGTCTACGCCAGGCAGCTTCTGCCACTCGCTGATCGGGGTGCCGGTCAGGCGATGGACTTCCAGCGCCCGCTGGATGCGTTGCGGGTCGGTGGCGTGAATGCGCTTTGCAGCGGCCGGATCGAGGCCGGCCAGCTGCGCATGCATCGCCGCCCAGCCCTGCTCGGCCGCCTCGGCCGCGATCTGCGCGCGCACCGCCGGATCGGCTTCGGGCATCGGCGACAGGCCCTGCAGCAGGGCGCGGAAATACAGCCCGGTGCCGCCGGCCAGGATCGGCATTCGCCCGCGCGCGATGATGTCCCGGACGGCACGCGCCGCGTCGCTGGCGAACTCCGCCGCCGAATAGGTCTGCCACGGGTCGCGCACATCGAGCAGATGGTGCGGCGCCTGCGCGCGCTCGGCCGCATCGGGCTTGGCCGACCCGATATCCAACCCGCGATAGACCAGCGCCGAATCGACGCTGACGATCTCACCATCCAGCTGCTGGGCCAGCGCGATCGCGGTAGCGGTCTTGCCCGACGCGGTCGGGCCCATGACCGCGATCGCCAGCGGGCGCCGATCGACGGCCATCAGTCCTCGTCCGGCCAGCGCGGCATCGCCGGGGCGGCGGACACCCGCGGCATCGGGACGGCATCGACCGCTGCCCACACCTTCAGGGCATCGACCGTGGCCGCGACATCGTGCACGCGCAGCAGCATCGCGCCGCGCTGGGCCGCGATCAGGTGTGCGGCCACCGAACCGGCCACGCGGTCACGCGGCTGCTCGCGACCGGTCAGTTCACCGATGCTGCGCTTGCGCGACAGGCCGGCCAGCATCGGCACGCCCAGCTCGAGGAACCGGTCCGAGCGCGCCAGCAGGATCATGTTGTGTTCGGTGGTCTTGCCGAAGCCGAAGCCCAGATCGATGATCAGGTGCTTCTTGGCGACGCCGGCCATCTCGGCCTGGAACATGCGCTCGGTCAGGAAGCGGTGCACCTCGGCGACCACGTCATCGTAGTGCGGGGTGTCCTGCATGCTGCCCGGCTCGCCCTGCATGTGCATCAGCACGACCGGCACGCCGAGGTCGGCGGCGGCGTCCAGCGCCCCCGGCTGGCGCAGCGCATGGATGTCATTGATCAGGCCGGCTCCGGCCGCGACGGCGGCACGCATCACCTCGGGCTTGAAGGTGTCGATGCTGATCGGCACGGTGGTTTCGCGTGCCAGGCGCTCGATCACCGGGATGACGCGGCGCAGTTCTTCGTCCAGCGGCACCGGCGCACTGCCAGGCCGGGTCGACTCGCCGCCGATGTCGAGCAGGTCGGCGCCCTCGGCCACCAGCTGCAGGCCGTGTGCGACCGCGGCCTCGACGCTGTCGTGGTCACCGCCGTCGGAAAACGAATCCGGGGTGACGTTGACGATGCCCATGACCCGCGCGCGATCCAGCCGCAGCAGGCGGCCGCCGCAATCGAGCTGGGGAGAGATATCGAACATGGGCAGATCCACGAAGTACGCCAGCGCGTAGTTTACGCTGGCGCACCGGACCGGCAGTCAGAGGTCGCCGAGGCGGGCCCCATCGACCGGCTTGGCCAGCCAGATCGCCAGATCGTTGCCGATCGCATTGACGGTGCGTTCAAGCACATCGCAGGAGCCCTTGAAGCCGGCAAACGCGCCACCGCGCGACACGCGGCGTGCGGTGACCGTGGCCACCTGCTGGCCGTTCTCGAACAGAACACCGCGCACGGCGGCCGACTTGAAGTGGCCGGTGAACGCATTGCCTGCGCTCTGCGCCTCCACCAGCTCCAGCTTCAACGCGTGTCCACTGCCGGTGTTCACCGGATCACTGCCGAAGACGATGGTGTTGCCATGCGCCGGGGCATTCCTGCCCAGCGCGGTCGCCAGCTGCGCGCCCATCCGGCACTCGGCCTTGATGTTCTCGGCGATGATCGCCGACTCGTTGAACGGCACCGGATCCTGCACGTGGATCTCGGCCGCCATGACCGGCGTGGCACAGCACAGCAGCGCAGCAACGGCTGTGCGCATCGAATGACGCATGAAAATCCCCCTGGAAAGTGTGTCGGCCGATCCCCCGGCCATGCCCGACCGCAGCATGCGGCGCGGGCAAGCGCATCGTGCCCACTGCCGGCCGCGCGCGCAACCACTCAGCGCTGGCGGCGCTTGCGCTCCACGTAGACAGTCTTGGCGATGCTCATCAACACGCCGACGGCGATGCCGATGCCGGCGCCGAGCAGGAAGTTGTCGCGGGTCAGGCCGATGGCCACGCCGATGATCGTGGCGATCACCATTTCGGTGGTATGCGAGATCGGCTGCGGCGGGGGTGCGGACATGGCGACTCCAGAACGGGAACGAATACGGTGTCCCATTATGACCTGCCGGAAACGACGAAGGCCGGGTTTCCCCGGCCTTCGTCAGTTACGTGGGCAACACTCAGATCTGCTCGGCAGGACCGGCGATCGGCGCGACCGGACGGGCATCGCCGCCCTTGTCGTTGTTGTTGCCGCCATCCTTGTTGCTGGGCGACTTGTCCCAGCCCATCGGCGGCGGCGGATCGCGGCCTTCCATCACGGCGTTGATCTGCGGCGCATCGATGGTCTCGTACTGCAGCAGCAGCTGGGACATCGTGTGCAGCTTGTCGAGGTTGGCGGTCAGCAGCTCCGTGGTCCGGGCGTAGGCCTTGTCCAGGATGCTGCGGACGACTTCGTCGATGCGGCGGGCGGTGTCGTCGGAGACGCTCTTGTGCTGCGTCACCGAACGGCCGAGGAACACTTCATCGTCCTCTTCGCCGTAGGCGATCGGGCCGAGTTCGTCGGACAGGCCCCACTTGGTGACCATGTTGCGGGCCATCTTGGTGGCGCGCTCGATGTCGTTGGAGGCACCGGTGGTGACCTTGTCGGTGCCGAAGATCAGCTCTTCGGCAACGCGGCCACCGTACAGCGAGCACAGCTGCGACTCGATCGCGACGCGGTTCATCGAGTACTTGTCGCCTTCCGGCAGGTACATCGTCACGCCCAGCGCACGGCCGCGCGGAATGATGGTGACCTTGTAGACCGGATCGTGCTCGGGCACCAGTCGGCCGACGATGGCGTGGCCGGCTTCGTGATACGCGGTGAGCGTCTTTTCTTCTTCGCTCATCGCCATCGAACGGCGCTCGGCACCCATCAGGATCTTGTCGCGGGCACGATCGAAGTGGTCCATGCGGACTTCCTTCTCACCGCCACGCGCGGCAAACAGCGCTGCTTCGTTGGCCAGGTTGGCCAGGTCCGCACCGGAGAAGCCCGGGGTACCCCGCGCGATCACCATCGGCTCGACATCGTCGGCCAGCGGCAGCTTGCGCATGTGCACCTTGAGGATCTGCTCGCGGCCCTTGACGTCCGGCAGGCCGACCACGACCTGGCGGTCGAAACGGCCCGGGCGCAGCAGCGCCGGATCCAGCACGTCCGGACGGTTGGTGGCGGCGATGACGATCACGCCCTCGCCTCCCTCGAAGCCGTCCATTTCGACCAGCAGCTGGTTCAGGGTCTGCTCGCGCTCGTCATGACCGCCGCCCAGGCCGGCACCACGGTGGCGACCGACGGCGTCGATTTCATCGATGAAGATGATGCACGGCGCCTGCTTCTTGGCCTGTTCGAACATGTCGCGCACGCGGCTGGCGCCGACGCCGACGAACATTTCCACGAAGTCCGAACCGGAGATCGAGAAGAACGGCACCTTGGCTTCGCCGGCGATCGCACGGGCCAGCAGGGTCTTGCCGGTACCCGGCGGGCCGACCATCAGCACGCCACGCGGAATCTTGCCGCCCAGCTTGGTGAACTTGGTCGGGTCGCGCAGGAAGTCGACCAGCTCGCCGACTTCTTCCTTGGCTTCGTCGCAACCAGCGACGTCGGCGAAGGTGACCTTGATCTGGTCTTCGCCCTGCAGCTTGGCGCGCGACTTGCCGAAGGACATCGCGCCCTTGGCACCGCCGCCACCACCCTGCATCTGGCGCATGATGAAAATCCAGAAGCCGATGATCAGGATCACCGGGAGGAAGTTCATCAGGATCGCGCCCAGCGAGATGCCGCTGGACGGGGGCGCCTGCTCGAATTCCACTTTCTTGCCACGCAGCACGTTGATCAGGTCGCGATCGTAGGGCGCGGTGATGGTGCTGGTCTGGCCGCTGCGGGTGGTGTAGGTCACATCGTTGGCACCGCCGCGCATTTCGCCCAGCACTACCTTCTGGATGTTGCCGCTGTCCACCTGGTCCAGGAACTGCGAGTACGTCGCGCCCTGTGCGCCGGCTCCGCTGCTCTTCGGCGAGAAGCTCTGGAAGACCACCATCAGCACGACGGCGACGACCACCCATAGCAGGAGGTTCTTGGTCAAGTCGTTCATCCTCATTGGCTCCGGTGTTCCTCTAATTCCTGACGCGATTCGTATGGTTGAGCTTACTTGATCTGCGCGCGTTTTCCCTGCCCCAAGGCATACACCTCGGGCGAGCGCTTCCGGGACGCTTCAGGCTTGCGGATCACCACTTTGTCGTACCGGCGGCGCATTTCGCGCACGTAGTCGTCAAAGCCCACGCCCTGGAACAGCTTGATCAGGAACGCGCCACCGGGCTTGAGATGGTTGTCGGCAAAATCCAACGCCAACTCCGCCAGGTGCATCATCCGCGGTTGGTCCACCGCGTCCATTCCACTCTTATTGGGGGCCATATCCGAGAGCACAAGGTCCACCGGCTGATCGCCCAGCATGGCTTCGAACTCCGATAGGACGGTCTGCTCCCTGAAGTCCCCGTGAAGGAACTCCACGCCGGCCAGCGGCGGCATCTCCAGGATGTCCAGCGCCAGCACCCGGCCGGTGTCGCCGATCTGGCGCCGGACCTGCTGGGACCAGCCACCCGGGGCGGCGCCCAGGTCGACCACGACCATGTGCGGCTTCAGCAGCCGATCCCGCTGCAGCAACTCCTCCAGCTTGTAGGCTGCGCGCGAACGCATGCCCTCGGCCTGGGCCTTCTTCACGAAGGGGTCGGCGAAGTGCTCTTTCAACCAGCGTTGACTGCTTTTGCTACGGGTTGCCATTGAGATGCGGGTCGGATGGGGAGGTCATGATACCCTGATCGCCCCAGTTAACCGCTTGTTCCTGAATGGCTATCGCCCTGACTTCTTCCCAAACCCGTTTCCTCCGCGGCCACGCGCATGATCTGAAAGCCCTGCTCCAGATCGGCGGCAAGGGGGTGACACCGGCCTTCCTGGCTGAACTGGAAGAGGTGCTGGAGCGCCACGAGCTGATCAAGGTCAAGGTCGCCGCCGAAGACCGCGAGGCCCGTGACGCCCTCATCGCCGAGCTGGTCAGTGCCAGCGAAAGCGCGCTGGTGCAGCGCATCGGCCACGTTGCCGTGCTGTACCGCCCGAGCAAGGAACAGCGCCAGATCGTCCTGCCGCGCGGCTGATCCCGGAACGCCCATGCAGCTGAGCCACGAAATCCCCGACTACGCCTACGCCCTGCGCGCCGCCGATGGCCGCAGCGCGAAGGTGAATGACCGGACGCTGGCCGCCAGTTTCATCCTGGCCCCGGACACGCTGATCGAAGCCTGGCCGGTGACCGACATCGCCCAGCTCACGCCCGAGCACCTGCAGCCGGTGCTGGCCTTGAACCCGGCGCTGGTCGTGCTGGGCACGGGCGACACCCAGGTGTTCCCGCCGGCTGCGGTCATGGCCGCCTGCCTGACCCGGGGGATCGGCCTGGAAGTGATGAACAACCCGGCCGCGGCGCGGACCTTCAACATCCTCGCCAGCGAGGGTCGCAAGGTGGCGGCCGCGTTCATCCTGAAGGGGTGAGACCGGGATTTCCGTTCAGAAAAGGCCGCCCTTGGGGCGGCCTTTTTCGTTCTTACTTCGGCGGCAGGTACAGCAGCGGATCGACCGGCTTGCCGTTGTAGCGGATCTCGAAGTGCAACATGTCGCGTGCAGCACCCGTCCGGCCCATCTCGGCGATCTGCTCGCCGGCCTTGACGCTCTGGCCTTCGTTGACCAGACGCTTGCGGTTGTGGCCATAGGCCGACAACCACTGGTCGCTGTGCTTGATGATGATCAGCTCGCCGAAGCCGACCAGGCCGGCACCGGAGTACACCACCACGCCGGCGGCCGTCGCGCGGACCGGCTGGCCACTGGCACCGGCGATGTCCACGCCCTGCTTGGTCGCTTCACCCGCGACGAAACGGCCGACGATCGCGCCGTCCGCCGGCCAGCGCCAGCTGATGTTGCTCTTGATCGCGGTGGTCGGCGCGGGGGTCGCGGCCGGCGCGGTCGTGCCCGGACGCGGCGCGGTGACCACGGTGGTCGGCGCGCGGCCGGGGCTGCCGCTGCCGCCCGGGTACAGGCGCAGCGACTGGCCGGGATAGATCGTGTACGGCTCGGCCAGCCCATTCCAGGCCGCCAGATCACGCGGCGTGATGTTGTGGATGCGGGCCAGCGCATACAGCGTGTCACCGCGACGGACGACCGCCGTCTGGCCCGGTTTGGCCACCGAGCTCTGCGGGGTGCTGTGGGCCACGCCACCGCCCGAGCCCGAGGGCCGCACCACGGTGGCGGTGCCACAGGCGCTCAGCGCCGACACCACCAACAGCAGCGCGCCGGTGCGCACTCCTTTGCTCAAACGATCAGCACTCATGCGAACTTCGACCTCCATACAAGCCAGGCCACCAGCACGACCACCAGCGCGGTCGCGATCCAGCCCAACGGTTCAATCCAACGGCGCAGCGCAGCTTCCGCGCGCGGCCCGCCAATACGAATGACCGCCGCCAGCACGTACACGCGCTTGCCACGGCCGATCAACATGCTCAGGAAATACTGTGGCAACGGCACGCCGACGATACCCGATGCCCATGTGAAGACCTTCATCGGGATCGGCATGAAACCGCCCAGCACCAGGAAGGTGAA
Organism: Stenotrophomonas sp. JAG2; assembly: GCF_041080745.1. Classification (NCBI taxonomy): domain Bacteria; kingdom Pseudomonadati; phylum Pseudomonadota; class Gammaproteobacteria; order Lysobacterales; family Lysobacteraceae; genus Stenotrophomonas; species Stenotrophomonas sp. JAG2. The sequence continues at coordinate 372,526 of NZ_JBEUMH010000003.1, read as the reverse complement.
CACTGCCCACGGCGACTCGGCCATCTTGGCCTGCACGAGGGCGATGCCGCCTTCGATGCTGGTCAACATGCCCAGCGCGGCGAACACCGGCTTGAGCGCTTCGAAGGCGAAGTGACCCAGCGCATAGCCGACCAGCGCGCCTGCCATCGAGCCGGACAGGCTGAGCGTGGCGAACCACCAGCCGCGTTTGGGCTGGGCAACGCACATCGGGGCGAGCATCACCTCGGGCATCACCGGGAAGATGATCGCCTCGATGAAGCTCAACACCGTCAGATAGGTCGGCGCGCGCTCGTGCGCGGCCCACTTCATTGCCCGCTCGTACAGCGGACCGAAAATCTTCATGACGCAACGCTCCTTGGAATCAGTCCAGCATGCCAGACAGCAGCGGCACGAACGTGACCGGTGCCAGTACCTGCTGTTCGACACTGCCGTCATCGCGACGGGTCAACTGGATCAGCGACTGCGCGCCCGGGCCACCGACCGGCGCGACCAGGCGGCCGCCGACGGCAAGCTGCTCGACCAGCGCATCGACCAGCGCCGGTGCCGCCGCAGTCACCACGATCGCATCGTACGGACCGTGCTCGGCCCAACCGACGCGGCCGTCGTCATGCTTGCTGCGGATGTTCATGCCCAGGGCGCGGAAGCGCTTGCGCGCCTGGCGCAGGAGATCGCCGATGCGCTCGACCGTGTACACCTCCAGCCCGATCGCGCCCAGCACGGCGGCCTGGTAGCCCGATCCGGTGCCGACTTCCAGTACCGTCTTCGGGGCGGACTGCAGCACCGCTTCGGTCATGCGCGCCACCACCCAGGGCTGGGAAATGGTCTGGCCATGGCCGATCGGCAGTGCGGTGTCTTCGTAGGCACGCGAGGCCAGCGCTTCATCGATGAACAGATGGCGCGGCACGACGCGGATGGCATTGAGGGTGGCTTCGTCGGCGATGCCGGCATCGCGCAGGCGATCCACCAGGCGATCGCGGACCCGCTGCGAGGTCATGCCGATGCCGACGGCTTCGGGCTGCAGGCGCAGGCGTGGGCTCATGCCGGCCGGTCCAGTGCGGCAGTCAGCCCGCCGACCCAGCTGGCCACTTTCTCCAGCGCCTGGTAACGGGTGAGGTCGACCTGGATCGGGGTGATCGAGATGAAGCCGTTGCGCACTGCGTGGAAATCCGTGCCGGGGCCGGAGTCCTGCTCGCGCCCGGCCGGGCCGATCCAGAACACCTGGTTGCCGCGCGGGTCGCGCTGGGCGATGCAGCCCTCGGCGCGATGGCGGTTGCCCAGGCGGGTCACTTCGAAACCACGCACCTCGCTCCACGGCAGGTCCGGCACGTTGACGTTGAGGATGGTGTCGGCGGGCAGCGGATCGGCCTTGAGGCGGGTCACGATCTCGACCGCGGCACGCGCGGCGGTCTCGAAATGACGGGGCTCGTGGTTGTGCGTGACCAGCGACATCGCCACGGCAGGCAAACCGAGGAAACGTCCTTCCATCGCCGCCGACACGGTGCCGGAGTAGATGACGTCGTCGCCCAGGTTGGCCGCGTTGTTGATGCCCGAGACCACCATGTCCGGCTCGTACTCGAGCATGCCGGTCAGGGCCAGGTGCACGCAGTCGGTCGGCGTGCCGGCCACCGAGCAGGTGTAGTGGTCGATGCGCTTCATGCGGATCGGCAGGTCCAGGGTCAGCGAATTGCTGGCGCCGGAACGATCACGATCAGGAGCGACCACGGTCACTTCATGACCGGCGTCACGCAATACCGTGGCGAGCATCTTGATGCCCGGCGCATCGACACCGTCGTCGTTGCTGACCAGAATCCGCATCTGCGATTTAACCGCTTGATTTTTCAAGACTTCGATTCCATCACTTCCCACTGTTGGCGGCGGTGGCCCTGCCCCTCCCGGGACCGGACGACCGCGCAAGTGCGTCAGCTATTGTGCCGCAAGCAGACAGATCGTCCTACCCCGATAACGGTAGGCATCGCCCTTCCCGCCCATTAGGCTGTACGCATGTCACATCCTGAAGACGAAGATCCCGCGGCGCTGTTCCGGGCCGCCATCGGCGAGGTCACGCCGCTGCGCAAGGCGGTCACCCCGCCGCCGTCCGCGCCGCGGCCCAAGCCGCGTGCGCGGATGGCCGAACAGGATGAACAGGAGGCCCGCGGGGAATTCGCCCGGCTGCTGCGCGACAGCAGCCCGCTGGAGGCCGGCGATACCGCCAGCTACCGGCGCGACAACCTGCCGCCGCGGATGTTCCAGCGGCTCAAGCGCGGGCAGTATTCCGTGCAGGACGAACTCGACCTGCATGGCGCGACGGTCGCGCAGGCCGAGGCACTGGTGCGGCAGTTCCTGGTGGAGGCGCATGCTCATGAGTACGGCTGCGTGCGCATCATCCACGGCAAGGGGCTGCAGTCCGACGGGGGTGCGCCGGTGCTGAAGAATCTGGTCGATCGCCTGCTGCGGCTGCGCAACGACGTGCTGGCGTTTCATTCCGCGCCCGCCGGGCAAGGCGGAACGGGCGCGGTACTGGTGCTGCTGGCAAACCGGTAGAGCCACCCCATGGGTGGCTGCACGGGGTGCCGATCGTGCGGCATCCACGCATGGCGTGGATCTACGCCTCCGGTGCGGCCTGGCTGGCGTCTTCCACCGGGCCCAACTCGTGCAGTACCGCGGTGGCGTAGCAGCCCGGCGGCAACGCGAAGCTGAGTTCCAGCACATCCGCAGCCAGCCACTGGTGCTGCAGCATGGCCGGGCGCAGGCGCAGCGCGCGGCGCTCCTGCTTCAGGCGGGCGCTTTCCAGGCCGGCCCGCAGCGCCAGCGATTGCTCGTCCGACACCGCGCCCAGCTCCAGTTCGGCGGCGGCACCGGTGCTGCGCAGCTCGCCCTCGCCCCACAACGGGCCGCTGGGATGGATGTCGAACCGGCCGAGGCGATCGGCCAGCAGATCCGTCCACGGCTCCGGGCCGAACACGCTGCGGCTGCCATCGAGCATCCAGACCTCGCCGTCCAGCGGCGTGTCCCAGTTGCCCTGCTCCACGCGTGCCGCCAGCACCTGGTTGAACAGGGCCGAACGGGCCGCCGAAAGCAGCAACGAACGCTGGTCGGGGCGCATGCGACGGCCACCGAACATCGCCAGCGCGGCCGGCACGTTGCCGCCATCGCGGCCGAAACGCTGCTCACCGAACCAGTTCGGCAGGCCGCGCGAGGCGATATGGGACAGGCGCTCTTCGATGGCCGTGGGATCGCCCTGCACGTCGCGCAGCACCAGCTTGAAGCGGTTGCCAGCCAGCGCACCGCGCTGCAGCTTGCGGTTGTGCCAGGTCGACTCCACCACCTCGATCTCGTCCGACGCCAGCAGCGCCGGGTCCGGCGCCACGCGCTTGGGCAGGTGCACGCTGAAGCGCTGCGTGGTGACCGCGTGGCGATCCTTCATGCCGGCGTAGCTGACCCCCATGTCCGGCAGCCCGGCCCACTTGGCCAGCACCTTGGCGACATGCACGGTATTGGCGCCGCGCTTGCGGATGGTCAGCAACAGGTGCTCACCCTCCCCGCTCGGCTCGAACGCCGGCAGTTCGTCAACCTGGAAATCCTCGGGCGAGGTGCGGATCTTCGCGCTGAGCAGCGGCGCGCCGAACGCCAGCGGCAACGGGATCACAGGGCCACCAACAGCACGCTGGCCTGGGCGGCGATGCCCTCGCTGCGGCCGGTGAAGCCCAGCTTCTCCGACGTGGTCGCCTTGACGCTGACGCAGTCCAGCGCGATCCCCAGCACGGTGGCGATGCGCTCGCGCATGGCCAGGGCGTGCGGGCCGACCTTCGGCCGCTCGCAGATCACGGTGATGTCGGTGTTGCCGACCTGCCAGCCGCGCTCGCGCAGCAGCCCGTTGCAATGGTCGAGCAGGTGCGCGCTGTCCGCGCCCTTCCAACGCATGTCGGTCGGCGGGAAATGCACGCCGATGTCGCCCAGCGCCAACGCACCGAGCATCGCATCGCACAGCGCGTGCAGGATCACATCGCCATCGCTGTGCGCGAGCACCCCGCAGCTGTGTTCGACGCGGATGCCGCCGAGCATGATGTGGTCGCCCTCGCCGAAGGCATGGACGTCGTAGCCCTGTCCGATGCGGAAGGGAGGAAACTGGGGCGTGGTCATTGCAAGAACCTGCGGTTGGGTGCGGCGCGTGCGGACGTCAGGGTGCGCGACGCGACAGCACGAATTCGAAACGGGACAGATCAGCCGGGGTGGTGACCTTGAAGTTGTCTTCGCTGCCTTCCACCAGCAGCGGGCGCAGCCCCTGGCGCTCCATCGCCATGGCTTCGTCGGTGATGTCCACGCCGGCGTCGGCCGCCTCCTGCAGCGCGCGCGCCAACTGGTGGCGGCGGAACAGCTGCGGGGTCAGCGCGCGCCAGAGGCGTTCGCGTGGTTCGGTGGCATCGATGCCGCCATCATCGCCGGCACGCTTGAGCGTATCGCGCACCGGTGCGGCCAGGATCGCCCCGACCGGGTCGGCACGCCCGACTTCCAGCAGGCGGCCGAGATCGGCAGCGGCCAGGTTCGGGCGTGCGGCGTCGTGCACCAGCACGAAATCGTCGGCGCGTACGTCATCGGGCAAGGCCTGCAGGCCGGCCAGCACCGAGCTGGCGCGGGTTGCACCGCCGATGCAGGTCAAAATGGGTTTGTCCGCCAGCGACTGCCAGCCCGGCCAGTCGGCATCATTTTCGGCGACCACCACCATCACCCCAGCCACGACCGGGTGCGAGAGCAGCGCCTCGAGGGTGTGGGCCAGCAACACGCGGTCGCCGGCGAGGAGATACTGCTTGGGCGTGGCCCCGCCGAAGCGGGTGCCACGGCCAGCGGCGGGAACCACCGCCCAGATGCCCGCCATCAGGGCACGTCCTGGTGCGGCGCGTCCGGATCGGTGACCGCCGTCGGCGCACGCGGAGGCGGCACCGGCGCGTCTTCGACCACGCGGTAGAACTTCTCGCCGGGCTTGATCATGCCCAGCTCGCTGCGCGCGCGTTCTTCGATCGCCGCTTCGCCTTCCTTGAGGTCCTTGACCTCGGCAGCGAGCGCGTCATTGCGCTGCTGCAGCCCGGCGTTGTCCCGCTTCTGGTTCTCGACCTGGGCCTCGAGCATCATCACTTCGCCCGAGTTGCCCGGTCCAAACCAGAAACGGTACTGCAGCCATGCGAGCAGCAGCGCGAGCACCAGCAGCAGCCAGCGCCAGTTGCGCATGCGATCAGCGCTTCAGCGACACGAACGCGTCACGACCGGCGTAACGCGCGCCGGCACCGAGGGCTTCCTCGATACGCAGCAGCTGGTTGTACTTGGCCACGCGATCGCTGCGGCACAGCGAGCCGGTCTTGATCTGGGTGGCGGTGGTGGCCACGGCGATGTCGGCGATGGTGGTGTCTTCGGTTTCGCCCGAACGGTGCGAGACGATCGAGGCGTAGTTGGCCGCGTGCGCCATGGCGATCGCTTCCAGGGTCTCGGTCAGGGTGCCGATCTGGTTGACCTTGATCAGGATCGCGTTGGCGGTGCCGGACTCGATGCCTTCCTTGAAGATCTTCGGGTTGGTGACGAACAGATCGTCACCCACCAGCTGCACCTTGTTGCCGATGCGGTCCGTCAGCAGCTTCCAGCCGGCCCAGTCGTTCTCGGCCAGGCCGTCTTCGATGGTCACGATCGGGTACTGCGCGGCCCAGTCGGCCAGGAAGTCGACGAACTGCTCGGAGGTCAGGCGCTTGTTCTCGCCGACCAGGTTGTACTTGCCGTTCTCGTAGAACTCGCTGGAGGCCACGTCCAGGCCCAGCAGCACGTCTTCACCGGCGGTGTAGCCGGCCTTGCCGATCGCTTCCAGGATGGTGTCCAGCGCTTCGACGTTGCTGCGGAAGTCCGGCGCGAAGCCGCCTTCATCACCCACCGCCGTGCTCAGGCCGTGGCCCTTCAGCACCGACTTCAGCGAATGGAAGATTTCGGTACCGGCACGCAGCGACTCGGAGAACGAGGTGAAGCCGACCGGCAGCACCATGAATTCCTGGAAGTCGACGTTGTTGTCGGCATGCGCGCCGCCGTTGATGATGTTCATCATCGGCACCGGCAGGGTCACGTCACGGCCGTTGGCCAGGTGCTGCCACAGCGCCTGCTTCTTCGAGGCGGCCACGGCGTGGGCATTGGCCAGCGAAACACCGAGCAGCGCGTTCGCGCCCAGGCGGCCCTTGTTCTCGGTGCCGTCCAGGTCGATCAGGCGGCGGTCGAGGCCTTCCTGGTCGGCGGCATCGAAGCCCTTCAGCGCGGTCGCGATGGTGGTGTTGACGTTGGACACGGCGTTGCGCACGCCCTTGCCCAGGTAACGGGTCTTGTCGCCGTCACGCAGTTCCACGGCTTCCTTGGTGCCGGTCGAGGCGCCCGAGGGCACCGCGGCACGACCGAACGAGCCGTCCTCGAGGATGACTTCGGCTTCCAGCGTGGGATTGCCACGGCTGTCGAGGATTTCACGGGCGTGGATGCTGCGGATCGTGGTCATAGCGGGCCGGTTACCAGTCAGAGTGGGGAGGCGCCGCCAACGCAGCGCCGAAAAATAGATGCCGCGTGATTATCCCTGCACACCCGTCACTTGCCAAATCGGCGAGGGCGCGGACAGCGCCCCAACCACGCTGGCGTTGCCCGGAACCAGCGACGGGATCACCAGCAGCACCAGCAGCAACGCCAGCAGGGCCAGCCCGACGCCGCCACCCGCCGCCTGCCGGCGCAGCCGGAACGCGAGCACGCTGGCAGTCACGCAGGCCAGTGCGGCGGTGCCGGTCAGCGACAGCGTCGCCAACAGCATGGGCATTACCCCGCGCAGTGCGTTGTCGCCATCACCGGGCGAGCCCATGCTGGTGAACATCAGCACCACCATCAGGAACACCCCGCACCAGGCGGCGATCGCCGCGCCCAGCGCGATCCAGCCCCAGGCCCAGCCGCGCCAGCCGCGGCGCACCGCGGGGGACGCCGGAACGTCGGCCATCATGCGAAGCGCGAGAACCCGTGCTTCTTGGTGACCGCGTCGAGCTCCATCAGGGTTTCGAGCAGTTCTTCCATGCGGTCCAGCGGCCAGGCGTTGGGACCATCGGACAGCGCCTTGGACGGATCCGGGTGGGTCTCGGCGAACAGGCCGGAGACACCGACTGCCACCGCTGCGCGCGCCAGCACCGGCACGAATTCGCGCTGGCCACCGGAGCTGTTGCCCTGCCCGCCCGGCAGCTGCACCGAATGAGTGGCATCGAACACGACCGGGCAACCGGTATCGCGCATCACCGACAGCGAGCGCATGTCGCTGACCAGGTTGTTGTAGCCGAAGCTGGCGCCGCGCTCGCAGACCATGATGTCCTGGTTGCCGGTGGCCTTGGCCTTCTCCACGACAGGCTTCATGTCCCACGGCGACAGGAACTGGCCCTTCTTGATGTTGACCGGCTTGCCGGCCGCGCACACCTTGGTGATGAAATCGGTCTGGCGCACCAGGAAGGCCGGCGTCTGCAGCACGTCCACCACCGAGGCCACTTCGTCCATCGGGGTGTATTCGTGCACGTCGGTGAGCACCGGCACGCCGATCTGCTTCTTCACTTCGGCCAGGACCTTCAGGCCCTCTTCCATGCCCGGGCCACGGAAGGCGGTGCCGGAGGTGCGGTTGGCCTTGTCGAAGCTCGACTTGAAGATGAAGTTGATGCCGAGGCGATCGGTGATTTCCTTCAACTTGCCAGCCACGTCCAGCTGCAGCTGCATCGACTCGATCACACACGGGCCGGCGATCAGGAACAGGGGCTGGTCCAGCCCGACGTCGAATCCACACAGTTTCATGGCGTTTCCTTGTTGTCCGGCGGACACTGGCCAGGCCAGCCGCCGTGGGTGATTAGCGCTCTGCAATGGGGGCGCGCGGCCCCCACTGCAAGTGCGGCGTGCCGATCAGGCGGCTGCGTCCTGGGCCAGCTTGCCACCGGCCTTGCGCTCGCGCGCGGCGCGGATGAAGCCGATGAACAGCGGGTGGCCTTCGCGCGGCGTGGACAGGAACTCCGGGTGCGCCTGGCAGGCCAGGAACCACGGGTGCTGGTCGCGCGGCAGCTCGATGACTTCCACCAGGGTGTCGTCCATCGACTTGCCGGCGATCACCAGGCCCGCATCCTCCAGCTGGGTGCGGTAGCGGTTGTTGAACTCATAACGGTGGCGGTGACGCTCGGACACCACGTCCTTGCCGTACAGTTCGCGGGCCAGCGTGCCCGGCTTCAGGCGCTGCTCCTGCAGGCCCAGGCGCATGGTGCCGCCCAGATCGCTCTTGTCGTCACGCTTCTCGACATCGCCGGTCGCGGTGCGCCATTCGGTGATCAGGCCGATCACCGGGTTCGGCGACTGGCGGTCGTTCTCGGTGCTGTTGGCGCCGTCCAGGCCGGCCACGTGGCGGGCGAAATCGACCACCGCGGCCTGCATGCCGTAGCAGATGCCGAAATACGGCACCTGATGCTCACGGGCGAACTGCGAGGTCAGCACCTTGCCTTCGAAGCCACGGTCGCCGAAGCCGCCCGGCACCAGGATGCCGTCGACATCCTTGAGCGCGGCCAGGTCGCTGTCCTCCAGCTCCTGGGCTTCGAGCCACTTCAGGTTGACCTTGGTGCGCTGGCGCAGGCCACCGTGCTTGAGCGCTTCGCCGACCGACTTGTAGGCGTCCTGGTGATCGACGTACTTGCCGACCACGGCGATGGTCACCTCATCCAGCGGGTGCAGGGTGGCATCCACCGCGGCTTCCCACTCGGCCAGGTCGACCGGGCCGGCCTTGTCGCCGAGCTTGAGCTGGTTGACGACGATATCGTCCAGGCCCTGCGCATGCAGGCCCATCGGGATGCGGTACAGCACGTCCACGTCCGGCACGCTGATCACCGCGCGCTCGGAGACGTTGGTGAACTGGGCGATCTTGCGGCGCTCCGAATCCGGCACGACCTGCTCGGAACGGCACAGCAGCACGTCCGGCTGGATGCCGATCGAGCGCAGCTCCTTGACCGAGTGCTGGGTCGGCTTCGTCTTCAGCTCACCGGCAGCAGCGATGTACGGCACCAGGGTGAGGTGCATGAACAGCGCCTTCTCCGGGCCGCGCTCGGTGCGCACCTGGCGGATCGCTTCCAGGAACGGCAGCGACTCGATGTCGCCCACGGTGCCGCCGATCTCGACCAGCGCCACGTCGAAGCCTTCGGTGGCCTCGTCCATGCAGCGGCGGATTTCATCGGTGATGTGCGGAATGACCTGCACGGTGGCGCCCAGGTAGTCGCCGCGGCGCTCCTTGCGGATCACGTTCTCGTAGATCCGGCCGGTGGTGACCGAGTTCTTGCGGCTCAGGCGGGTGCGCACGAAGCGCTCGTAATGGCCCAGGTCCAGATCGGTCTCGGCGCCGTCGTCGGTGACGTAGACCTCACCGTGCTGGAACGGGCTCATGGTGCCCGGATCGACGTTGATGTACGGATCGAGCTTCATCATCGTCACCCGCAGGCCGCGGGCCTCGAGGATGGCGGCAAGCGACGCGGCGGCAATACCTTTGCCGAGCGAGGACACTACGCCGCCGGTTACGAAGATCAAGGGAGTCATGGCTGGGGGTGTCCTGTCAGGAAGGGGGAAACGGCGCCGGCGCGCAGGGCGACGGACGACGTGAAGGGGGAAATCGGGGCGATCCGGGCGGCTGCGGGGCGTTCACGCGCCAGGGCCGGGATCAGGGGGGAGACGGTGCGGGAGTGGGTCAGCGACGTCGGGTCAGCCGTGCCGGCCACTGTCTGGACCGTCACCTCCTGCCTACCCTGCTGGCGATCGCGCACGATCAGGCCAGTCCATTCGCTGATGGATGACACGCACTACTCCCGGAAAGCCATAGTTTACAGATTGCCGGCCTCCAGCCCAAGGGGCGGATGACGGTCTTCACATAAAAAGAAGAGCCCCGGCGCGATACCGGGGCTCATGGTGAGTACTTTTTCAGATTCCCAGGTCTCTCTGGTGGAGAGCCCCCTTGGAGTTCAAGGGGGCGCGCCGACAGGCGCGGGGATGTGGAGGAGAGGGTGAGCGGGGCCCACGGTTTGCCGCGCAAACCGTGGGGAAGCGTCAGCGCGAAGCGCTTATCGCTTCTTCCGCGCTTCTTCTTCCTCTTCCTTCTGCGGGGCCTGCTCGCCCCTGGCCTTCATTTCGGCCGTGGCGGCGGCGCGGCGCTTGGCCTTGGCGTCCGCCTCGGCCTGCGCCTTGTCGGCCTGTTCGCCCTGCTGCGGCGTGGGCTGGCCCTGTCCGGCGTTCTGGGCCAGTGCCATGGGCACGGCCACCACGGCGGCGGCGATGGCAACGATGGTCAGCAACTTCTTCATGGGGTGCTCCTCGCGGTATGGCATGGAATGGGTCGCCGGAGGGTCCGGTTTCCCATCGCAGACAGTCTATCGCGCCCCGGTCGGCCGCCCCCTGAACGTGTGGCGTGCAAAAAACCCGTCCAGACCGCAAACTTCGCCGTCGCATTGCGCTTTATGAAGACAGATGAACGCCCGCTATAACGCCGCCGATATTGAAGTCCTGTCCGGCCTGGACCCGGTCAAGCGCCGCCCCGGCATGTACACCGACACCGCGCGCCCGAACCATCTGGCGCAGGAAGTCATCGACAATGCCGTCGACGAAGCCTTGGCCGGACACGCCCACACGGTCGAAGTCACGCTGTTCAAGGACGGCAGCTGCGAGGTCAGCGATGACGGCCGCGGCATGCCCGTGGACATCCACCCCGAGGAGAAGATCCCCGGCGTCGAACTGATCCTGACCCGCCTGCACGCGGGCGGCAAGTTCAACAACAAGAACTACACCTTCTCCGGCGGCCTGCATGGCGTCGGCGTCAGCGTGGTCAACGCGTTGTCCACCCTGGTCGAAGTGCACATCAAGCGCGACGGCAGCGAACACCGCATCACCTTCCGCAACGGCGACCGCGCCACTCCGCTGGAAGTGGTCGGCAGCGTCGGCAAGAAGAACACCGGTACCCGCGTGCGCTTCTGGGCCGACCCGAAGTACTTCGATACGCCCAAGTACAACCTGCGTGCGCTGCGCCACCTGCTGCGCGCCAAGGCTGTGCTGTGCCCGGGCCTGACCGTCAAGCTTCTCGATGAAGCGACCGGCGAGCAGGACACCTGGTACTACGAAGATGGCCTGAGCGATTACCTGAAGGCCGAGCTTGGCGAGCGCGAGATGCTGCCGGCCGACCTGTTCGTGGGCCACCTGAAGAAAGAAAACGAGATCGTGGACTGGGCCCTGGCCTGGATTCCCGAGGGCGAACTGGTCCAGGAAAGCTACGTCAACCTGATCCCGACCGCCCAGCACGGCACCCACGCCAACGGCCTGCGCACCGGCCTGACCGAGGCGCTGCGCGAGTTCTGCGACTTCCGCAACCTGCTGCCGCGTGGCGTCAAGCTGGCCCCGGAAGACGTCTGGGACCGCGTATCGTTCGTGCTGTCGCTGAAGATGACCGATCCGCAGTTCAGCGGCCAGACCAAGGAACGCCTGTCCTCGCGCCAGGCCGCGGGCTTCGTCGAGGGCGCCGCACACGATGCCTTCAGCCTGCTGCTCAACCAGAACGTCGCCTTGGGCGAGCAGATCGCGCAGCTGGCGATCGAGCGCGCCAGTGCGCGCCTGAAGACCGAAAAGCTGGTGACCCGCAAGAAGGTCACCCAGGGCCCCGCCCTGCCCGGCAAGCTGGCCGACTGCATCAGCCAGGACCTGTCGCGCACCGAGCTGTTCCTGGTCGAAGGCGACTCCGCGGGCGGCAGTGCCAAGCAGGCCCGCGACAAGGACTTCCAGGCGATCCTGCCGCTGCGCGGCAAGATCCTCAACACCTGGGAAGTGTCCTCGGGCAGCGTGCTGGCCTCGGAAGAAGTGCACAACCTGGCGATCGCGATCGGCTGCGACCCGGGCAAGGAAGACATCGCCGGCCTGCGCTACGGCAAGGTCGTCATCCTGGCCGACGCCGACTCGGACGGCCTGCACATCGCGACCCTGCTGACCGCGCTGTTCCTCAAGCACTTCCCGGCGCTGGTCGATGCCGGCCACGTGTTCGTGGCGATGCCGCCACTCTTCCGCGTCGACGTGGGCAAGCAGGTGTTCTACGCCCTGGACGAGGAAGAAAAGCGCACGATGCTGGACAAGATCGAGCGCGAGAAGATCAAGGGCCAGGTCAGCGTGACCCGCTTCAAGGGCCTGGGTGAAATGAACCCGGAGCAGCTGCGCGAGTCCACCATCCACCCCGATACGCGTCGCCTGGTGCAGCTCACCATCGACGATGGCGAGCAGACCCATTCGCTGATGGACATGCTGCTGGCCAAGAAGCGCGCCAGCGACCGCAAGGGCTGGCTGGAAAAGAAGGGCGACCTGGCCTCGCTGGAAGTGTGATCGACCGGTTGTGACAGTGGAAAAACCCGCCTCCCGGCGGGTTTTTTTTGGGGCACGGGGAGACACCGGGCATGGCTACACGGGGCAGGAGCGGCTAACGTGGCCACACCTCGAGCACAGGAACCCGCATGCCGTTCGATCCCACCCTGCAACTGGAGAGCGCGCGTCTGGTGCTGACACCGATCCGCGCCACGGACGCGCAGGCGTTGTTCGCGATCCAGTCCGACCGTGCCGGCATGCGTTACTGGAATCATCCGGCGTGGACGGACCTCAAGCAGGCCTACGTGCAGATCCTCGACGATCTGGCCGCGCTGGATGCGGGCACGCAGTTGAAGCTGGCGATCCGTGAACGTGTGGACGGGCCACTGCTGGGGATCGTGGTGGTATTCGCGATCGACGAGACGTCCCGGCGCGGGGAGATCGGGTATCACCTGGCGCCGTCGGCACAGGGCAAGGGCTACATGCACGAGGCGCTGTCACGGTTCGTGGCGTATCTGTTCGACGTGCTGCGCCTGCGCCGCCTGGAAGCGGAGATCGATCCGCGCAACGCCCCCTCGGCGAAGGTGCTGGAGCGGCTCGGCTTCCAGCGCGAGGGGCTGCTGCGGGAGCGCTGGCGGGTCGCCGGCGAAGTATCGGATTCGGCGGTGTATGGGCTGCTGGCAAGGGAGTGGCAGAGACCAGGCAGCGCAGTGTCAGGGTGACCGTCTCACGAAACGGCCTCCGGCCATTTCGGCCTCGGCATCCGCCTTCCCACGAAAAAGCCCGCCTTTCGGCGGGCTTTTCGATGTTCAACGCGTGGACCGATCAGGCCCAGCCGAACATTTCGAACAGACGCAGGATCAGGTACGCACAGCCGCCGGCGGCCGGGATCGTCAGGATCCAGGCCCACACGATGCGCTCGATCACGCCGAAGCGCAGCGAACGCGGATTCTTGGCGAAGCCGACGCCCATGATCGCGGTGGAGATGCTGTGGGTGGTGGAGACCGGCATGCCGAAGTGCGCCGCCACGGTCAGGATCGTGGCCGAGCTGGTTTCCGCGGCGAAACCGTGGATCGGGTGCAGCTTGACCATCTTGTGGCCCAGGGTCTTGATGATCTTCCAGCCGCCCGACGCGGTACCGGCGGCCATCACCACGGCACAGGTCAGCACGATCCACATCGCGATGCCGTCACCGGCGCTCGCGTCCGGGTGCATGAAGGCCAGCCAGGACGGCAGGTCGTTCAACGCACCGGTCGCCTCGGCACCGATCAGGGTCATGGCGATGATGCCCATGGTCTTCTGCGCGTCGTTGTGGCCGTGGGCGAAGCCCATGTAGGCCGCCGACACGATCTGGGCCTTGCCGAAGAACGCGTTGACGATGCGCGGGCGCGCCAGGCGGCCCAGGAAGCCACCGATCTTCGCCATGCCCGCGATCATGCCCCACAGCAGCAGCATCACCGCGATGCCGAGCAGGAAGCCGGCGATCGGCGAGGTGATCATCGGCAGGAACACCTTCCACAGCAGGCCCTTGTTCTGGGCCCAGGTGCCGATGCGCTCGGACCAGATCAGCGCGTCCCAGTTGTTGTGGGCCGCGGCCAGGCCGGCGCCGCACAGGCCGCCGATCAGGGCGTGCGAGGACGAAGACGGCAGGCCCTTCCACCACGTGATCAGGTTCCAGATGATGCCGCCCAGCAGCGCGCACAGGATCACCTGCGGGGTCACATCGACCACGTTGGTGTTGAGCAGGCCCGAGGCGATGGTCAGCGCGACGGCGGTGCCGGTCAGTGCGCCGATGAGGTTCATGAACGCGGCGAGCATCACCGCCCAGCCGGGCGAGAGCACTTTGGTCGCCACCACGGTGGCGATGGAGTTGGCGGTGTCGTGGAAGCCGTTGATGAACTCGAAGACGAGCGCGGCCAGGATCACCACCAGGACAAGGGTCAGCATGCTGTGGCGTCCGTCAGCTGTTCTTCAAGACGATCTGGTACGCCACCACGCCGGCCTCGCGGCAACGATCGATGGCCTTTTCCAGGATCTCGAAGAATTCCTTGAGCAGGAACATCTGCAGGCTGTCCAGGCGGCCGGAGTAGATGTCGCGGTACAGCTCGAGCATCAGGCGGTCGGCTTCGTTTTCCAGCGAACGCAGCTTCTCGTTGAGCGCGGTCATCCGGTCCAGGTTCATGTGGCGCAGGTCGTTGACCATCTCCACCACCACGTTGGCAGCCTGTTCCAGCATCGCCGCGCGCGGCGCGAAATCGATGTGTTCCAGATGCTGGGTGGCCAGCGAATAGCGATCGGCGAACTTCTCGATCTGCTTGGGAATCTTGTACAGCGCCGAACCCAGCGCTTCGATGTCTTCGCGCTCGATCGGGGTCATGAAGCTGTCGACCAGCGCCTGGCTGATCTTGTCCGAGGCCGCGCGCTCGCGCAGGCGGGCCAGCTTGAAGGCGTCCAGCGCCGGCTGGCGGTCCGCTTCGCGCAGCATGGAGTGCAGCGCCTTGGAGCTGTCCTGGGCGGCCTGGGCAGCCTCGTCCAGCAGGGTGTAGAACTGTTTGCCGGAGCCAAAAATGGTCTGCAGAGAGAACATTGAGAAACCTATTCGCCGTCGAGGAAGGACGGCACCGGGCGGAATTATGACGGTTTGATGTCCAATCCGGGTACTCCCTGTCATCTTCACGCTCTGACGGCCCTGCCTGAACGACCCTGATTGCATCCCTGCCCCGGCCTTTTGTTAAGATGCGCGGGCACCTTCGGGTGCACTCTATGGACGACGACCCTTACCCCCCGCCGCACCGCCGCGCTCACGCGCCCTCCGGTAGCCGACATCGCTTGAACACGCCCTCCCTGCCACCAACCGGGGATGCCGCCCGTGTTTGAACTGATTATTGTCCTCGCCCTGATCCTGCTCAACGGCTTCTTCGCCATGTCCGAGATGTCGGTCATGACCTCGCGCAAGAGCCGCCTCAAGCAGATGGCCGGCTCCAGCAAGCGCGCCGAGCGCGCCCTGACGCTGTCCGAGAAGCCCGAGAACTTCCTCTCCACGGTCCAGATCGGGATCACCCTGATCGGCATCCTGACCGGCCTGTTCGGCGGTGAGGCCATCGGCCTGACCATCGCCGAGTGGCTGCAGGGCATGTTCCCGGCCTTTGCTTACTCGGGCGTGGTCGGCAAGACGCTGGCCGTGGCCCTGATCACCTTCCTGACGCTGATCTTCGGCGAACTGGTTCCCAAGCGGCTGGCCCTGACCCGTTCGGAGGACATCGCTGGCCTCGTGGCGCTGCCGATGAGCTGGCTGGCCCGCATCGCCGCGCCCGGCGTCTGGCTGCTGTCCCACTCCACCCGGCTGGTGCTACGCGTGCTCGGCCTGGGCAAGGACGAATCGGCCTCGGTGACGGAAGAAGAGATCCGCATGCTGGTGGCCGAGAGCCATGAGGCCGGCGTGATCGACGCCCACGAGCGCGACATGATGAACCGCGTCATGCGCCTGGGCGACCGCACCGCCGACAGCCTGATGACCCCGCGCAACCGGATCGCCTGGCTGGATACCCAGGCCGATCCGGAGAAGAACATCGCGACCATGCGCGAGAACGAGTTCTCGCGGTACCCGGTGTTCCGCGACAACGACCAGGACATCGTCGGCGTGCTCGAGGTCAAGAGCCTGGTGACCCGCCTGGTGCGCGATGACCATTCGCTGTTCCAGAACCTGCGCGAGCCGCTGTACGTCTCCGAGTCCACCCATGCAATGAAGCTGCTGGAGATCTTCCGCGAGGAACAGCAGTCGATGGCGCTGGTGGTGGACGAGTACGGCGAGATCCAGGGCCTGGTCACGATCAGCGACCTGATGGGCGCGGTGGTTGGCCGCCTGCAGTCGGTGGAGAACGTGGACGAGGACGCGCTGGTGGTGACCCGTGAGGACGGCTCGTTCCTGGTCGACGGTTCGCTGTCGATCGAGGATCTGCGCGAACTGATGGGCAACGCCGAGCTGCCCGATGCCGATGATGGCGACTACTACACGCTGGCCGGCATGTGCATCCACTATTTCGGCCGCATCCCGCATGCGGGCGAGTACTTCGATTGGGCCGGCTGGCGCATCGAGATCGTCGATCTCGACGGTGCCCGGGTCGACAAGCTGCTGCTGCGTACCCTGAGCGAAGACGAGACCGATGACATCACCGGCTGAGCCGACGCCGCCGGACCCGACGCGGCCGCAGTACCGCAACGAGGGTATCCGTACCCTGCTGGCGATGTTCGACCACGGTGACCCGGAGCAACGGCTGCTGCTGGGCCAGATCCTGCAGGACCTGCAGCAGAGTGCGTTCGGTGTGTTCCTGTTCGTCGCGATCCTGCCCGCCTTCATTCCGATCCCCGGGATCGGCGGTGCGGTCAGCGGGCCGCTGGTGGTGCTGATCGGCGCGCAGATGCTGTGCGGCATGCGCCGGCCGTGGCTGCCGGGCTTCATCAGCAGGCGGGGTCCGAAACGCGGAACCATGCATCGTTTCCTGGAGCGGATCGACGGTCCGCTGCGGCGGCTGGACCGTCTGCTCAAGCCGCGGATGCCCGGGCTGCTGGTGCCGCTGCCGGCGCACGCGTTCAGCGGCCTGCTGCTGATTCTGATCGGCGTGCTGTTGTCGCTGCCGATCCCGCTCACCAATTACCTGTTCGGCTTCCAGCTGCTGCTGTTCGCCCTCGCGCTGCTGGAGCGCGATGGCGTGCTGATGCTGCTCAACTGGATCGGCGCCGTGGCCGCCGTGTTGTTCTTTGGCTTCAGTTCGGGGCAGCTGGTGGGCTATACGGTGGATCTGTTCCAGCGCTGGTTCTGACGTACTGAGGTACCGACCAACGGTCGGTACCTACCGCATTGCTGACCCACGGTCGGTACCTGCCGCATTGCTGACCAACGGTCGGTACCTGCCGGGTTATCGAGTCGGTACCTACGCGCCGGGCTTGAGATCCACCGTGCCGGTGTCGGACATCGCGCCCGGATCGTCGGTCACCGCCGACAGCACGAAATACAGCGCCTTGCCCAGCAGGCCACCGGGACCATCCCAGTACTCGGCCGATTCGGCGCTGACGTGGATCAGGCGCAGGTTCGGGTCGTCCTTGCCGCCGGGGAAGAAGATCTTCATCGCCGGTGACCACAGCTGCTCGATCTTCGCGCGGTCGTTGACCACGCGGGCCGTACCCGAGACCGAGACATAGGTGTTGCCCGAGGGCGACGCATAGGCGACGTTGACGCGCGGATTCGCCGCGATCTCGGCGATCTTCGGGCTGTCGGCCCCGGTGGCGAACCACAGGTCGCCATCGAACTCAACTTCCTGCGTGCCCAGCGGTCGGCTGAACAACCGGCCGTCCGCGCCGACCGTGGTGAACATCGCGATGTCCACGTCGCGGATCAATCCGGCCAGTTGTTTGATGTGCTGCTGGCGATCGTGTTCGGCCATGAGGTGGCTCCTGTAAGGGGAGCCCCCATCACAGCCGATTGGCGGCTACGGCGACGTGAACCGCGCGGTCACGCGTTCTTCGCATGCAGCGCCGGCGTCAGGCCTGCAACGCGCGCCATGCCTGCATCGCCAGGCCGAACGAACGCTTGCGCGCGGCATGATCGTAGATGTTGGCGGTGACCAGCACTTCGTCCGGCTTGTGCCGCGCCACGAAGGCGGCCAGGCCGTCCTGCACCTGCTTCACGTCGCCGACCACCGCACAGGCCAGCGCGCTCTGCACGCCTGCCTTTTCGTGCGGCTGCCAGAACGCTTCGATGTCGTCGATCGGCGGCGGAATCAGACCCGGCAGGCCGCGCCGCAGATTGACGAAGCTCTGCTGCTGGGTGGTGAACAGCCGCTTGGCGTCGGCTTCGGAATCACTGGCAACCACGTTCAGGCCCAGCACCGCGTACGGCGCCTGCAGATACTGCGAGGCGCGGAACTCGCGACGGTAGACCGCCAGCGCTTCGTCCATCGCGTCCGGGGCGAAGTGCGAGGCGAACGCGAACGGCAGCCCCATCGCCGCCGACAGGCGCGCACTGAACAGGCTGGAGCCCAGCAGCCACACCGGTACCGGAATGCCCGCACCGGGCACGGCGCGCACGGCCTGCCCCTTCTGGGCCGGCTCGAAGTAGTGCAGCAGCTCGCGCACGTCCTGCGGGAACTGGTCGGCGCTGTCGAAGTAACGGCGCAGCGCGCGGGCGGTCGGCTGGTCGGTGCCCGGCGCGCGGCCCAGGCCCAGATCGATGCGGTCCGGGTACAGCGAGGCCAGGGTGCCGAACTGCTCGGCCACCTGCAGCGGCGAGTGGTTGGGCAGCATGATGCCGCCGGCGCCGACCCGGATGCGCTGGGTGCCCCCGGCCACATGACCGATCAGCACCGCGGTGGCGGCGCTGGCGATGCCGGGCATGTTGTGGTGCTCGGCCAGCCAATAGCGATGGAAACCCCAGCCTTCGGCGTGCTGGGCCAGGTCCAGCATGTTGGCGAAGGCCTGCGTGGTGTCGCTGCCTTCGCAGACCGGCGCCAGATCAAGAATCGACAGCTGCATCATGAATGCTCGTTCCAACCAGGAGATATCTCACTGAGATGGGGCTGTCCGCGCGGTTTGCCACCGCCCACAAGGCGCGGATGGCAAGACGCTGATTTCCGTCTCGCGACGATTCAGGACAATCAAGGCCGTGAAGACGGCTCAGGCGGCGTCGGCGTCCTGGTCGACCAGCGGTTGCATAGCCGGGTCCAGCGCCACCCGCTCGTCGAACACGAAGCAGCGGCCGTCATAGCCCTCGCCGCCCACGGCCTCGAAATAGCCCAGGATGCCGCCGTCCAGCTGCAGGACGTTGTCCATGCCATCGTTGCGCATCCACAGCGCCGCCTTCTCGCAGCGGATGCCGCCGGTGCAGAAGCTGACCACCGTGCTGTCCTTGAGCGCCTCGCGGTGCGGGGCCAGGGCCTCGGGCAGGTCGGTGAACTTGGTGATCGGCAGCACCAGCGCGTCCTGGAAGGTGCCGTACTCGATTTCCTGGGTGTTGCGGGTGTCCAGCATCACCACCGGCTTGCCCGCGTCATCGTGCCCCTGGCGCAGCCAGCGCTGCACCGTGGCCGGATCGATAGAGGGTGCGCGCGGATAGGCCAGCGGCTGGCCGTCGTCGATGCGGAAACTGATGATCTCCGGCTTGACCTTGGCCTTGAGCCGGGCGAACGGCTGCATGTGGCTGTAGCTGGTCTTCACGCGCAGCCCGGCAAACCGCGGATCCGCCCGCAGCGCGGCGTAGAAGCCGTCGATCCCGGGCTCGGCGCCGGCCAGGAACAGGTTGATGCCCTCGCCCGCCACCAGGATCGTGCCGCGCAGCTGCGCGGCGGTTGCCCGCTCCAGCAGGGTCGCGCACAGCGCGTCCGGGTCGGCGACGGGGGTGAAGTGGTAGGCGGCGGTATTGGCGATCATCCCGCCATTTTAGCCGCTGGGCAGGCGCCGCGCCTGACCCGGCCGGGAATCAGCCGCGCAGCAGCACGAACGGCAGCAGCACCAGCGCGGTCGCGACGGCCATGCCGATCAACACCGCGACCACGAACACCGGGCGGCGCCGGATCAGGCTGCCGAAGGTCTCGGCCGTGCCCTCGCGCAGGGCGGCCTCGCGCTCACCGCGGACGCGTTCGCCGCGCGCCTGCTGGTACTCGGCCATCAGCGCCTTGGCCCGCGGGTGATCCTCGTTGTCGCGGACCCATATCCCGCCAAAGGAGATTCCCCAGGGGCTGGGCTCGGTGCGGTAATGGGCGATGCCCGCCTTGTCCAGCAGGGCGGTGACATCCTGGATTTCATCGTCCGCGACATTGCGCAGGTTGAGCAGCAGTTTCGACATGCGCCCATGATAGCGCCCGGCGATGCGCTACCCTTGCGTCCCCGTTTTTTGGATCCGGAGCCCGCCATGCGCCGTCTGCCGCGTTACCTGCTCGCCCCCCTGATGTTGTCGCTGCTGGCGGCCTGCACCCCGCCCGGCCCGCCGCCCGGTGGCAGCATCGCGCAGTTCGAGAAGATCGACACCCAGCCGGGCACCGGCGCCGAGGCCACGCCGGGCAGCAAGGTCACGGTGCATTACACCGGGTGGATCTACGACGAACGCACCGCCGACAAGCACGGCGACAAGTTCGACAGCTCGGTGGACCGTGGCGAGCCCTTCAGCTTCGATCTCGGCGAAGGCCAGGTCATCAAGGGCTGGGACGACGGTTTCGCCGGCATGAAGGTGGGCGGCAAGCGCACGCTGATGATTCCCGCCGAGTATGGCTATGGCGCCCGCCGCGCCGGCCCGATCGCACCGAACTCCTCGCTGGTGTTCGATGTCGAGCTGCTCGACGTCAAGCCGCGTTGATCCTGCCTGCATGAGCATTGCCCTGACTACCCCACGCCGGGTCGCGATCATCGGCGGCGGTCCCGCCGGCCTGATGGCGGCGGAAACCGTGCGCGCTGCCGGCCACGTCGTCGATCTGTACGAGGCCAAGGGATCACCCGGCCGCAAGTTCCTGATCGCCGGCAAGGGCGGCCTCAACCTGACCCACTCCGATGCGCGCGACGTGTTCGTCTCGCGTTATCGCGAGCATGCGGAGGCGGTAGGCGGCTGGCTGGCCGATTTCGATGCCGAGGCGCTGCGCGCCTGGGCGCTGGCATTCGGCGTGGAGACCTACGTGGGCAGTTCGGGGCGCGTGTTCCCGGTCGACCGCAAGGCCGCGCCGCTGCTGCGCGGCTGGGTGCGCCGGCTGAAGGAACAGGGTGTGCGCTTCCATGTGCAGCATCGCTGGACCGGCTGGGATGACGCGGGCGCGCTGTGTTTCCAGACCCCTGAAGGCGAGACCACCGTGACTGCCGACGCTGTGGTGTTCGCGCTCGGCGGCGGCAGCTGGCCGGAACTGGGGTCGGATGGCGCGTGGGTCTCTCCCATGACCGCGCGCGGCATCGACATCGCCCCGCTGAAGCCGGCCAACTGCGGCTTCGACATCGGCTGGACGCCCTACTTCAGCGAGCGCCAGGCCGGTGCCCCGCTCAAGCCGGTGGTGGCGCACTGGACCGACCTGCAGGGTCAGCCGCGTTCGCTGCAGGGCGAATGCGTGATCACCGCAACCGGGATCGAAGGCAGCCTGATCTATGCGCTGTCGGCCGATCTGCGCGACAGTCTGGCCCGCGATGGCCGGGTGGACCTGCAGCTGGACCTGTTGCCGGGCCAGACCGAAGCGCAGGTGCTGGAGAAGCTGCAGAAGCCGCGCCAGGGCCGCAGTTTCGGCGAGTTCCTGCGTCGCCAGCTCGGCCTGGGCGGGGTCAAATCCGCACTGCTGTTCGAGGTGCTGGGCCGCGAGGCCGGGCAGCTGCCGCAGGACCGGATCGCGCATGCGCTCAAGCGCCTGCCGCTGGCACTGCAGGCACCGCGGCCGATCGATGAAGTGATCAGCACCGCCGGTGGCGTGCGGCTGGAGGCGATGGACGCGCAGTTGATGCTGCGCGAGCGCCCCGGCACGTTCTGCGCCGGCGAGATGCTGGACTGGGAAGCGCCGACCGGCGGTTACCTGCTGACGGCGTGCTACGCCAGCGGGCTGCGCGCCGGCCGTGGCGTGGTGGCGTGGCTGGCGCAGGCATAGATCGCGAGGTGCCGGCCAGCGGCCGGCATCACAGTGTGCGCTGCATGCGCACCGAGGCGAGCGCTACCCCGCTGGGATGCGGATAGCGTTCCTCGCGCAGGGCCTCGAAGCCACAACGGGTGTAGAACGGCACCGCGTTGAGCGAGGCCGAGAGCACCAGCGGACGCGCCGGATCGGCCAACGCCTCCATCGCCTGCATCAAGGTCAGGCCGATGCCACGGCCACCGCAGTCGGGATCGACGAACAGCGCGTCGATCTCATTGCCGTCCCGATCGATCACCCCATACCCCAGCAGGGCGCCGTCGCTGTCTTCGGCGACCACGCAGCCACCGGCCGCCAGCAGCGCGCGATAGTGCGCCGGCGGTGGCGTGCCCGACCAGGGCGCGATCACCTCCGGCGGATACGCCGCGCTGCACAGTTCTCGCACGCAACGCGTGCGCAGCACCCACAGGGCGTCCGCCTCATCGGCACGGCCCACACGCAGTTGAACGGTACGGTCCCCACTCACCGCGATTTGCTCGCACGCAGCGCCTGGATGCGCGCCGGGGGCTGGAAGGAATCGCTGCGCGCATCGGCCCAGTAATCGTGGAAGACGGCATGGTCCGGCACCTTGCGCAGCAGCTCGCCGGGGGCGAGATACCGGTACAGCGATGCCAGCGAACGGATCTCCACCGGCGAGACACGGCGCAGGATGTGCTCCGGCCCCAGCTCCGACGGATCACTGAGGCCGGCCGCGCACAGCAGGTCGCGCAGCGCACGCAGCGTGTTCTCGTGATAGCTGTGCACGCGCGTGGCCTTGTCGGTCGCATCCAGGTGGCGCCAGCGATTCGGGTTCTGCGTGGCGATGCCGGTCGGGCATTTGTCGCTGTGGCAGCTCAGCGACTGGATGCAGCCCAGCGCGAACATGAAACCCCGCCCGGCATTGCACCAGTCCGCGCCCAGCGCGATGGTGCGGGCGATTTCGAACGCGCTGGTCACCTTGCCGGCCGCGCCGACCCGGATGCGATCGCGCAGGTCCAGACCGACCAGGGTGTTGTGCACCAGCAGCAGGGCTTCATGCATCGGCACGCCGACATGATCGATGAACTCGGCCGGTGCCGCGCCGGTACCGCCCTCGGCCCCGTCGACCACGATGAAGTCCGGCAACAAGCCGGTCTCCTGCATCGCCTTGGCGATGCCGAACCACTCCCAGGGATGACCGATGGCCAGCTTGAAACCGACCGGCTTGCCGCCGGACAACTCCCGCAGCCGCGCCACGAACTGCAGCAGCTCGACCGGCGTGTTGAACGCGCTGTGCTTCGACGGCGAGACGCAATCCACGCCCATCGGCACGCCGCGGGTGATCGAGATTTCCTCGCTGACCTTGGCCGCCGGCAGCACGCCGCCGTGGCCGGGCTTGGCACCCTGCGAGAGCTTGATCTCGATCATCTTGACCTGATCGTGGTTGGCGTTGGCGACGAACTTCTCTTCGCTGAAGCCACCCGCATCGTCACGGCAGCCGAAGTAGCCCGAGCCGATTTCCCAGACCAGATCGCCACCCATCTCACGGTGATACGGTGAGATCGATCCTTCGCCAGTGTCGTGGTAGAAACTGCCGCGCCGCGCGCCCTCGTTGAGTGCGCGGATCGCATTGGCCGACAGCGAGCCGAAGCTCATCGCGGAGATGTTGAACACACTGGCCGAATACGGCTTGGCGCAGTTCGGGCCGATCTGGATGCGGAAATCGTGGTGGCCGATCTCGGTCGGCGCGATCGAATGGTTGATCCATTCGTAGTCCACGGCATAGGTGCTGCGCAGCGTGCCGAACGGCACCACGTCCATTTCATTTTTCGAGCGCTGGTAGATCAGGGCGCGCTGCTGCCGCGAGAACGGCACGTCCTCCAGATCGCTCTGCACGAAATACTGGCGGATCTCCGGGCCGATCGATTCCAGCCCGTAGCGGAAGTGCGCCAGCACCGGGTAGTTGCGCCGCAGCGTGCTGCGTTTCTGTAGCAGATCCCAGGTGCCCAGCACCGCCAGTGCGGCCGTCACCCCCACGCCCCAATACCAGGCGGGCCAGATCGTGGCCAACCACAGGCAGACCGGGAACAGCAGGATGGCGAGCAGATACGCGAGATAGCGATGCATGGCTTTCCTCAATCAATAGCTGCCCCGAGTCTACAGGCGGTCGTCCACCACTTCCCGGGGCCATACGGATTTGACGTCGTACACCACGCCACCAGGCGTGAGCAGCGCGCGCACCTGCGCCGCGTCGAAGGCGCGGAAACGATCATGCGCCACCGCCAGCACCACGGCGTCATAGCCGGCCGCCGCCGGTGCCTCGACCCAGTGCACTCCCGCATCGGCAAGCGCGGCCGGCCCGACCCACGGGTCCTGCACGTCCACCCGCGCGCCACTGGCCTGCAGCCGCTGCGCCAGCTCCAGCGCACGGCTGTTGCGCAGGTCCGGGCAGTTCTCCTTGAAGGTCACGCCCAGCACCAGCACGCGCGCCTGTGCGACGGCGATGCTGCGCGAGGCCAGCAGCGCCAGCACCCGCTGTGCGACGTGCTCGCCGACACGGTTGTTGACCTGGCGCGCGGTGTGGATCAGATCGGGGTGATACCCCACGCTCTCGGACTTGTGCAGCAGGTAATACGGGTCCACGCCGATGCAGTGGCCACCGACCAGGCCGGGGCGGAACGGCAGGAAGTTCCACTTGCTGCCGGCGGCGTCCAGCACATCCTGGGTGTCGATGCCGAGCCGGTCGAAGATCAGCGCCAGCTCGTTGACCAAGGCGATGTTGACGTCGCGCTGGATGTTCTCGATCACCTTGGCCGCTTCGGCCACGCGGATCGAGGGCGCCGGCCAGGTGCCGGCGGTGATGATGCCCTTGTACAGCGCGTCGACCACGGCGGCGACCTCGGGCGTCGAGCCGGAGGTGATCTTGCGGATATCCGGCAGCCGGCGTTCGCGGTCGCCCGGATTGATCCGCTCGGGGCTGTAGCCGCAGTAGAAATCGACGTTGAAGCGCAGTCCCGATCCTGCTTCCAGCAGCGGCACGCACACTTCTTCGGTGGTGCCGGGATAGACCGTGGATTCGTAGATCACGATATCGCCGGGCGTGAGCAGGCCGGCGATCAGGGTGCTTGCACTGCGCAACGGCGCCAGGTCGGGCTGCTCGTGCGCGTCGATCGGGGTCGGCACGGTGACGATGTATACATTGCACTCGGCCAGATCCGACGGATCGGCGGTGTAACGCGCGTGCACCGCGGCGGCGAGTTCGTCCGCCTCCAGTTCCAGGGTGTGGTCCACCCCACGCTGCAGCTCCGCCACGCGCGCGTGGTCGATGTCGTAGCCGATCGTGGCGTGTTTTCCGCCGAAGGTCACCGTCAACGGCAGCCCGACGTAGCCGAGCCCGATGACGCCGATGCGCGGGGCGAGCGCGGCGGAGATGGCCTGCGTCATCGAGCGGCTCCGCACCGCGGAACCGGGCCGGCCATCAGGCGGGGCATCATCAGGGAATACGTCATGCGCTACGGAACCGGGGGTGCAGGTGATGCAAGCCTAACGCGCCGGACCCTGCCCCACAAAGAACAAAGCCGCCGCCCGCGGAGAGTACGGACGACGGCCAAAGGAATAATGGTCCAGCTGCGGTTACTACCCTTTCAGACAGCCTCCAAGGGCAAACCTCGCAAGACTGGTCACAGCTGGTAGAAACATACTAGGCGCTGAGCCGTGATCATTCTGTTACGGCCAGCGTTGTTTTGCGTTACGACCCCAGCGTCACTGCCGCCGGTTCCAGTTCCCCGGAGACACCGGTCCAGGCAGCGAGCAGACATCCGAACCCCGCCAACGTGTCGTCGCCAGCCGCAGGTCGCGACTGGAATCCCTGCCACGGCGCGTCGGCGATGCGCGCGAGCGCAGTCGGGTCGACCGCTGCCGATGCCATCGTCCAGCGCGGGAAATGACGCGCGTCCACCGGACCACGCGCGAGTTCGCGAAGATTCGTATGGATGCGTGCGTTGAACACGCGCTGGAACACCGAGTCGACGCCGTCCTCCGGCCCTTCGAAGTACTGCAGGAAGCGCTGGCCGTCGAACATCAGCACGCCGGTCACGCCCGCCACTTTGTTGAATCCCACTGCTGCCTGCAGAATCTGATCGATATCAGACGTTTCGATTCCTTCGATAGCGTCGCTGACATAAGCGACCGCATGCAGCGGCATGAATTATTTCCTTGATGAACTTGAGCTGACTATGCCACGAAGCATTCGCACTGGGTAGACGCCCCGCCATCGCGCTCATTCCGGCACCAGGACCTCGTAGCCCCGGGCCCGCAGTTGATCGGCATAGCCACCGGGCGTGACCATTGACGTCACCGGGACGGTGGCGAAGGTCACCGCATTGCGACGCAGCGCATCGCTGGCCATGTCCATCCATTTGCGATGCGCCTGGGCATCGACGTCGGCCAGCCCGCGCCGCCGCCCGAACTCGCTGGTCGCCACCGCATCCACGCAGGCCAGGTACTGCCCTTTCACCGCCAGGCTCTCCAGCGCCGCGATGTCGCCAACCGACCAGGCATTGGCCCGCTCGGCCAGCAGCGGCAGGCCATGCTCGACCACGTCCAGCGTGCGGCGGAAGCACTCCACGTCCTGCAGTGCGGTGCCGCGTACTTCCTTGAGCGCTTGCCGCGGGTCGGCGATCTTGATCGTCACCCGCGTCGATACCGGTGTGAGGCCGTGGGCCTTGCTGGCCTTCTCCACCACCTTGGACACCGGCGAGGAATGCCCCAGGCCGACATCCTTGAGGGCGGCCGCATACAGCTCCCCTGCAGCGACCAGCGGCCGGTCCTTCTCGATACCCTTGTCGCGCCCGATATGACGCTGCTTGAGTACCTCCCAGCGCGCGTAGAGATCGGGTGGCAGGCGCTCGCGCAGCGTGCGCCCGTCCGGGTCACGCGCGGCCTTCATCGCCGAGGGCAGCAGGGTCAGTCCGCGGAAGAAACCCACATCGGCGTCCAGCGTCCAGCCGGGTGAGCCAAGCACCTCCTGCGCGCTGGCGATCACGGCCCGCACCTCGTCGGCGCGCCATTCCAGCTTGGCAGGCAGCGGCGACACGGTACCGAGAATCCACAGGGTGTGGCCCTGCGCGTCGCGGACCTGCCACATGCCGGGCCCGGGCTGCTCGCCCGAGACCAGCACCGGCGCGAGGTCGATCACCTCGCCCGCAGCTTCCTTCGGCGCCGGCGGCAGCGTCGGATCCTGGGCGTGGGCGGCGCCGCCGAGCAGCAGCGCGACGCTCCACACCAGTGCTTTCCCTGCACATGCTGCGTTTGCCATGAGGCCTGTCCGAAGAGAGTTGCTGCGCAGCCTACGGTGGCGCGCGTCCGGCTGCGTAAAGTTTGCGTTGCGCGCGATTCCAAAGAACCTTGGTGCCCGGGGCCGGAATCGAACCGGCATGGGGTTGCCCCCGGCGGATTTTAAGTCCGATGCGTCTACCAGTTTCGCCACCCGGGCAACGGCGCGCATAGGGTGCCTGATCACGCCGGGTTTTGGAATGCACGCGCGCCGATGCGCCCCTGCTCAGATCGCGCGCGAGTACCGCACCGGCTGGTCCGGCTGGGCCAGATAGCGGTCGAAACACATCGCCAGCAGCCGCAGCAGCGGACGTCCGCGCTCAGTGACCCGCACCACGCCCTGCGTGTACTCGGCCAGGCCGTCGGCCTGCAGTGCGGCCAGCGCGCGCAGCCCGTCGGCGAAATACGTCTCGAAGTCCACCCCGTGCCGTGCCGCAAACGCCCTGCCATCCACCTCGCCCTGGCACATCAGCTGGCCGATCAGCTCGGCGCGCAGCACGTCGTCCGGGTCCAGCGCCAGGCCGCGCCAGACCGGCAGCCGCCCCGCATCCACCGCCGCTTCCCAGGCCGGCAGCTCGCGCGGATTCTGACTGTAGGTGTTGCCGATGTGGCTGATCGCGCTGGCGCCAAGGCCGACCAGATCGGTATCGGAATGCGTGGTGTAACCCATGAAGTTGCGGTGCAGTTGACCCGCGCGTTGTGCGCGCGAGAGGTCTTCCTCCGGCAGCGCGAAGTGGTCCATGCCGATGTACTGATACCCCGCCTCGGAGAGCCGTTGCACCGCCAGGCCGAGCAGGGCGAGTTTCTGTTCGGGGCTGGGCAGATCCGCATCGGCGATCTGGCGCTGCGCGCGGAACAGATGTGGCAGGTGCGCGTAGCCATACACGGCCAGGCGATCCGGCCCCTCGCGCAACACCGTTTCCAGCGTCTGCGCGAACCCGGCCAGCGTCTGTTTCGGCAGCCCATAGATCAGATCGACATTGACCGAGCGCAACCCGTACTCGCGGCATGCACGCAGGATATCCAGCGTGGCTTCCACGCCCTGCTCGCGGTTGATCGCCTTCTGCACATCGGGATCGAAGTCCTGCACGCCCAGGCTGGCGCGATTGAAGCCCAGTTCGGCCAGTACCGCGATGTCGGCGCGCGTAACGAAGCGCGGATCGAGCTCGATGGAAAAGTCGCGCGAGGCCGCCGTGCTCAGCGTGAAGCGCTGGCGCAGCCCCTCGATCAGCTCGCGCATCTGTGCCGGCGCGAGGAAGTTAGGCGTGCCGCCGCCGAGGTGCAGCTGGATCACCTCCCGCGCCGGATCGAACTGCGGCGCCATCAGGTCCGCCTCGCTCAGCACCCGCGCGACATAGGCGATGCCCTTGCCATGGTCACGGGTGATGACCCGGTTGCAACCGCAGTAGAAGCACGGGCTGCTGCAGTACGGCACGTGGACGTACAGCGACAACGGTCGCCCAAGCCGGTTGCTGTCCACGATGGCTCCGCGCAGGGCCGATTCACCGTAGCCGTCATGAAAGTGCGGCGCGGTCGGATAGGAGGTGTAGCGCGGGCCGGGCCGATCATGGCGGCGCAGCAGCTCGGGGTCGAAGTGCCAGGCGAGCCCGGCGGCGGCAGGCGAGAAAGTATCCATGTCGCCAGCGTGCGCGTACATGGGCGCGCGCGCATTGCGTCAGATCAATTCAGGCCCGGGCGCCCCGCCATCGGCAGGCTGGGCCAGCGCAGCATCTGGAAGCGGCGCCAGAACGTATCGGCGATGCGCTCGGCGACATCATCGGCCAGCCGCTGCATCGGCACGTTGCCGCATTCGGCAGTGGTCTGCCGGAACAGCGCCAGCCAGCGGTCGAAAAGATCGCGGTCGAGCTCGTCCATGGCCATGTGCTTGGGCATCGGCGCGCCTTTGAAGCGACGCGTGCCGCGCAGCATCGCCGACCAGAAATCGACCAGCTGGGCCAGGTGCGCATCCCAGTCGTGGATCCGTGCCGCGAACACCGGCGCCAGGCGCGGCTCCTCGCGCACTCGCGCGTAGAAGTCGTGCACCAGGCGGGTGACCTCGTCCTCGCTGCACAGGTCCAGCGCCGGGAGGGGCAGCGTGTTGTCGGTGGGATCGGCCATGAACATCCTCGGGCGGCAACGCCCAGCATCGTCGGCAGGGTCCGCCGCTGCCTTGATCAGGATCAATGAAGCCGGTGGCGAAGCCTTCTAGTCTGGGAGCTCGACAGGAAGCGCGCACCCGCGATCCCGGCCCCCGGTCGGCGCGAAGTATAGCCCCGCCCTGCCCCCTCCTCCTGAGCGTGGCCGCAATGAACGACCTGCACGACCCGCCCGACGGCAGCCGCCGACGGCTGATCCAGCAATGGGGCGCCATCCTGTGGCCCAGCTTCGTCGCCGCCGGCCTGGCCAGCGTGGTGTTCTTCGCCTTCGTTGACCCATTGCGCCTGCGCGACATCAGCTTCCCGCAGCATGAGATCAGCCGCGAGCTCGGCTATACGCTGGGCTTTTTCATGTTCTGGGCGGTCACCGCCGCCGCCAGTGCGATCACCGGATACCTGCTGCGGCCGATGCCCGGCGACGACGACGATCTGCCGCTGGGGTGACCATGTCCAAGCGCGTGCCCCTGCACCTGGTCGATACCCCGCCGGCGTCCCCGCCAGCACAGCCGCACACGCCGCTGCGCTGGCGTCCGCTGTTGTCCGCGCTGCTGCTGGCCGGGTTCTACGCGCTGCCGTGGCTGCGCTGGGACGGCCGCCAGGCGCTGCTGTTCGACCTGACCGCGCGCCGCTTCGATCTGTTCGGCTGGACGCTCTGGCCGCAGGACGTGGGCCTGCTGTTGGGGCTGGCCGCCGTGCTCGGCGCCGCGCTGGTACTGGTCACCAACCTGGCCGGACGGGTGTGGTGCGGCTATGGCTGCCCACAGACCCTGTGGAGCCGGCTGTTCCGCTGGATCGAACAGGGCATTGCGCGCCGGGTGCCGGCCGCGGGTGCGGCGCGCGCGATCAAGCACCTGGCGTGGATGCTGGTGGCGGCATGGACCGGTATCACCTTCGTCGGCTTCTTCAGTCCGATCCACGGGCTGGTCGGCACGTCATGGCCGCCGCTGTGGAGCGGATGGGAGACCTTCTGGATCGTGTTCTATGCGGCGGCCACCTGGGGCAATGCCGGTTTCCTGCGCGAGCATGTCTGCCGCGAGCTGTGCCCGTATGCACGCATCCACGGCATGTTCTGCGACAGCGACACCCCGCGGATGCACTACCACGCGCGCCGCGGCGAACCACGTGGAGCGCGCGTGCCGGGGTTGGGCGGTGTCGAGGCGCGTGGCCGCGGGCTGCTCGACCCCACCAGCGCCCGCGATTACGCCTTCCGCGCCGCGCATGAAGACATCGCCGGCCCGATGCCGCGTTTCAGCGCCGACCGCCTGGGTGATTGCCTGGATTGCGGCGCCTGCGTCAGCGTCTGTCCGATGGCGCTGGACGTGCGTGCCGGGCCACACGCGGACTGCATCGGCTGTGGCGACTGCCAGGATGCCTGCGATGCACGGATGCGCGCGGCGCAGTTCCCGATCGGCCTGATCCGGTACACCAGCACGGCGGCCATGCAGCAACGTCCCGCGCGCTGGCTGCGCCCACGCACGCTCGCCGCGGCCGGCACGCTGCTGGCGCTGCTGGGTATCGGTCTTCATCACGTGTCGTAGCGCCGCGCTGGCGGTGTTCCCCCTGCGGATTCCCGGTCCCCCGACCCGGTCTCAGCGTGCGCGTGCCCGCGCACTGCGCGGCGGCACCAACTGCGCCCGCCGCACGATCCCCAACTGTTCGATGATCAACGCCAGCTCATTGGTGACACGGGTTCGCGCGGTGCCCTGCGCCGGTGGGACCAAGCGCTCGAGCACGCGCTGGTAGGTGGACCAGAATTCCGGGCCGCAGCCATGTTTCACGTAGCTGGCTTCCAGCTCGGTTCGCACTCCGTCAGCCAAGTCATGTTCGCCGTATTCCATACGACCTCCGTGGGACTTGCTTGCTTCAGAGACGACAAAACCCCCTCAGGGGCGGATTCACTTCGGGTTCACTTAAAATTTGCACGGTCGTTGCATTAAGTCAATTACCCGGCCGGCAAACGCAGACGCCATGATGAACCGTTCATAATGCGCCCCGCCCGCATCTGCATCATGCAGCTGCGGTATTGACAGCAATATGTCAGTGGCGGCCCCGCGGATAATCGGTGACCGTCAGGCCTCACTCCCCCGGGAAACTTCACGGGAGGCACGCTCACTCGGCGGACGAGCGGGTTTCCTGGACCCCGGCGCGCTCGGGCAGGTGCGGTGCGACGAACCGCATGAGACGCTCCATTGCACTGTCCACCGGCGGGCCGCCCAGGCTGCGATCGGCAAACGCCTCCCAGTCACCGGCCGACAACTCCGCGATCAGGGTCGGGTCCACGCCCAGCCAGCGCATGCTCCAGTACGGGAAATAACGCTGCGGCACGCGTGTATGGCCGAGTTTGTGGATGGCCCGATGGCTGCGCGCCTGCAGCACGCGCTCATGCACGGCGGACACACCATCATCCGGACCTTCGAAATACTGCAGGAACCGACTGCCATCGCAGAGCAGCACACCGGTGACCCCAGCCAGGCTGTTGAAGCGGATGGCATCTTCGACAAGAGCATCGAGATGCGCCGCAGACAACGGGCCCGCAACGTCGCTGACATACGCGATCGCGCACAGGGGCATGGGTAAACTCCGACAATTTCAAACCACTATGCTGGCACTTTCAGGTACCTAAATAAAGCCACTGCCTGAAGCGTTCAGAACAGGGCGGGTTTTACTGCCGCGGGGCAATCGAACTGCGGACCGCCTCACTGAAGGCATCGAGCAGGAACGGTTTGGCGATCATCGCCATGCCGTTGTCGAGAAACGCTGAGCGTTCCTGCGCTTTCTCCGCGTAGCCGGTCATGAACAGCACGGGCAATGCCGGGCGCGACTGCCGCGCGATTTCCGCCAGCTGTCGTCCGTTGAGGCCCGGCAGCCCGACATCGGTGATCAGCAGGTCGATTTTCTTCGACGAGCCCAGGATCGGGATGGCGCCGTCGGCATCGCCGACCACTTCGGCGGTATACCCGAGATCCTCCAGCACCACGGTCACCAGCATGCGCACCTGCTCGTCATCCTCCACCACCAGGATCGACTGCCCGGCGCCGAGCGACACCGGCGGTGCGCTGGGGGCGTCGTCGTGTTCGGTGACTTCGTGGACCACCGGCATGAACAGCGACACCGTGGTGCCCTGCCCCGGCGTGGAGTCCACGGTGATGTGGCCGCCGGACTGCTGCATGAAGCCGTAGATCATCGACATGCCCAGGCCGGTGCCCTTGCCGATCGGCTTGGTGGTAAAGAACGGCTCGAAGATGCGCTCCACCACTTCCGGGGGCATGCCGGTACCGGAATCGGCGACGGACACCACCGCGTACTCGCCGGCCGGAATGGTCGGCAGCTCGCCGTCGGCGACGTGGACGTGCAACGTGCGCAGCTGCAACTCCCCGCCATCGGGCATCGCGTCACGCGCATTGATGGCCAGATTCAGCAGCGCGCTTTCGAACTGGTTGCTGTCCAGGTTCGCGCGCAGCGGCGTCTCGCTGATGGCCATCTGGATGCGGATCGTTTCGCCCAGGGTGCTGCGCAGCAGGTCCTGGACCGAACCGACCAGCTCATTGAGTTCCACCGTCCTGGAATCCAGCGATTGCCGGCGCGAGAACGCCAGCAGCCGCTGCGTGAGCGCCGCCGCGCGCTGGCTGGAGGCGGTCGCCGCATCGAGGAAGCGCTCCAGCCCATCCATGCGCCCCATCTCCAGGCGCATGCGTACGATATCCAGCGAGGACAGGATGCCGGTCAGCATGTTGTTGAAGTCGTGCGCGATACCGCCGGTCAATTGCCCGATCGCGTCCATTTTCTGCGACTGGCGCAGGGCGGCTTCACTGGCCTCGCGCGCGGCCATCTGGCGTTCCAGTTCGGCGGTGCGCTCGGCCACCATCGCCTCGAGGTCCAGCGCGTGCTGCTGGCTGGTCTCCAGGGCGAGTTTGGACGCGGTGATATCGGTGACGAACACATGGAAACCGTCCGGCGCGCCTTCCGCATTGAAACGCGGCGAGTAGCGGATTTCACTGTCGCGTCGGCGGCCGTCACTGAACGGCCAGTTGGCTTCGAACACGATGTGCTCTCCCGCCAGCGCGCGTTCGATCAGCGGCCGGCGGCTGGTCCACACGTCCTGCCCGAACACCTCCGGCACGCGCTTGCCGATCACCTCCACTACAGGGCGCTCGAACCAGGCTTCATAGGCCTTGTTCGCGAAGCGGTAGTGCAGGTCGCGGTCGATGAAGGCGATCAGCACCGGCATGGCATCGGCGACCAGGCGCAGCTCGGCCTCGCTGCGCTCCAGTGCGGCCCGTCCATCGGCCAGCGCCTGCATCTGGTCGCGCACCAGGAACTGCTTGTCGCGCGCCCTCAGCGCGCTCTGCACGGAGCTGAGCAGCGAACTGCTGCCCAACGGCCGATCCAGTTCGATGATGTTGATCGCCAGCTGCAGGCCGGGATTGGCCAACGGGCGCTTCTGCGAGCGCGGCGAGCGCAGCAGGATGAAGGGGATGTCCGACCAGGACGGCTGCCGGGCCAGCGGCTCCAGCAGGGCGCCCGCACCTTTGGTCACCGCCTCTTCGGTGACGACCACGGCGCCCACGTCATCGTCGAGCGCATCGCCCAGCCGCGACAGGCTGTCGTGGATCGTGGTGTTCAGTCCGGACGCGTGGAGCACCGAAGCGATGCTCTCCGCATCGCGCCCGAACGGGGCAAAGATGTGGATCGCCCCGGACGCGCCATCATTCCGCACTGGCGAGGCCAAGCAGATGCGCCGTATTGCCCACGAACTCCGGCGTGCCGGTCAGGATGCCCTTGAATTCGTCCAGGGGCGCACTGAGCGAAATGCCCTTGCCGTCGATCTTCAACTCCCGGATCGTGTTCTCGTGCGCACCACCGCGGTTCTTGATGACCGAGATCGCCTTGCGGATGCGGCCCTGCGATTCGAAGAAACGGAACAGCACGACCGAGTCGGCGATATAGGAGACGTCGAGGTTGCCGGTCGACATCGTTCCGACCAGGCCATGTTGCGGATTGATCAGGAGGGTCGCCACGCCCTTCTGGTTGAGATACGAAAGCATCTCATGCAGCTGCAGCATGAGCTGCTTCTCCTGCGGCATCGCGGTGACGTAGCCGATGAGGCTGTCGATCACCAGCAGCTGGCAGTGACGTTCCTCGACCGCACGCTGCAGGTTCCAGGCGAACTCGCCCGGCGAGATCTCCGCCGGATCGACCTGTTGGATTTCCAGCAGTCCCGAGTCGAGATGCTTGCTCAGATCGATGTCCAGCGATTCCGCGCGGGCCAGAAGCGTGCCGATGCGCTCATCGAACTCGAAGATGCAGCAGTGCTCGCCGCGCTCGCACGCAGCCCAGACGTACTGCAGCGCCACGTTGGTCTTGCCGCTCCCAGCGGGGCCGGTCAGCAGCGTACTGGTGCCACGCAAGGGTCCGCCACCGAGCAGGCTGTCGATCTCGCCCACCCCGCTGCTGATGGGCGTACCCACGAACTTGGCGTGGTGATCCAGCGCGATCAACCGCGGGAACACGACCAGCCCGCCCTCGCGGATGGTCATGTCGTGGTAGCCGGCGGTGAAGTTCACCCCGCGCAGTTTCTGCACATGCATGCGGCGGCGTGCCGGGCCGAAATCCAGCGTCAACCGCTCCAGCGACACCACGCCATGACACAGACTGTGCAGCTGGCCATCGCGCTCTTCGCCGGAGGCGGTCATGTCATCGACCAGCACGACCGTCGCGCTTTTGGGCGCGAAGAACTGCTTGAGCGAGAGAATCTGGCGACGGTAACGCAGCGGGTCCTGCGACAGCAGCCGCAGTTCGGACAGCGAATCGAAGACCACGCGATGCGGCTTGATGCGCTCGACCTCGCGAAGGATCAGCTTGACCGTTTCGTCCAGCTCCACTTCCCAGGAGTGCAGGACGGACTGCAGCCGCCCATCGCCGAGCGCTTCTTCCGCCGAAGCCAGCTCGAACAGCTCCAGCCCCTCCAGCGACCAATCGTGGGCATCGGCGACCTCGCGCAGTTCGTCTGCCGTCTCCGAGAGCGTGATGTACAGGCAGCGCTCCCCCTTGCTCAATCCATGCAGCAGGAACTGCAGGGACAGCGTGGTCTTGCCCGATCCGGGGGGCCCCTCCAGCAGGTACAGCCGCCCTTGGGGAAAGCCTCCGCCAAGAACGCTGTCGAGCCCTTCGATCCCGGTTGCTACGCGCGCTTTTTGTGTCTGCATAAGGTTGCCAATGTGGACGGCTGCAGCATACGAAGCGCCCTGTGTAGGCCCCGTCGGCTCTGCCCGCCAACCTGAATGGAGACCCACAACGCACAAAGCCCGCTTTCGCGGGCTCTGGGCTTGTTTCTATTTGGAGGCCTGGGTCGGAATTGAACCGGCGTACGCGGATTTGCAGTCCGCTGCATGACCACTCTGCCACCAGGCCGGTGACCCTACGATCATCGAAGGCGTGTTGCATGCCCCGATAAAACAAGACCCCGAGAACGGGGCCTGGTCAGGATTTGGAGCGGGAAACGAGACTCGAACTCGCGACCTCAACCTTGGCAAGGTTGCGCTCTACCAACTGAGCTATTCCCGCAAAATCAAGCGTGCATGTTACCGAAACCACTCGAAACACGCCAGCTTTTTCACACCTTTTTTCACATCCCGGTCGATGCCGCCGGACCGGATGCCCGCGTGCCACCGCGGAGAAAAACAAGGCCCCAAGGGGGCCCTGTCGAAATCTGGAGCGGGAAACGAGACTCGAACTCGCGACCTCAACCTTGGCAAGGTTGCGCTCTACCAACTGAGCTATTCCCGCAGACTTTCGCTTGCCCCGACCGCACCGCACCCTGGGGCGCTGGAGGCTGTCGGCCCCTCGACCTGCGTCGAAGGAGCGCTATTCTGTCGGAATTCCTTCACGTCGTCAACATCCTTTTGGCCGCAACTTGGTCTGGTTCCCGACCCTGCCAACAGCCCGCCACACCCGCACCCCAGGCCGATGGACATTGCGCCGCGCGGGGCGGTCACGGCGGCCTCCGGCAGCTCCCCCGTGCTCCTCCAGCACAAAGTCCCCCATGTCCAGCCTGCCAGACGCTGACGTGCCGAAGCGCCCACCCGGCCAGCACGTCGTTGCGGTTCTCCGCGGCCCGCTTGCACTTTTCCCACAAATTGTATTGTCAAAGGAAGTGCGACGCCGTCTGATGCATGCAATGCAACGGACCCCACACCTGAAGATTCCGACACCCATGGCATGCACCTCCGGCAGCAGCGCCAGGCTGATGCTGTCTGCACTCAACTACATTCAATGTTGCCCTGCCC
The DNA here is from genome assembly GCF_041080745.1 of Stenotrophomonas sp. JAG2. Taxonomy (NCBI): domain Bacteria; kingdom Pseudomonadati; phylum Pseudomonadota; class Gammaproteobacteria; order Lysobacterales; family Lysobacteraceae; genus Stenotrophomonas; species Stenotrophomonas sp. JAG2. The sequence continues at coordinate 335,761 of NZ_JBEUMH010000003.1, read as the reverse complement.
GCATGGCCGCCACCTGTACCGGACTGTTATTGACCGCGTCGGTGGTAGCCGCCCCCGTGACGCTCGTATTCCCGCTACCCGATGGCAACCACCTGAGCGTTTCCGCCAGCGACAAGCACGTACACGCGCAGCGGATGTCGGGGAAACGTCGGGCAATTTCCGTGGATTCCGACCTGCGGCGGGTGCTCATGCAGGCCAATACCGTGTTTCCGATCAACCGCAGCGGCTTCATGCTGGAGGGCGGTCCGGGCGTAACGCTGTTCGTGCGCACGGCATCCAATCCCGGCCATCCGATGGACTACTGCGGTTCGGGGCGGGAAGACCAGGTGCTGCTGATCGAAGTACGCGCGAACCGACTGGTCTTGCTCGACCGACTGCTGCTCGACAGCTGCTTACGCTCCATTGCAGTGATAGCAGACCTGGGCGACTCGCCACAGGAAGCCGTGGAGCCCATGGCATATCCGTGGGTGGCTCGATTTCAGGCGCTCAACATGGATGGCCCTTATCCGCGCTGCGTTCGCATCGCACATCAAAGACTCTGGGTAGACGACTCCTGCGAGACAAGCGAGCGGCCTCAGCCTGAGTAGTCGCCCGGCCCGTCATGGTCGTCGGGGCTGCTGTGCTGACGGAGTGAACCCATGATGCAGATGCATACGCGAGGCACCGCGCGCATACGAAAAAAGCGACCCGGGAGGTCGCTTTTTTCGGCGTTTCCGTTCGCGACGGATCGCGATGGACACAGTATCTGGAGCGGGAAACGAGACTCGAACTCGCGACCTCAACCTTGGCAAGGTTGCGCTCTACCAACTGAGCTATTCCCGCTTGGGAGGCGAAATTCTACAGCCAAATGCAGGGCTGTCAACAGCCCTTTACGGATTCTTTTTTGCCTTGGCGCTCTCACGCGCGAGGCGTTCGTCTTCTCGCAGGCTCGGCCAGGCGGCGTGCAGGTACTGCAGGCCCGACCACAGCGTCAGGATCGAGGCGATCGCCAGGGTCCAGTCACCGATATGGAAAACCTGGATGCCCATCCAGATGTCCTGCATCGGGGTGTGTGGTGCGACCGAATACAGCAGGCACAGCAGCGCGACCATCTGCGCGGTGGTTTTCACCTTGCCGATCACGGCCACGCGCACCTTGGCGCGCTGGCCGATTTCCGCCATCCATTCGCGGAGTGCGGAGACGGCGATCTCACGGCCGACGATCACCGCCGCCCAGACCGCCATCCACGCCGTGGGATGGCCCTGCACGATCAGGAACAGCGCCACGGCCACCATCAGCTTGTCCGCGACCGGATCCAGGAACGCGCCGAACGCGGACTGCAGGTCGTAGCGGCGGGCGATCCAGCCGTCGAGCCAGTCGGTGAGCGCGGCCAGGCCGAAGATCGCCGCGGAGGCGAAATTGGTCCACTTGTAGGGGAGATAGAACACCAGCACCAGCACGGGGATCATCACGATCCGCAGCAGGGTCAGCCAGGTGGGGAGGGTCAACTTCATTGCGTCTCTCTACTCGCCCGCCGCGTCGGGCGTGGGCAGTCCATGAAGGTTAGCGTAGATACGCGCAGCGAGGGCGTCATTGATGCCTTCCACCTTCGCGATTTCCGCTTCGCCGGCGGCTTTCAGGCCGACCAGGCCGCCGAAGTGTTTGAGCAGGCTGGCACGTCGGCGCGGGCCGATGCCGGGGATATCTTCGAGTTTGCTGGTCATGCGGGCCTTCTGGCGGCGCCCGCGGTGGCCGGTGATGGCGAAGCGATGGGCCTCGTCGCGCACCTGCTGGATGAACTGCAGCGCCGGTGAGGCCGCGCCCGGGCGCAGCTCGCGGCCGTCCGGCATGACCAGGGCTTCATGCCCTGCCCTGCGCTCCACGCCCTTGGCCACGCCGACCAGCATCACCCCTTCCACGCCCAGATCGGCCAGCGCGGCCTGCGCCTGGGCCAACTGGCCGGCGCCACCATCGATCAACAGCAGATCGGGCAGCACGCCATCCTCTTCGACCGCACGGCGGAAGCGCCGCTCGATCGCCTGGCGCATGGCGGCATAGTCATCGCCCGGTTCGATCCCGCTGATGTTGAAGCGGCGGTACTGGCTGCGCACCGGGCCCGCCGCATCGAACACCACGCACGAGGCCACGGTGGCTTCGCCCATGGTATGGCTGATGTCGAAACACTCCACCCGCTTGACCTGCTCGGTGAGACCGAGCATCTGGCGCAGGTCTTCGCTGCGCGCGTGCTGCGCGGTGCGGCTGCCCAGTTCGGTGACCAGGGTGATCTGCGCATTGCGCGCGGCCAGCTCCACATACCCGGCGCGCTCGCCACGGACATTCCACCGCAGCTGCACCTTGTGCTCGGCGGAAGCACTCAGCGCTGATTCGATCAGGCTGGCATCGGGAATCTCTCGGTCGAGCAGGATCTCGCGCGGAGGGGCGTGCTCGGCGTAATACTGGGATACGAACGCGCCCAGCACTTCGTCGGCGCTCTCTTCGCCATTGGTGCGCGGGAAGAACGGCCGCGTGCCCATGTTGCGGCCATCACGGAAGGCCAGCAGCAGCACACAGGCACTGGCGCCCTGGGTGGCGCAGGCGAGCACGTCCAGGTCGGCGGCACGGCCGTCCACGTACTGACGGGTCTGCATGCTGCGCAGCGAGGCGATCAGATCACGCAGGCGCGCGGCCTGCTCGAACTCCAGTGCTTCGCTGGCGGTCTGCATCTGGGTGCCGAGCTCGCGCGCGAGCTGGTCGCTCTTGCCTTCCAGGAACATCGAGGCGCGGCGCACGGATTCGGCATAGTCCTCCGGCGCCACCAGGTCCACGCACGGCGCGCTGCAGCGGCCGATCTGGTACTGCAGGCAGGGCCGCGAGCGGTTGCGGAACACGCTGTCTTCGCAGCTGCGCAGCTTGAACAGCTTGTGCATCAGGTTGAGCGTTTCACGCACCGCGGTGACACCCGGGTACGGCCCGAAGTACCGCCCCGGCACGGCGCGCGGGCCACGGTGCAGCGCGATGCGCGGCCATTGCTCCCGGGTCAGCAGCACGTGCGGGTAGGTCTTGTCGTCGCGCAGGGAGACGTTGTAGCGCGGCGAGAGCGACTTGATCAGCTGGTTTTCCAGCAGCAGCGCCTCGGCTTCCGAGCGGGTCACGGTCACGTCCATGCGCGCGACCTGCGACAGCATCGACATGATCCGCGTGGTCTTGGGCGTGCCGTTGAAATAACTGCCCACGCGATTGCGCAGCGCACGCGCCTTGCCGACGTACAGCAGGGTGTCGTCGGCAGCGTACATGCGGTACACGCCGGGGGCGGTGCTCAGGTGGGCCGCAAATGCCTTGCCATCGAAGGCGGGGGCGGAAGAAACAGTCATTCGTTGATCGGCACGTCGCTCAGGACACCACTGACGGGGTCGAAACGGAGGACGGCATGGGCGTCGGTTTCCGCGATCCAGACCGCACCGCCGCCCAGCGCCAGGCCGGCCGGGCCATGCAGGCGGCGCGGCAACTCCAGCGTGCTCAGCTCGCCCCCGCCGAGGCGCAGCGTGCGCAGACGGCCGTTGCCGGCATCGGCGATCCACAGCAACGGGGCATCCGGACTCAGCGCGATCGCCTGCGGGTACTGCAGCAGTGCCGAGGCACGCGGGCCATCCTGTTCGCCGAAGGTCCACAGGCCCTGCCCGACCAGTGTCTGCACCAGGTCGCCGCGCAGCTGCATGGCGCGGATCGACGAGCCGAGCGCATCGCAGACGTACAGCACCTGCTGGACCGCCGCGACCGAGCACGGCTGCGCGAACGCGGCCAGATGACCGCTACCGTCGCGCGCGTCGATCGCGCCGCTGCCGGCGCGCCACTGCAGGCTGCGCTGGCCGAGGTGATAGGTCCAGATGCGGTTGTCGCCAGCCATCGCGATATGGATCTGGTTGTCGGCGACCGCCAGGCCCTGCGGGTGGTTGAGCGCCGTACGGCGCGGATCGGCTACCGGCCCTTCGATCGGCTCGCCGGGGCGCCCGGTGCCGCACAACGTATCGACCTGGCCGGACAGCAGATGGATGCGGCGCACCGCATGGTTGCCGGTGTCGGCAACGTACAGCCATTCGCGCTCCAGCGCGAGGCCCTGCGGGTGGTGGAAGGCCGCTTCGGCCTGGCTCCCGTCCATGAAATCGGCGGTACCCATGCCGAACTGGCGCAGCACGCGGCCACCGTGGCTGCATTCCAGCACGCGGTGATGGCCGGTATCGGCGATGTACAGGCGCTCGGTGGTCACCGCCAGCCCGGTCGGGAAGCGCAGCGCGAGGCGCGGCTCGGGGCTCAGTTCGCGGGCACCGTGCAGGTCGTCATCGGACGGCCGCGCGCTGCCTTCGCAGAGGGCCGTGAGGGCGCGGTCCAGTTCGCCGCCGAGGCCGACCAGCCGTTCGCGCTCGCGCCCCTGGGCATCCAGCAGGACCAGGGTCGGCCACGCGGTCACGCCGAAGCGGCGCCAGCCGTCCCACTCCGCATCCAGCAGGGCCGGGGCGTTCAGGCCCTGGCGCCGGAGCAGTTTCAGCGACTGCGCCGGATCGCGCTCGCCATCGAAACGCGGCACCTGCAGCACCAGCAGCTGCAGCTTGCCCGGGTTGCGCGACTGCCACTGGGCCAGCTCGGCCAGCCGCTGCGCGCACCACACCGAGGCGGCATTGACGAAGGCCAGCACCACCGGCCGTCCCTGCAGCTCGGCGAGGGTGGTCGGCGGGGCGTTGAGCCAGGTGGCGAATTCGGGCAGATCCTGGACGGGCTGGACGTTCATGCCCCGATTATGCCGGACTCGGCGTCATGCATCCGTCGTGCCACGGTCATCCGGCGGTCCATCGGTGGTCCATCGGCGTGCGGCGGAGGTCGCCGCGGCGGACGACCGCCCCGGTCACGGGTGCGCGGCCCACCATGCCTCTGCGCGCTCCAGATCCTCCGGCGTATCGATGCCGGGCGGGAACTCGGACGGGGTCAGCGCCACGCTGATGCGGTGCCCCGCTTCCAGCACGCGCAGCTGCTCCAGCGATTCCAGCTGCTCCAGCGTGCCGGGCGGCAACGCAGCGAACTGGCGCAGGAAGCCGGCGCGGTAGCCGTAGATGCCGATATGGCGCAGCCAGTGCGGGCCGGCCAGGGTGTCGCGCGAGCGCGCGAACGCATCGCGGTGCCACGGGATCGGTGCACGGCTGAAGTAGAGCGCGTCCAGGTTCTGCCTGCGCACGACCTTGACCACGTTCGGGTCGAACAGGGTTTCGGCATCCTCGACCGGGGTGGCCAGCGTGGACATCTCCGCACCGCTGTAGACCAGGGCTTCGGCCACTGCGCGGATGCCTTCGGCCGGGGCGAACGGCTCATCGCCCTGCAGGTTCACCACCAGCGTGTCATCCGCCCAGCCGGCCTGCGTTGCGCACTCGGCCAGGCGATCGGTGCCGGACGCATGCGCGGTGGAGGTCATCGCCACGCGCACCTCGGCCAGCCCCTGCAGGGCATCGGCGATGCGCTGATCATCGGTGGCGACCCAGACTTCGCGCGCACCGGCAAGCAGGGCGCGTTGCGCCACGCGCAGCACCAGCGGCTCACCGCCGAGCAGGCGCAGTGGCTTGCCCGGCAGCCGCGATGCGGCGTAACGGGCGGGAATGGCGACGACGAACTCGACGGAAGCGCTCATGGGGGACGACCTGTACGGAAGGAATGCAGTCAGGGCCTCAGTGTGCCGCACGCGGCACCGGGGCCGTCAACGCTTGCCGAGTTTCTCGACGCGGTCCAGCAGCGTGATCCAGAACGCCGCCGGCAGTTCGGCCGACAGCGGCACGGCGAAGTGCCATTCGGTCGCGAAGGCCTTGCACTTGACCGCATCTTTCTCGGTCATCAGCACCGGCAGTTCGCTGCCGAAACGCAGATCGGCCGGCTGGTAGGCATGGTGATCGGCGAAGGCATGCGGCACCACGCCGATGCGATGCGCACGCAGCATGTCGAAGAAGCGCTGCGGGTTGGCGATACCGGCCACCGCGTGCACGCGCTGCCCCTGGAAATGCGCGAGGCGCCGCGCGCGGCCGCCCTGCAGCGGCTGGGCGCTGTCGATGCGCAGCTGCATCGGCCATTCGCCGAAACCGCAGGCGGTCTGCGCTTCGGTGCCATCGCTGGCCTGGCCCATGTTGACCACCCGGAAGTCGCAGTCGCGCGCACGGCTGGCCGGCTCGCGCAGCGGCCCGGCCGGAATCAGCCGGCCATTGCCGTAGCGACGCTGGGCGTCGACCACTTCGATCTCGATGTCACGCGCCAGCCGGTAATGCTGCAGGCCGTCGTCGCAGACGATGATGTCGCAGCCCGCCTCGACCAGTGCCTTGCCGGCCGCGACACGGTCCGCATCCACCCGGACCGGCACGCCGGTTTTCCAGGCGATCAGCACCGGCTCGTCGCCGCCGATCGCGGTATCGGTCGTGGCCAGCACCCAGCGTGGCGTTCCCGCGTCCTCGCGGCCATAGCCACGGCTCGCGACGCCCGGCTTCCAGCCGGCCTCGCGCAGCCGGTTGACCAGCGCGATCGTCAGCGGGGTCTTGCCGGTACCGCCGGCGGTGATGTTGCCGACCACCACCACCGGCACCGGCAGCGGATGCCGCTTCAGCCAGCGGCGGCGATACGCCATCCGCCGCAGCGCGATGGCCGCGCCGTACAGCGGTGACGCCAGGCGTGCCAGGAACGGAATCGCGGTGCCGTCATACCAGTACGACGGCGTGTGCGTACCCTTGCCGGCCATCAAGGCTGCCTTTCGCGGAACTGCATCTTGTGCAGGTGCTCATACAGGCCACCCAGCGCCAGCAGTTCAGTGTGCGTGCCACGTTCGACGATGCGGCCGTGGTCCATCACCAGCACCTGGTCGGCATGCTCGATGGTGGACAACCGGTGCGCGATCACCAGCGTGGTGCGCTCCGGCATCAGGCGCTGCAGGGCATCCTGCACCAGGCGCTCGGATTCGTTGTCGAGCGCGGCGGTGGCTTCATCCAGGATCAGGATTGGCGCGTCGCGCAGGATCGCGCGGGCGATCGCCAGACGCTGGCGCTGGCCGCCGGAGAGCAGCGCACCGTTCTCGCCGACCGGCGTCTGCAGCTGCTGCGGCATGCGCGCGATGAACTCCCAGGCATTGGCCGCTTCGGCCGCCGCGCGGATCTGTTCTTCGGTGGCGTCCATGCCGTAGGCGATGTTGGCGCCCACGGTGTCATCGAACAGCATCACCTTCTGTCCGACCATCGCGACCTGGCGGCGCAGATCGGCCAGCGGATAATCATCCAGCGCCACGCCGTCGAGCGTGATGCGGCCACCGCTGGGTTCGTAGAAGCGCGGCACCAGGCGGATCAGGCTGGTCTTGCCGCTGCCGGAGCGGCCGACGATCGCCGTCACCGTGCCCGGCTTGGCCACGAAACTGATGTCATCCAGCGCGATGCCGGTGTCCTCGCGGTAGCGCAGCATCACGTGTTCGAACGCAAGCTCGCCACGCGCACGGCCGATCCGCTGGATGCCTTCGTCACGCTCGACCGGCATGTCCAGAATCCCGAACAGGCGCTCGGCTGCGGCCACGCCGCGCGAGATCGAGGTCTGCACGCTGGTCAGGCGACGCAGCGAGGGAATGATCGCCATCATCGAGGTCATCAGGCCCATGAACTGGCCTGCGTTGAGCTTGCCGGCCAGCGCCTCGCGGGTGGAGACCCACACGATCACCGCCAGCGCCAGCGCGGCCAGGAACTGCACCGTGCTGGAGGCCAGCGCGCGCGTGGTTTCCACCTTCATGTTCAGGCCGAGCATGCGGTTGGCCAGACGCGAGTAGCGCGAGATTTCATGCGCCTGGGTGCCATGCACCTTCACTTCCTGCTGCGCAGCCAACGACTGTTCGGCGGTCTGCGCCATGCCACCCATGCCGTCCTGGATGCCCCGGCTGATGCGGCGGTAACGCTTGCCGACGACCGAGACGATCACGCCGATCAGCGGCACCACGACCAGCATCGCCATCGTGACCTTGACGCTCATCTGCAGCATCACCACCAGCATGGCGATGATGGTGAGGGTGTCGGCCACCAGGGTCTTGAGCGCATCGGCGCTGGCCTGGGTAACCTGCTCGGTATCGAAGTTCAGGCGGCTGACCATCACCGGCGTGGCCTCGGCATCGAAATGCGAGGACGGCAGATGCAGGTACTTCTCCAGCACCTGCTCACGCAGGTCGCGCACCACGCTGCGCCCGGTGCGGGCAAGCGCGTAGTCGCTGACCAGGGTGGCCAGGCTGCGCATCATGAACAACCCGAGGATGGTCAGCGGCAGGATCACCGCCATGCGCGGCTCCGGGTTGACGAACCCCCGGTTGACCAGCGGCTCCATCAGCTTGGTGAAGCTGTAGCCGGCCAGGGCCTCGACCACCATCGCGACCACAGCCGCGACCATGAACACCCAATAGGCACCGGTATACCCGAGCAGGCGCTTGTAGATCGGCCAGACGGGGGAATGTTTCTTGCTCATGGACGCACCTCCGGCGCGGTAGCGATGGCGATGCGGCGGAAGCCCAGCTGGCCCAGGGCATCCTGGGCAGTGACGACAGCCTGGTAAGGCGTACGCGCGTCGGCGCGCAACAGCACGGTCTGTTCGCGATCACTGCCGGCCACGGCGGCGATCGTCTGCTTGACCGACTCCACGTCGGTACGCAGCACTTCCTGATCGTTGATGAAGTAACGCCCCTCGGCATTGACCAGCACGCTCAGCGAACGCGGCGGCTCGGTGGTGTCCTGCTGGCTGGCGGTCGGCAGCTGCAGCTGCAGCGTCGAGCGCGCGTCGAAGGTGGTGGTGACCACGAAGAAGATGATCAGGACGAGGATCACATCGATCAGGGGAACCAGATCGATGTGGGGCTCGTCCTGGATCCGGTCATTGCGGATGCGCATCCGTCAGCCCTTGACCGTCACGGGTGCGGCGCCGGCCGAAGCACCGGTGGCGCGCGGAGCGTTGTTCATCACGCCCGGGCGGCCATCGAGCGCGTCCAGCAGGGCCGAGGCCTCCTGCTCCATGTCGATCACGTAGCCGGCGATACGGCCCTTGAAGTAGCGATGGAACATCAGCGCGGGGATCGCCACGATCATGCCGGTGGCGGTGCAGACCAGCGCCTTGCCGATACCGCCGGCCAGCTGGTTCACATCGCCCACGCCGTGGTCGAGGATGCCCATGAACATCTGGATCATGCCGACCACCGTGCCGAGCAGGCCGAGCAGCGGGCCGGCCGAGGCGATCGTGCCCAGGGCGTTCAGGAACCGCTCCATGCGGTGAACCAGGTGCCGGCCGGCATCTTCGATGCGCTCGCGGATCTGGTCGCGCGGGCGGTTGCGTGCTTCCAGCGCGGTAGCCAGCAGCGCGCCCAGCGGCGAATTGCCGCGCAGCGACTGGATATGGCTCGGGTCGAGCTTGCCGCGCGCGGCCCAGTTGCGCACTTCCTGGCCCAGCCCGGGGGGCAGGACTTCATTGCGGCGCAGGGTCCAGAAACGCTCCAGGACAATTGCCAAAGCCAGTACGCCCAACAGCAGCAGCGGCAGCATCGGCCAGCCACCGGCCTTGACCAGTTCCCACACGTTTCAATCCTCCGGCCCAGCGGCCGCCTGTTTGATCGCCGATAGGATAGCAGCCGGCCGGCTCCGCTCCGCGGCATCCCACCAACGCCGCTCGAAAACCCGTTGTTCACGCACCTGCAGGCCTTCACGCCCGAGCCAGACCCGCACCGCGCCGCTGTCGGCGGTGGTGAGCACTTCGGCGCCCACCGCCTGCCAGCGCTCCACCACCTCGGCACGGGGATGACCGAAGCGGTTGCGGTGGCCCGCCGAGACGATCGCCAGCCGCGGCGCGACCGCTGCCACCCATGCCGGCGTGGACGAACCGGCGCTGCCGTGGTGTGGGACGACCACCGCTTCCGCCGCCAGGCGTGCGCGCGCCTGCTGGACCAGCAGGGCTTCGCTGCGCTTTTCGATGTCACCGGCCAGCAGGATCGCCCCCTGCGGCGTCTCGATCCGCAGCACGCAGCTGCTGTCGTTGGTGGACTGCGGTTCGTCGCGCGGGGGATGCAGCACCCGGAACGTCACCCCGTCCCATTGCCAGGACTGCCCGGCATGGCAGGCCGAGGCACGACCGCGCAGCGCGTCAGGCGGCGCCTGCAGCATCGCGCCCGGAAAGCTGCGGCGAACCCCGCGCAGCCCGCCGGTGTGGTCGCGGTGGTCGTGGCTGATCATGATCCGGTCCAGACGCCCCTGCCCCAGCGCCCGCAGGGTCGGCACCACGATCCGCTCGCCCGCGTCGAAGCCATCGTCGGCCCCGGGCCCGGTGTCGTACAGCAGCGTGTGCCGGCGCGTACGCACGGCTACCGCCAGGCCCTGCCCGACATCCATCACGATCAGCTCCACCTCGCCCTCGCCCGGACCATGCCGCGCCGGCCACAGCAGCGGCAGGCACAGCAGCAGGGCCGGGACGCGGCCACCACTGCCGCGCGGCAGCAGCAGCCAGAACACACCGAACACGGCCGAGATCAACGCCCAGCGGTTGGCCTGCGGCAGCCACCACAGCGACAGCTCGCTGCGCGCGGCATACCCGAACAGCCACCAGCTCGCCTCGAAGCACCATGCCGCCAGCTGCCACGGCCAGCGCCCCGCCCCGTCGATCAGCGCCTCCAGCGCGGTGCCGAGCAGCGCCAGCGGCACCACCACCATCGTCCACCACGGAATCGCCACCAGATTCACCAGCGGCCCCGCACGCGAGGCCTGGCCGAACAGCGCCACGGTCAGCGGCAGCAGCGCCACGGTCGCCACGCCCTGAGCACCCAGAAAACCACGCAGCCAGCCCTCCTCACGCCCCGGCAGGCACCAGATCAGCCACAGCACGCCGGCAAAGCTCAGCCAGAAACCGGGGGCGAGCACAGCGAGCGGATCGAACAGCAGCATCGCCAGCGCTGCCAGCGAGAGCGACTGCGCGACGGTCGCCCGCCGCCGACTACAGCGTGCAGCGGCCACCACCGCGATCATCAGCACGGTCCGCACCGTGGGCAGCGCGAAGCCGGCCGCCGCCGCGTACAGCGCCGCACCCGCGACGGCGGCTACCGCGGCACCCATCGGCCGCGGCCAGTACAGGCCGAGCAGCGGCAGGCAGCGCCAGAGCCCGCCCGCCAGCACGGCGGCAACGCCCGCCACCACACCGACATGGAAGCCGGAGATCGCCACCAGGTGGGTCACCCCCAGCGCGCGCAGATCGTCCCAGTCGGCCGGGCTCAGGCCGCGAGTGTCACCCAGCGCCAGTGCCTGGACGAAGCGGCGGCCGTCGCTCTCGACCGCCTTGCCGATCGCGTCGGCCATCCGCTCGCGCCACGCAGGCAATCCCGTGGGCGCGGCCAGCGCAGCCGCCTGGGCGGGCTCGCGAACGTAGCCACTGCCGGCAACACGGTGCCGGAGTGCGTAGCCCTCGGCATCGAACCCACCAGGATTCACCCGGCCGCGCGGGGGCCGGACGCGCGCGGCGAGCGACCAGCGCTCGCCCGCGCGCAGCGTGCGCCGTCGATCATCGGCCGCGCCACGGAATCCGTCGTACCAGCCCAGGGCCAGGTCGCGGCCACGGAGTTCGGCGGGCATCGCCGGATCATCGTCCACCCGGAAGCCGAAGCGGGTGCCGCCGGGGCCGTGCACCGGCAGGCTGGTCACCCGTCCCTGCACGACGTGGTCCACCGGCGCGCTGCCGGCGGGAAGCTGCTGTGCGAGCCCGGCGTGGCCGTGGAAGGCGGCCCAGCCGAGGCCGAAAAGGGCGGCGCCGAGGAGGCGCAGACGGGAGGGCAGGATCCAGATTGCCAGCCCTGCCGCGAGCGAAGCCCACATCCAGCGAGGCGGCAAAAGAAAGGGTGCGAATACCGTCGCGCTCACGCCTGTCAGAAAAGCCGCCGCACAGGCCTTGCCGAGCATGGGCAACGGTGGGCGTCCGGAGGTAGCCAAGCGGCGCGGGGACATGCCTGTCGCACCCGATGAAAATCCAAGCCTCCCCCGTACACCGCACAACCACCATCAGGCGCGGCCGTGGCGAGCTGTCAGGCAATCCTGGCTGGGTGGCGCATCCTATTTCCGAAGCGCAGCGCCTTCACATCGGCGGCAGGACGGGATGCAAAGCAGCGACAACAAGACGCAGGACAATGTGTGACGCAGTTCAAACAAAGCCCTTCGCCGCGCCAAGAACCAGCGCCATCGACGAAAACCCAACACGCCGCCACGCCATTGCACGCGGCAGCGTTGCCCGATAGTGTCCAAGCTGCGCCGGGCTGTTGTTCCAGCCCGTGGTCACCACAGGGGAAAGGGGGTGTACGTGCAGCGGGAATGGTTGAAAAAGGAGTTTCACCTCAATCTGCGCATCTCTTCCAGTGGCGTATTGCTGGCGCTGGTCTACGCGATGGTGTTCTGGGCAACGCGGCAGATGTCGGTGGACCAGTTCTACCTGCCTGCCGGACTCCGCGTCGCTGCGCTGCTGTTGTGCCCGCCGCGGACATGGCCTTACCTGATCGTTGGTGAGTGGGCTTTCTTCGCGCAGGCACGTTTCCACCTCATCGATCAGTACGGCCTCGCGTGGGTCGTACTTGCATCCGCGTTGCTGATGCCGACGGTTGCAGCGATCGTGTATCTGCACCGCCGCCGATTGGCTGCGGGCAATCCGGCCTGGCTGCTGTCCATCGCTGCACTTTCCGCCGTCGCCATCACGGCACTCAATCAGGGCCTGGCTTATCTGCTGATGCCCACGCTGCACGACGCCGTCTCCTGGATGGGCGTCGCGAAATACATCATCGGCGACTACCTGGGCATCCTGATTTTCGCGCCGGCCGCGCTGCTGTGGAAACACCGTCACCATCTGCCACGCCCTACCGCTGGCACAGGAATGATGGCCGTGGCCACATTGACGGTGATCGGCGTGCTCGGCGTGACGGCGATGCAGCTCCCCGCCGATGACCTGCTGGCAAAGAGCAGCGTGCGCATCGCGATGCTGCTGCCGGCGGCCGCGCTTACCTGCATGTACGGATGGCGCGGCGCCGCCATCAGCGTAGCGGGATTGAACCTCACCATCGGGCTGACCCTGGAAAGCTCCGGATTGCCCGGGTCGTTCGATCCGGTCGCCTTCATGGCGCAGCAGGTCCTGGCGGTCACCGGCACCGCATTGCTGCTGCTGGGCTCCACGATTTCCCGTTACTACCGGCAGTTCAATGCACACGACCGGCTGGGCAGACAGGCCGCCTCGCTCGTCCGCACGGCCCACCTCGCCAGCGAAGAAAGCCGCAGGGAACAGGCGCTGCGCATGCAGACCATTGGGGAAGACATCGACCGCTCGCTCCAGATGGCAGCCGATCTCCTCAAGCAACGAGGGTATCTGGCGCCGGCGATGGACATGCTGCGCCGTGGCGCATCGCAATCGCGCCTGTTCCGCGAGCAGATCAGCATGGTCTACCCGAGCGACATCGAATACGCAGGTCTTTACGTCGCCCTGCAGTCGGGCGGCGTCGCCGGCGCCTGGGACGCGACCGATCGCGTGGCGCGCCCTCGGTTCAGTGGCGACCCCTGCCAGCTGAGCCTCGGGCTGCAACTGGCGGCCTACCGCAGCCTGGTCGACGCTGTCGGCGTGATGCTGAAGCACGAGTCGGGATTCCTGCGTGTCCGCGCTCACTGCGGTCGTCGTGGCGACTCCCAGGGCATCGTCATCACCGTCGCACTGCTGGATCCGCAGCGCACACTGACCGCGCAGACCGTTGCGCGTGCCAACGAGGTGCTCGGCGGACGGGCCTTGGCTTACGGCGGCAACCCACGTTGCCGCCGTAATCGTCTCCGCCTGGTGCTTGTCGAGACCCGGCAGCCTTATCGCGTGCCGTCAGGGCTTTCGATCGACCAGATCACGCCCCGCGCCGTGCTGTAAGCCACCAGCCACAGCCCCGGCTTGCGGTACACCACTTCCCGGCCGGCACCTGCCGGAATCTCCAGGATCCGCCCCGGCAGCGAGACGCGGTCGGCATCCACACCGCCCGGCAGCGTCCAGAACACCGTGTCGATGTTGCCGATGATCGCGCGGACCTGATCATTGCGGTCATTGACCTGGATGTACCAGACGCCGTCCCGCTTGAACTCGAAGGCATGCCAGCCCGCTGCTTCGCTGACGTCCAACGCCAGCGGCGCGGACTCCCCGAGACCCTTCGCTGCGATGTAGCTTCCGTGCGGTTCGCTGACACAGCAGGACGCCGCCTGTGCCGATGGGACCGCGAGAATCGCCGTCGCGAAAGCCGCGGCCGCGTATGCCAAAACCGTAAGACGATGCGTCGTTGCCATTTTGCCTCCTTCCATTGGGATTAGGTCACAGGACCGGTTCCGGCCGGCCGCAGGTCTGGCCAACCGGCCTCGCGACGCTAACACACGGGATCAAGGAGACAGCCTCGACATGCCCGCACCCACGGGCCATGGGAAGGGCGAGGCGCAGAGAACGAAAGGAAAAACGCCGAAAACGAAAAAGCCGGCCTGGTGGCCGGCTTCGTCTTGTTCCACCTGTTCCCGTGGTTTCCCAGGTACTGAAGTGGTGGGCGGTACAGGGTTCGAACCTGTGACCCCTACCATGTCAAGGTAGTGCTCTACCGCTGAGCTAACCGCCCGTTTTGCTTTCCTGCCCCGCTGCGAATGCGTCGGTGCAGGCCGCGTATATTACGGACGCCCCCTGGAAAGCGCAACACTTTTGTGAAGATATTTCACAACGCGTTGTTCAGCCCAGACTGGCCTCCTTCAACTTGCGGATCTGGTCGCGGACGCGGGCGGCATCCTCGAACTCCAGATCACGTGCGTGCTGGTACATCTGCTGCTCCAGCGCCTGCAGGCGCTTGGCGATCTGGGCCGGCTCCATCGTGCGGTAATCGGCGGCCTCTTCAGCCACGCGGCCGCCCTTGCCCTTGCCCTTCCCTTTGCCGCGCGACTCCTTCTCGGCCGCTTCCGATCGCGCGCCTTCCAGCACATCGGTGATCGGCCGCAGCACCGACTTGGGCACGATGCCATGCAGTTCGTTGTACTCGACCTGCTTGGCGCGACGGCGGTCGGTCTCGTCGATGGCCGCCTGCATCGAGCGGGTCATCTTGTCCGCATACAGGATCGCCTTGCCACGCAGGTTGCGGGCGGCGCGGCCGATGGTCTGGATCAGCGAGCCGGTCGAGCGCAGGAAGCCTTCCTTGTCGGCATCCAGGATTGCCACCAGCGACACTTCGGGCATGTCCAGGCCTTCGCGCAGCAGGTTGATGCCGACCAGCACATCGAACTTGCCCAGGCGCAGGTCGCGGATGATCTCCACGCGCTCGACGGTGTCGATATCCGAGTGCAGGTAACGCACCCGGATGCCGTGCTCGGTCAGGTATTCGGTGAGGTTCTCGGCCATCCGCTTGGTCAGCGTCGTGACCAGCACGCGGTCGCCGAGCTTGATGCGTTCGTTCACCTCGGACATCAGATCGTCGACCTGGGTGCCGACCGGACGGATCTCGACCACCGGATCGATCAGGCCGGTCGGACGCACCACCAGCTCGGCAATCTCGCCCTCGGTCTCGCGCAGCTCATACGGCCCCGGCGTGGCCGAGACGTAGATGCTGCGCGGGCACCGTTCTTCCCACTCCTCGAACCGCAGCGGACGGTTGTCCAGCGCCGACGGCAGGCGGAAACCGAACTCGACCAGGGTCTCCTTGCGCGAGCGATCGCCTTTGAACATCGCGCCGATCTGAGGGATGGTCACGTGCGATTCGTCGATCACCAGCAGCGCGTCCGGCGGCAGGTAATCGAACAGGGTCGGCGGTGGATCGCCGGCATTCTTGCCGGTGAGATGCCGCGAGTAGTTCTCGATGCCGTTGCAGTAGCCGACCTCGGCCATCATCTCCAGATCGAACTGGGTGCGCTGCGCCAGGCGCTGCGCTTCCACCAGCTTGTTCTGCTCGTACAACTGCTCCAGGCGGACCTTCAACTCCGCCTTGATCGTATCCACCGCCGACAGCACGCGCTCGCGCGTCGTGGCGTAGTGGGTCTTCGGATAGATCGTGTAGCGCATCATCTTGCGCAGGCTCTCGCCGGTCAGCGGATCGAACATGCTGATCTGCTCGACCTCGCCTTCGAACAGCTCGATGCGCACCGCCTCGCTATCCGATTCGGCCGGGAACACGTCCACCACTTCGCCGCGCACGCGGAAGGTGCCGCGGTGCAGCTCGAACTCGTTGCGGGTGTACTGCAGCTGGGTCAGGTGCTTGATCAGATCACGCTGGTCGATCCGTTCGCCGGTGGAGAGGATCAGCCGCATCGACAGGTAATCCTCCGGCGCCCCGAGGCCGTAGATCGCCGACACCGTCGCCACCACGATCGCGTCCGGGCGCGACAGCAGGGTCTTGGTCGCGGCCAACCGCATCTGCTCGATGTGCTCGTTGATCGAACTGTCCTTCTCGATGAAGGTGTCCGACGAAGGCACGTAAGCCTCGGGCTGGTAGTAGTCGTAGTAGCTGACGAAATACTCGACCGCGTTGTGCGGGAAGAACGACTTGAACTCGCCGTACAGTTGCGCCGCCAGCGTCTTGTTCGGGGCCATCACCAGGGTCGGCTTCTGCACCTGCTGGATCACGTTGGCGATCGTATAGGTCTTGCCGGAACCGGTGACGCCGAGCAGGGTCTGCTTGGCGATGCCCGCCTCGAAGTTCGCGGTCAGTTTCTCGATGGCCGCCGGTTGGTCGCCCGCCGGCGAATACGGGGATACAAGTTGGAAACGATCGCTCATGGTGCCGCCACTGCCGGGAAGCGCCCAGTATAACGGCCGCCTTGGTGACGGCCGGTTGATGGGAATACCCACCCTTCAGGACGGGTCAGGCTGATATTCAGGCTGTGCGCCACAGGGCAACCTCAAGCCTTCCCTGCTGACGGATGCCCAGCCCCATGCCCCGGCGCCCTTCCTGCTCTCGTCACACCGGCCTGACCCTGCTGGAGCTGATGGCCACCCTGGCAGTTCTCGGCCTGCTGGTAGCGGTCGCTGCGCCCAGCTTCATCGAGACGGTCTCCAGCCTGCGCGCGGACGCACTGCGGATGCAGCTGAACTCGGCCTTTTCCGGCGCCCGGATGGCGGCGGTGACCCGCAGGGAGAATGTCAGTGTCTGCCCCAGTGACGACGGTAGGCGGTGCACGGCGGAATGGAGCAAGGGGTGGCTGACCTACCGCGACCCACTTCGGCGGCCGCAACCTGCTGCCGAGCAGGACATCCTGCAGTACTACCCCGGCCAGACCGCTTTGACGCTGCTGGCCCCCACGTCGGCTGGACGTCCGCGCCTGCGGTTCCGGCCGGATGGCAGCAGCATGGGCATCAACCTGACCGTGACCATTTGTGCACGGGGCCGCAGACACAGCAGAGTGATTGTCAATAATGCCGGGCGCGCCCGCTCGGAACGACTGGCCGATCGCGCTCCCTGCTGAGCACGTTGGATCGCAAGAACGCCGTGCAGGAACGACAAAAGCCGCGATTGCTCGCGGCTTTTGCAGAATCTGGCGCCCGAAGTTGGACTCGAACCAACGACCCCCTGATTAACAGTCAAGTGCTCTAACCGGCTGAGCTATTCGGGCGGGGAGGCGCATTGTACGGGGCACTGGCGTGGAGGGCAACACCCCGGCGCAAGGTTTCCCTCAGCACGTCACCAACATTCGGAGAGCGTGCCGCCACTTGTCTTGACGTTGGCCTGGTTGATGCCGAGGTCCCCGCATTTGTCCTTGGCTTGATTTCCTTGCGCGGTCGCAGACAAGGTGAAGGTCGACTGGGTGCCGACGAACCCGACGCTGTAAGCCGCGGTGCCGCCTTCGCGCGGCGAGCTGACCGACGAGCCGCCACCGGGCAGCGTGAACCCCTCGTAGGTGTTCTGCGTGGTGTGGTAGCGCTCGGCCAGCTGCGCATACTCGACCAGATCCGCCTTGACCTGGCCACGCTTGGACTTGCGCGTCTGCTCCACGTAACTCGGGTAGGCGATACCGGCCAGGATCGCCATGACGATCACCACCAGCATCAGCTCGATGAGCGTGAAGCCGCTCACCCTGCGCGCAAAGGCGGGCGACGCGCCACGGGCACGGGCTATGGCAGGAAACAAACGACTCATTGCAACTGCCTCCAGGACTGGCGACCACAGGGATAGGGCACGTACATCGGGACGCCGCCCGCAGCGGTAACCAACATCTGGCAGGGTTCGGCAGGCGGATCCACCGGGGGCGGCGTGCTACCGCCGGGCGACCCCGGCCCACCGTTACCCGGACCGCCCGGGTCACCGCCGGAAATGCTGCCCGGCGGTTGCTGGCGCGGCAGCACCTGAACGCCGACGTCCTTCACCGGTGCATTGCCGCCCGTCGACAGCGGTACCGCCGCCGTGCCCGCACCGTACTTGGTGCCGGTCGGCGACCCGGCGCGCATCTTTGACAACGCGGGCGCGCCGGACTGCGCACTCAAGCCGAACAGCCAGTTGGAGCCATCCGAGGCACAACTCTTGGTGGTCGGGTTGGGCACATAGGTGGGCATGAAAACCACTCCCGAGGCCAATGCGGGATAGGCAACGAAACGCTCACCCGCCGGCAGGTCGACATGCCAGCCGCGCGCGTTGGCCGGTACCGTCCCCAGCGTCATCGTGCGCACATCACCGGATGCGGACACGCTGTACGGGCGCAGATCCGCTGCGGTCATCGTCTCGCCGGGCGCGCCATCCGAGGCGTCCAGGACGGCATACAGCGATTGAATCGACTCGTCGCGGACGTCTTCGTTGAACACAAAGCTGCCCGTACCGAAGAACAGCATCACGCCGCCGCGGTCACCGTTGGTAGCATTGATGCCGCCGGTGATCGGCTGACGGTACGTCAACCCATTCTTGGTGCTGGTCTGTGTGGTGAACAGCGGCGTGGAGACCTTGGCACTGGTGTCGCGCAGGTCGAACTTCCACATCGCGCCCTTCTGATCGGCCGCGTAGACGGTATCGGCGTAGCCGTCACGCCCGCGGCTGCTGCCGGACCAGCGGTCGACCACCAGGATATTGCCCAGGCCGTTCTTGCCGGCCGGCGGGGTGCCTGCGGTCTCGGACGCTTCGATCATCGTGATGTTGGGCGAGCCGGTGCCGATGTCCACCATGAACAGCACGACCTTGCCACTGGCGCTGCCGTAGCCGTTGCCGAAGATGGCCTTCCACGTCACCGTCCCGCTGGCATCCTTGAACGGAACGATGACCGGCTTGCCCAGCACGTGCCCGATGTTGGCCTTCACTCCATCTGACCCGCTGAGGTCGTTGATTTCCCACAGGCGGCTGCCGGTACCGAAGCTGCCCGGCTTGGTCACATCCAGAGCGAACACGCCGCGTCCGCCCGCACCGGTCGTGCCGACCAGCACGGTGCCCCAGCTCTTACCGATCCGCGCATCGGAGACCGCGACCGGGCCATCGACGTAATAGCGATGGGAGAACTTCTGGAATGCCTGGTTGTTCGGATCGAGCGGGAACAGCAGGTTGCCCATGTGGCCCATCGACATGGCGGGAATGTAGGCGAACGTTTCAGCGCCACCGCCATTGTCCATCGTGCCGGCCACCCCCATGCCACCATCGAAGGCGTGCAGCATGCCGTCGTTGGCGCCGACATAGACCATGTAACGCCCACTGCGCTTGGTCTCCAGGTAGGTGGCATAGCTCGCGCCCAGGCCTCCATCCAGCCCCCGATAACCGTAATCGTCGATGGGGGCACTGATGACCGGCGACGAATTGATGATGTCGCCAAGCACCGTGGTGCGGTCGCGGAAGCGCCCCCCTCGCCGCGTTTCCAGACTTCTGTCGCCCAGCAGGTAGCTGACCGCGTTTGCGGGCGACGCGCCGAGATCGGTCAGCTCACCGACCGAGCAACGGGCCATGCCCGGGTACAACGACGGGGACAGGTCACACAACGACTCCAGCGTGACACTGTTGCTGCTGAAGGGAAGCACTTCGGTGTTCGTACCGAAGAAAACCTTGCGCGCGGTCGGCTGCGGCATCTTGGCGCTGGCTTCCCACGCGGTGGTGTAGACCGCTTTGCGCGTTGCCTGGTCCACGGTGATCTGGCTCGCGGTGAGGCGGCTGAACCAGTCGGTCGATTCGTTGGCGATCTCGTAGTACGGCGCCACCGCCATCGAGCCGGTGCCGATGCGCGCGCCCGACTGCGCGTAGCTGCCCGAGGACGACGCACCGGCCGTCACCGACGACAGCACGCGGCGCATGGCCTGGGTGATGTCGGCCGGGGTACGCGCGTTGATGAACTCGCCACGCGTGTTGACGGCGGCATGCCAGATGTCATCGATGGTGCTGATCGCACCGTTCTCGCGCTTTGGCCAGTTGTTGTAGATGGAGGCGTTGGTATACGGGTCCTGGACGATATCGGGATTGAACAGCTTGCCGCGCCCGCCCAGGGTGATGCCGTAGAAATTGACGTGCAGGTTCTTCTGGCAATCCAGGCGCGGATCCGGGTTGGCCGTATTGCAGGCCTCCGGCACCGGCACCAGCCCGGGCGCGAGTTCCGGACGCAGTGGGGATTTGCTATCCTTGTTGATGTAGTACGAAGCGGCGATATCGGCCATCGTATTGTCGTGGCTATCCTTGAACGGGATGCCCATGTTGCCGTCGCCATTGGCATTGGCGACCGCCGGACCGTCAAGGTTGCTGTAGCCGTCCGTGAACAGCATGACGGCATTCTTCTGGCAGGCCAGCTGCACCGGGGCGAGATCATCGGTCCGGGTGAACTGCGTAGCGGCCGCCTTCACCGCCTGGCGGTTGGGGGTACTGCCCGAGGCGTTCAACGCGATCATCTCGGCGTACAGCGCGCGCTTGTCGTCCTTGGTACCCAGATCACGGATGGGCAGCACCGCGCCCTTGTCGCTCATGTCGTAGGAGGCGTTGTCGTTGATCTTGAAATAGCCCACGCGCAGGTTGTCCACCGTCGCCATGGATCGGGTCATGCCGGCGATCATGGAACGGTTGCGGTTGCCGTAGTAGGAGAACCAGTTGGCAAAGTTCTGCAACGCGGTGCCATCAGTGCTTTTGATGGTGTACTTCCACATCGTGCAGCCCGTGCCACAGGCATTGGCGACCTCCGAGCGTTCCACCGCCGCGTAGGCCCCGGGGCTTCCAGCCAATTCAGGACGCGGGTCGTTCTTGCTCGTGAACGGAAGGAAGAAGGTGGCCGGCACGTAGGTAATCGTGGCGTCGTATCGTGTTGGCTGATTTTTGACTTTGTAGAAATCTGCGGTGTTCCAGACGTAGTCATTGTTAGCCGCGAACGGGGTGCCGTCCTTCTCCCTACCATTGTTGTCATAGGCGAAGAAGACCGTGCCCTTTGGCACGA
This sequence comes from Stenotrophomonas sp. JAG2, assembly GCF_041080745.1. Classification (NCBI taxonomy): domain Bacteria; kingdom Pseudomonadati; phylum Pseudomonadota; class Gammaproteobacteria; order Lysobacterales; family Lysobacteraceae; genus Stenotrophomonas; species Stenotrophomonas sp. JAG2. The sequence continues at coordinate 314,372 of NZ_JBEUMH010000003.1, read as the reverse complement.
TCATTCCATCGACCATGTTGAACACACCAGTGGTGGCCGCGGTCAACGACACTTTATTGGCCTGACGAGGATCGATCAGAGTATTGTCGGTGGCCGCCTGCGCGTAATCGACCACCTTCTCCTGGGCGGTGTCATAGCGCATCCACGGCTCATACTTGATCGTAGGGTTGTAGAAGGCCGGGTTGTACGTCGGGGAACGTGCGAAGCCGAACTTATCGAACGGTGCAATGCCGTAATACGCGCCGGAAATGCGCGACCCCGGCAGCACGTAGAAGAAGCTGCAGGTCCCTGATGTACTGAGCGCCTTGGAGCTGTTGAAGAAGCTCTTGGTCGTCGTATTCCAACAGGCCTCGCCATCCGCACCGGGGAACTGGGTCTGAAAGGTCATGGAGCCGGAGTTGTCGACGGTCATGATGAAGGCCGGTTGCGCCTGCACCTGATTGTTCAACGGCACCTGGGACAGCGTCCCCTGCCCCTGCGCGGCGATCAGCTGGTACGTCAGCACTCCGCCGCCGACCAGCACGGCCAGTACGGATGCGGAAATGAGTGTGGTCCTGCGCGATACCATGTGCGCGTCCTCAGAGCTTGAAAACCGTGTCAATCACGGTCGAAGAAGTGGGATTGTCAGCATCGTCGGCGGCATAGCCGGTGATCTGGTAGATCGGTATGGGGTTATCGCCCGGCCCGCCCATGCCGACGCCGGTGCCGAAGGGCACGCAGGTATCGATCTGCCTGACCGTTACCGCTGGAACCGCATCGGAACTCTGCTTGCTGCCCCACTCTGACGGGTCGAAGGCAGCATCGCAGCCGGCATCGATGTCGCCGGCGCCGATCAGGCTGCCGTCGGGCACCACCTGACGATTCGCGATTTTCTCCACGAGATGTTCGGCGGTGCGCACCGTCGCTTCGGTGTTCTGGAAGGAGAGATTGCTCGCGCGATAGTTGGCCGACATCTTTTCCTGCATGCCGGCGACCTGCATGCCCGCGATACCGATCAGCGCCAGCAGGATCAACATCACCAGCGCCACATACAGCACGGCGCCACGCTGGCGGCGCGGGGCCGGAGAACGAACGACGGGGCGGACGGAGGCGTGCATGTCAGTTCCCATAGAGTCGATTGCGCAAGGCCACCGATACTTCATAGCTGGCCCGGTAGCGGGTATCGCGGGTATCGGACGGCGCGAACTCCACGCCCAGTGCGCCCTGGCGAGCCACCTTCTGCTGCGCCTGCAACGCATCGGCCGGTTGCGGGCTGCGTGCCAGCACGCCGACCTGCACCAGGCCTACGCGCCGCCACTGGCCGGCAGCGGCGGCATCGGTGCCTGTGGTGACGCCACTGGCGGTTGCCTGTGCGGTGATGTTGCCGATCGGCGAGGCATCCGCACTGATGTTGGTGGTCGAATCCAAGCCGAACAGCACCTGCAGATTCTCGATGCCCTCGACCAGTTCTTCATTGAGCTCGGCCGGATATTGGCCAGCAGAATTGGCGCGGGCACGTCGCAACGCCGGCTCGCCGGATGCGCCGGCCCCGATGTAGTACACGATGGATTCGGCGCGGTAGACCAGCGTCTGCCCGTTCGGCGGTGCGTATCGGGACAGGTCCGCATTGGTCGCCGTCACCGTGCCGCCAGCCAGCGTCCCCGGGAAAATATCAACATGGGCGCAATCGGCGATACCGAACATCGTCGGCGCAGCGGGCGTGCCCTGGCTCAACCGCGCGGCGCGCTCCGTGTCCATCGTCAATTCGCTGCTGCCACTGTCCGCCGAGATGGCCGTGACCGGAACGCCCTCACCGGCCAGGAAGCGCAGTACCAGCACGTCGCTGCCGCCCAGCGGATTCAGCCCGACGATCCCGGACGGCAGGCCACTGGCATCACTCCAGGCCTCGCCCAGAGTCAGGGTATTGCCTGGCGCGGTGCCGCCGGCTTCATAGCCCTGCACCGCCACCGAGAAATCCAGCGGGCTGCCGGCACCGGTGGCAGCCGTGAAATGATGTCGTGGATCCCCCTCATCCTTGATGAAGTGGGCCTGGTCGTTGACGCACCCGTAGTGTCCAGCCATGCGGATGTCGCGCTCGAGGAAGTCGATCGCAAACCGCGCATTCTCCTGGGTGCGTGCAACGCCTTCGGCCAAGCGGGAGGCTGTGCGCGAGGCGATGAAGACCTGGATGACGCCCAGCATCAGCACGGTACCGATCACCACCGCGACCATCAGTTCGATGAGGGAAAGGCCGTGCTGCCTGCGCCGCAGGCTCGGGAAATGGCTCATAGCTGCGAGGTCACGGTGAAAGTGGTCTTGTCATCGGGATTGTCCTTGTCCCAGCGCTGATCACCCCAGGCGATCCCGACGGTGACGCTGCCATCGCTGTAGGTCACGTTGGCACTGGCGGTTTCGCCCAGCGCCTTGGCCACCTGGCACTGCCACCGTGCGACGTTCTGTTCGATGGTGACCGCATCCCCGGTCGGACGGCCACAGGCCCCGGCCACGGCTACTGATCCGGCCGAGAACGATGCCGTGCTGTACCAGGCTGCCTGGAAACGATTGGCACGCATCTGATCGATCAGGTCATACGCCAGGTTGGTCGCCTGGGTGCGGTAGTTGGCGCTCTGGGTAAAGCGCACGCTCATGGTCTGCAGCAGCGCGAAGCCGAGCAGGCCAAACGCAAGCACCACAATGGCAACCAGCACCTCGATCAAGGTAAATCCACCTGGCACTGCGCGCAGGCGGCGATGGCGTTTGCGCTTCATTGGCACGCTCCCTGGGCACTGCGTGCCTGGCCGGAGGAATTGATGGTCACGGTGCGCTGCATCGGTTGGCCGCTGCATTCGTCAGGCCGCAGGGTCAGCGTCTGGTCGGCAGGCGCCTGGCGGCGACCTCGCCCGTCGAAACTGATGGCCAAGTTGTCCGGCCCGTCAACGACCAGCCTGGGGTGGCCTTGGCTGTAGCGCAGGACCGTTTCGCCGGTTTCCAGGGTACCGCTGCCGTCCGGGTCGGCAAAAGCCAGCATGCCGCTGTTCCAGTCGCCGTCGCAGCTGCTGCCAGTGGCGCTGCCACAGACACCGCCGCCCCTGTTGTTACGGATGGCCTCACTGCGTGCGAGCGCCAGCAGGCCCAACGCTTCATTGTTGGCCGCAACCACCCGATTGGATCGGATGACGCCCAGAAAATTCGGGAACCCCACCGCGACCAGCACGGCAAGCACCGCCATGGTCACCATGAGCTCGATCAGTGTGAAGCCGTTGGACCGGCGCAAAGACATGAAACGCTCCCCAGCGTTGATGACACAGAAGATGAACGCCCCGCCGCCGATCAGCAAGCGGCGGCAGGACGAACGGTCGCCCGGAGGCGACAGGCGTCAATCAGTTGACGCAGAACAAGGCCAGTGGCGGGCCCCCTGCCCGCCGCCGGCCGGGTCACGGCCTCAGGCCATGACCTTGTAGCAGGGCTGGTACTCGCCCGAGATCTTCATGCGGCGCTGCTCGACGAACGCGCGCAGCAGCTCGTCCAGGGCCTGCATCATGTCCGCGTCGCCATGGATCTCGAACGGACCGAACTGCTCGATGCGACGCATCCCGTCTTCCTTCACGTTGCCGGCGACGATGCCGGAGAACGCACGACGCAGGTCGGCGGCCAGGGCATGCGGCGGGCGGCCGTGGTGCAGGTCCAGCGCAGCCATTGCCTCGTGGGTCGGCACGAACGGCTGCTGGTACTCCCACGGAATCTCGATCGACCAGTTGAAGAAGAACGAGTCCTTCTGCGCCAGGCGGTGCTCGCGCACGCGCTTGATGCCCTGGGCCATCTTGCGGGCCACGTTGACCGGATCGCCGATGATGATCTCGTAACGGCTGGCGGCTTCTTCACCCAAGGTGAGGCGGATGAAGCGGTCGATCTGCTCGAAGTACGGCGCGGCGACGGTCGGGCCGGTCAGGATCAGCGGGAACGGCAGGTCCTTGTTCTCGTCGCGCAGCAGGATGCCCAGCAGGTACAGGATCTCCTCGGCGGTGCCGACGCCGCCGGCGAACACGATGATGCCGTGGCCGATGCGCACAAACGCTTCGAGGCGCTTCTCGATGTCCGGCATGATCACCAGGTGATTCACGATCGGGTTCGGCGACTCGGCGGCGATGATGCCCGGCTCGGTCAGGCCGATGTACCGCGTGGTGGTCTTGCGCTGCTTGGCATGGGCGATGGTGGCACCCTTCATCGGACCCTTCATCGCACCCGGGCCGCAGCCGGTGCAGATGTCCAGCCCACGCAGGCCCAGCTCGTAGCCGACCTGTTTGGTGTACAGATACTCATCGCGGCCGATCGAGTGACCGCCCCAGCACACGACCAGGTTCGGGTCGCCCGGGTTGAGGATGCGCGCGTTGCGCAGCAGCCCGAACACCGCGTTGGTGATGCCTTCGGAGGATTCCAGCTCGGCCGCGTAGGCCGGGCCCATCTCGATGGCCATGTAGGCCAGGTCCCGGACCACGGCGAACAGCAGCTCGGCGACGCCGCGGATGATCTCGCCATCCACGAACGCCATCGCCGGCGCATTGACCAGGTCGATGCGCACGCCGCGGTCCTGCTGCGCCACCTGGATGTCGAAATCGGGGTACAGATCGCGCGCCGCGCGCGGATCGTCGGAGGCGCTGCCGCTGGTCAGCACGGCCAGCGCGCAGCGGCGCAGCAGCTCGTGCATGCCGCCACCGGAGGCGTCCCGCAGGCGCGCTACTTCGGCGCGCGACAGCACATCCAGCCCACCGCGCGGGTAGATCCGCGCGTCCTGCACCGGCAGCGTACGCGCCGGTTTTTCGTTGATCGTCATGTCCATCTTTTTCGCTTTCCTCAAGGTTACCGACTGTACCGCTGCCCCCTTAAAAAGCAAAACGGCCGGGAAACCCGACCGTTTGGATGTGTCTGACCGCGACAGGGGCACTGGGCCGTCGCAGGTGCGCCGATTTCCGCGCAACCAGCTGAAGATACGCCCATAAGCCGCCCAGCACAACCACCGGAGCAGCATCGCCTGGAAACGCGCGACGTCTCTGCCGGCCCGCGTCCCCGCCGAATCGTGAAACGCCGGCAGAAAAAAAGCGGCCGGGTTGCCCCGGCCGCTTTCAATCCCACGCTACGTTCGATGCATCAGAACTTGTAGCGGAAGCCCAGCTGCAGCGACCACTGCGACACGCCGGTGTTGAAGCCGTCAGCGTCCGCGTTGGCGAAGGCGCTGTCGGTCACGGTGGCGCTCGTGTTGCCCTGACGCTCCGCGCGGAACTCGTACAGGTACTTGCCAGTGGTCGGGTCGATGCCGCGGAAGTTGGCGATGCCCTGGTCAGCATAGAAGCCGAAGTCGTCGATGCGACCCCACTTCTTGTTGAGCAGGTTGCCCACGTTCTGGATATCGAGCCAGATTTCGGACTTGTGACCCTTCATGAAACCCGGCAACTGCTGGGTGATACGCACGTCAAAGGTGTTGACCCAACCGGCGCGAGCCGAGTTCTGCGGGGTCACCTGGCCGGCGTAACGGTTCAGCTGTGCATTGTTCTCCATCCATGCGAAGAAGGCTTCTTCCATGGCGGCACCGCCGGTGAACAGCACGTCGCCACGACCCTTCGGCACATAGAACAGGTCGTTGTAGGTGCGGCCGTCGCCGTTCATGTCGTTGGAGTACACGAAGCTGTACGGACGACCGGTACGGCCTTCATAGAACATGCCGACCTGGGTCTCGTAGTCACCGAAGAACGCATGCTTCCAGTTCACCGAACCCGAGATGCGGTTGCGGATCTCGTAACGCGAGCGCGCAAGCGCGTTCTCGTTGGCCTGGAAGATGTAGTTGTTGTTCCAGTTCGAGGTCGCCACCGAGGAGGTGTTGCTGGCAACTTCCTTCGCATCGGTATAGGTGTAGCCCAGGTTCCAGGCCCAGTCACTGTCCGGGCTGAACGGCTTGGCCAGGGACACGGTGAACTGCGCGGTGCGGCCCTTGTCGGTGTTGTCCAGCAGCACGGCATCGCTCACCCAGCTCGGGGTGGTCGACTTGGAGGTCGAGGCGTTGGCAATGTTGCCCCAGTAGAAGTTGCGACCGTCCGGACCACCGGTGTAGCTCGGCTGCACCAGTTCCAGGCGCTTGAAGTACAGACCATCCTTGACCTTGGTCACCAGCAGCTCGGCCGATGCGACCAGACCGTTCCACGGCAGTTCGTGATCGAACGCCAGATTGGCCTTGTACACGGACGGGGTACGGAAATCGTCGGAGACGAAGTTCACGACCTGCTGTCCCGGACGGTTGCGGTTGGCGTACGGGTAGTCGGTGCCCTGGGTGAAGTTCACGCCGTTGTTGGCGTAGATGTTGCCCAGCCACACCTGCGGCGCTTCACCACGGAACAGGCCAACGCCACCGCGCAGCTGCGTCGGGCGATCGCTGTCGAAGGTGTAGTTGAAGCCGACGCGCGGCTGCACCATGAAGCCGTTGTCGCCGATCGAACGGTTGTCGTAACCGAAGAACTCACTGGCACGCTGGTTGTAGGCCGTGTCCTTGTTGGTGTCGTATTTGTCCGCACGCACGCCCAGGGTCAGGGTCAGGTTGCTGTTGACATACCAGGTGTCCTGCACGAACAGGCCCAGGGTGGTGTAGTCGTAGTCGGCCGCAAGGCTCTCCACGCCACCGTCCACCGGGTTGCGCCAGGTGCTGACCACCGGCGTGTTGTTTCGGAAACCTTCGATGCCGTTGTAGACCAGGTAGCCGTCGATGTTCGGCGCGTACAGGTTGTAGATTTCGTTCTTGCTGTAGTCCGCACCGAACTTCACGTCATGGTCGCCCAGGGTGAGCGTGCCGGAGGCGAAGTAGTTCCAGGTCTTGGTGTACAGCTCGTTGTACTGAGTGTTGGCTTCGGTACCCAGGTACAGGGTCGGATTGGCGACCGACTCCCGGTTCGAGTTCAGACCACCGAAACCAATCAGGATCGCCGGAGTGCCCGGAGCCGACGGGTTACGGATGGCCGAGTAATCGCGGTAGCTGGCCTTGATTTCGGTCGAGAAGTTGTCGCTCCAGTCGCTGAACAGCTGGCCGACGTAGGACTCGATCTTCTTGTCGTGCTGGTACCAGTACGAACTGATCGACGCACCGGTGGTCTGGCCGTAGCCGTTGATGCGCAGCTTGTCCTGCTCCAGCTTGCTGTAGCGGAAGCTCGCACGCTGGTTGTCGGTGATATTCCAGTCCAGCTTCAGCGCGTACTCTTCGAGGTTGGTGTCCGAAGCGGCGTCGTAGCTACCCGCCGACACGCCATAACGATCCTGGAAGATCTGCTGGGCCTGGGCGATCTGGGCATCGGTGATGGTGCCGGCGCCGATGGCGCTGCCGGCGATGTCGGCGCCGGGAGCGGACTGCTCGAACTTCTCATAGTTGGCAAAGAAGAACAGCTTGTCCTTCACCAGCGGGCCACCCAGCGTGAAGCCGTAGGTCTTCTCGTCTTCGAAACCGTTGAACTTGCCGCCACCCGGGTTGTCACCGAACCAGCTGCCGTCACGCATGTAGCCGTAGACCGAGCCGTGGAATTCATTGGTACCCGACTTGGTCACGGCATCAACCACAGCGCCGGTGGCGCCAGTGATGGTGATGTCGTAGCTGGACAGGTCGACGTTGATGGCTTCGATGGCTTCCATCGAAACCGGCTGGCGACGTGTCGGGAAGCTGTTGCCTTCCAGGCCAAAGGTGTCGCTGGCGGACACGCCATCGATACGGACGGCGTTGTAGCGCGGGTTCTGGCCGCCGGCGCTGATGCTGCCCGAAGCACGGTCAACGAAAGCGACACGCGGATCCAGGCGCATCATGTCCTGAATGTTGCCGCCGACGGACGGCATGGCTTCGATCGTTTCCTGGCTGATCGACGTGCCCGAGCCCATCTTGGTGGCGCTGAACACTTCCGAGCCTGCGGCCACGGCGGTGACCTGCACGGCATCGAGGTTCGTCGCAGCGAGGTCGCCGGTCAGTGCCGCATTGACGGTACCGATCTGGTTGACGCCGAGGTACACACCTTCTTCAGTGCGCGTGCCTTCACCCGGCTTGTTGATGGTGATGGTGTACGGACCACCCACGCGCAGGCCGCGCGCGTTGTAACGACCCGATGCATCGGTCGTGGCGCGGCTGACGGTGCCCGACTCGGTGTGCGTGATGGTGACTTCTGCACCGACGACAGGCGCGCCTGCAGCCGACGTGACCTGACCGCCGACACCGGAAGAGGTGCTCTGGGCGAAGGCGGGAGCGGCGGCAAGTGCAGCCACGAGACCAAGCGTCAGCTTGGACATCCGGAGACAACGGGAGTGGGTCATTGGGGAGTAGCCTCGATGCGAGATTGGCGATGGCGGAGAAAAAAACGCGCCCAAGCAGCCTTGCTGGCGGCTGACTGGACTTTTATCTGGGTTCCCTAGCCGCGAGCTGGTTTCAGCCGCAACGGTTAACACTAGATTAACACGATAGCCTCGGATTGTGACGGTTTGGCGACAAAACACACGCCATCACAACGGGATCGTGACGCTATCTTCACATCTGTTTATGACCCGCTGAATGCAGGGCGGCAGCGGATTTCAGGTGGGGTCGCTTGGCGGGGAGCCGGCCAGCGGCCGGCACTACCTGGCATTGTTCGGGTCGTCATCCAGTGCCGGCACGTCCCAACAAAGGCGTTGACGCCTTTGGCGCCCTCAGGCGTCGAGAATCTGGCCGCGGTGCGCGGCGCCCGCGGCCGACAGCAGCAGGACCGCCGCAGCGGCGCAGTCGGCCGGGTCGCGGGCGGTGCGGTCCTCATCCAGCGAGAACGCGCGGGCGCGCAGGGCCGTGCGCATCGGGCCGGGCTGCAGGCCGCTGACCCGGACCGGGCTGCGGCCGAGTTCGTCATGCAGGGAGGCGATCAGTCCGCGCAACCCATGCTGGGCCGCGCCGTAGCCGCCCCAGTAGGCCTGCCCTACCCGCGCGGGATCGTCCACGGTGAACACCAGGGCGGCATCGTCGCGCTGGCGCAGCAGCGGCAGGCAGGCCTGGGCCAGCCAGGCCGGTGCCGTCAGGTTCACGTGGACCGCGCGGGCGAAGGCGGCCGGTTCGGCCAGTTCGAACGGGGTCAGCCCGGCGAAATCGGCCGCGCAGTAGAGCATCCCGTCCAGCTGGCCCAGCTCGGACTGCAGGCGCTCGGCCAGCGTGGCGTAGTCGTCGGGGGTCGCGCCTTCCAGATCCAGCGGATACAGCAGCGGCTCCGGGCCGACGGCTTCGACCGCGGCGTAGACCCGGTCCAGTCGGCGCGGTTTGCGCCCCAGCAGCACCACGGTGGCCCCGGCCTGCGCACAGGCCACGGCGGCAGCGCTGCCAAAGCCTCCCCCGGCCCCGGCAACAAGAATGACGCGATCGGCGAGCGATCCGGTCCCGACCACCACGGACGGGACCGCACTCACGGCTGTGAGGCCTCTTCGACGATGCGCTTGAGCTCGCCGGATTCGAACAGCTCCAGCACGATGTCACAGCCACCGATCAGCTCACCGTGGATGAACAGCTGCGGGAAGGTCGGCAGATTGGAGAAGCGCGGCAGGTTGGCGCGGATCTCAGGCTCTTCCAGCACGTTGACCGTGCGCAGCGCGATCGCGCCGGCGGCCATCAACGCCTGGAGGGCACGGCTGGAAAAGCCGCACATGGGATATTGCGGGGTGCCCTTCATGAACAACACGAGGGGGTAACGTTCGACTTCGGACTGGATCTGCTGCATCACCGCCACAACGACTCTCCCTCCAATGGGACAACCCGGCCTCACCGGTCGGATAGACTTCCCTGACCGCCATTGTATGCCCTACCTTCGCGTGGTGGGCACTCTGTCGGCGCTCTCCCCTCCCAATCTGTCGTGCCCATGCCCCTCGAACTGCCTCGCCTTCCCTACGACCGCGCCGCCCTGCAACCCCACCTGTCGGCGGAGACGCTGGACCTGCATCACGGGCGGCACTTGCGGGCCTATCTGGACGCGGTCAACGCACGTATCGACGGCACGGAGCTGGCCGAGCTGCCGCTGGAGGACATCGTCCGCCAGAGCCAGGGCAGCCTGTTCGATGCAGCGGCGCAGGCCTGGAACCACCAGTTCTATTTCCAGTGCCTGCACCCGCGCGCCGGTGGCGATCCGCAGGGCCGGCTCGGCGAACGGGTGACCCGATATTTCGGGGATGCCAAGCGGCTGCGCGAGGCCTTCGACCGCGCGGCGCTGGGCCTGTTCGGCTCGGGCTGGGTGTGGCTGGTGCAGCACCCCAACGGCGCACTGGCGATTCAGGTCACGCGCAACGCGGGCACGCCGTTGACCGGCGAGAGCACGCCGCTGCTGGCCTGCGATGTGTGGGAACACGCGTATTACACCGATTACCAGAATGAGCGCGCCCGCTATCTGGAGGCGTTCTGGAAACTGGTGAACTGGGATTTCGTCACCGCGCAGCTGCGCGATTAAGGTAGCGCACGACCGTTGGTCGTGCGGCCGGATAGGCGGTGCCGGCCAGCGGCCGGCACCGCCGGGCCTTCAGCCGCGCAGGCTCTCGATCACCGGCGCGACCTGCTCACCGCGATCAAGCTGCCCACCGACGGTCTCCAATGCATCGGCCAGCGCAGCCGCATCATCGTCGCGCAGCGTGGCATGGCCTACCTTGCGTCCGTCCCGCGCCTGCTTCCCGTAATCGTGCCAATGGCCACTGGCCTGGCCGAGCACGGCCGCAGCATCGGGCATCTGCCCGATCCAGTTGAGCATGCAGGCGTGGCCGAGCATGCGCGTGTCGCCCAGCGGCAGGCCGAGCACGGCGCGCAGGTGGTTCTCGAACTGCGAGGTCTCGCTGCCTTCGATGGTCCAGTGGCCGGAGTTGTGCACCCGCGGCGCCATCTCGTTGGCCAGCAGCTCGTCGCCGCGGCAGAACAGCTCCAGCGCGAACACGCCCACATAGTCCAGGCGCTCGGCCAGGGTGCGTGCGTAGCCGATGGCAGCCTCGTGCTGGGCCGCCGACAGCCGTGCCGGGGCCAGGCTGGCCGAGAGCACACCATTGACGTGCCAGTTGCCGGTGATCGGCCAGGCGCGGAACTCGCCGTCCTGCCCGCGTACCGCCACCACGCTGACCTCGCGATCAAAGGCGACGAAGCCTTCCAGGATCAGGCCGGTCTTCTCGACCTGGTCGCCGAGGGTGTCCCAGGCCGCGTCGATGTCGGCGGCGCTGCGGATCCGGAACTGACCCTTGCCGTCGTAGCCCAGGCGACGGGTCTTGATGATGCAGGGCATGCCGAATTCGGCGACCTTGGCCGCCAGTTCATCGCGGCTTCGGATGTCGGCGAAGGGCGGCAGCGGGATGCCCAGCGACTGGAACAGGGTTTTCTCGCTGAGCCGATCCTGGGCCATGGCCAGCGCATCCGGATTCGGATGCACCGGCACGCGCTCGGCCAGGAACGTCGCGCTCTGCGCCGGCACGTTCTCGAAATCGAAGGTCACCACGTCCACGCGGGCGGCGAAGGCGGCCAGGGCGGCTTCATCCTCGAACGCGGCCACCTGCAGCGGCGCCACCTGGGCGCCACAGGCATCGGCAGCCGGGTCGAACAGCTCGAAGCGCAGCCCCATCGGCGCACCGGCCAGGACCATCATGCGGGCGAGCTGGCCGCCGCCCAGGATGCCAACGGTCTTGGAGGTCATTGACGCGGGTCGTCGTGGGCCATGACGTCTTCGGTCTGGCGGGCACGGAAGGCTTCCAGCGCCTCACCGATCGCCGGCTGGTCCGAGGCCAGCATGGCGGCCGCGAACAGCGCCGCATTGGAAGCGCCGGCATTGCCGATGGCGAAGGTGGCGACCGGGATGCCGGCCGGCATCTGCACGATCGAGAGCAGCGAGTCCATGCCGTTCAGGGCCTTGGACTGCACCGGCACGCCCAGCACCGGCACGGCGGTCTTGGCGGCGATCATGCCCGGCAGGTGCGCTGCCCCGCCGGCACCGGCGATGATCGCGCGCAGGCCACGCTGGCCCGCCTGCTCGGCGTAGGTGAACAGCACGTCCGGCGTGCGATGCGCCGAAACCACTTTCACTTCATAGGGAACGCCCAGCGAATCCAGCTTCTGGGCGGCGTGCTGCATGGTTTCCCAATCCGAGCGGGAACCCATGACGATGCCGACGAGCGGCGCGGTTTGGTTGAGGGTCATTGGCCGTCACCTGCCTTAAAGACGTATTCTAGCCGTCTTCCACGCAAGACGAAGAATCCATGGATCGCAAGCTGCTCGACCTCCTGTGCTCGCCCGATACGCGCCAGCCCCTGTCCCTGCTCGACGCCACCGGCCTGGACGCGCTCAACCGCGCGATCGGCAGCGGTGCCGTGCTCAAGGCCGATGGCAGCCCGCAGGCCCAGGCGCTGCGCGAGGCCCTGCTGACCCGCGACCGCAAGCAGGTGTTCCGCGTGGACGACGGCATCCCGGTGCTGCTGGCCGAAGAGGCCATCGCCACCGCCCAGATCGCCGATTTCCCGGAAAAATGAGCCACCTCCCCGTGCCGGCCCCCGAGGCCGCCCTGGTGGCCGCCGATGTGGCCCGTGCACTGGCCGAGGACATCGGCAGCGGTGATGTCACCGCCGCCCTGCTCCCGGACCGCCCCGACACCGCCTACCTGCTGTGCAAGCAGGACGCGGTGATCGCCGGCCGCCCCTGGTTCGATGCGACCCATCAGGCGCTCGACCCGCAGGTACGGATCGACTGGCGCGTGGCCGAGGGCGACCACGTCGCCGCCGGCACCGTGCTGGCCCTCCTGCACGGCCGCAACCGCAGCCTGGTGAGCGCCGAGCGGACCTCGCTGAATTTCCTGCAGACGCTGTCCGGCACGGCGACCACCACCGCGCAGTACGTCGCGGCCGTGGCCGGGACCGGCGCGCGGATCCTGGACACCCGCAAGACCCTGCCCGGCCTGCGCGTGGCGCAGAAGTACGCGGTGCGCTGCGGCGGCGGTGACAACCATCGCCTGGGCCTGTTCGACACGGTGATGCTCAAGGAAAACCACATCCGTGCCGCCGGCTCGCTGACCGCCGCGGTACTGGCCGCGCGCGCGCACTGGCCGGCATTGCCGCTGGTGGTCGAGGTCGAGGACCTGGACCAGCTGCGCGAGGCGCTGGAGGTCGGCTGCACCCGCATCCTGATCGACGATTTCGACGCCGCCACGCGGCGCGAGGCCGTGCGCATCGCGGCCGGGCGGATTCCATTGGAAGTCTCCGGCAGTGTCGGCCTGGACGGGCTGCGCGCGATCGCCGAAGACGGCGTGGACTGCATCTCGATCGGCGGGTTGACCAAGCATGTGCAGGCGATCGACCTGTCGTTGAAACTGGGCGATCCCCCGCGCGGATAATGCCGCTTTCACGGTATGGGCAGATGCGGTCTGCGAGGCTGCGTCTGCCCCCACCTGGATTGCACGCATGCGCTGCCTGCCGCTTCTCGCCTGCCTGTCTCCCCTGCTCGCGCTGCTGCCCCTGCGGGCCGCCGCCGCCGAGGTCTGCGATGTGCCGCCGCGCTTCGGGCTCAGCCCGTTGGCGATCAACATCGTCAAGACCGCCTGCAACGAACACCGCCTCTGGTACCGGCCTTTCATCGATCGCGATGGCCGCGCGGCCAGCCTGAGCGTGACCGAAGCCGAGGACGTACACCTGGCCGACAACGGCCTGGTTGCCTGGCAACGGGTGGTCGGCTATTGGCGGCAGAGCGGCACGCTGTCACCGATGGGCAGCCAGCCCGGCGCATCGAGCTGCATGGCCCCACCGGGCACGCGCTACACCGACACCGACTGCCGTGCGTTCCTGGTGGACAACCCGTGGTCGGCCGCCTTCATTTCCTGGGTGATGACCCGCGCCTCGGTCCCCGGCTTCACCCGTTCGCCGCGGCACATCGACTACATCCGCCCGGCGTACCAGAACAGCGGACCGTACCGGATGACCGACCCGGCGCAGGAGAAACCGGCGCCAGGCGACCTGCTGTGCTACCTCCGCGACCGGCGCGAGACCCTGAGCTACAGCGGCCTGGTGCAGTCACTGGGCAGCGGCGCGGTGACGCACTGGAAATCGCATTGCGAAGTGGTGATCGCGGCCAACATGGGCGGCGACCGCACGCTGTATCTGATCGGCGGCAATGTGATGAACACCGTCGCGTTGCGCAAGCTGTCGTTGGACCGCAGCGGCCGGGTCGAGCTGCCGCCCGCGAAGGCCAGTGCAGGCGACGGTGTGGATCTGGGCTGTACGCCGGGCCGCGAAGAGGAATGCAGCTTCAACCGCCAGGACTGGGCCGCACTGCTGAAGCTGGTGGCGACCGCCCCGGCGACGATGCCGATGGACGCGCCCGTTCCGGGCGACATGCCAGCGCCGGGCACGATGACACCCCCGATGACGACGCCCCGGGATCCACGAGCGCCAACGACGACCCCCACTGTCGTGCCGCCCCGCCCTCAGGTACCGCAGTCAACCCCGATCCCGGCGCCACAGCCCGTACCGGTCCCGCCACCCCGCACGCCCTGATCGTCGACGCCCGCATGGCTTGATCCGCGCGGCATTCGTCGCCATCTTGGAGGGACCATCCTCCTTGACCGCGCCGAGTCACCGATGCCCAGTTTGATCCTGTTGATGATTGCCGGCGCGTTCGCGTACGCCTTCTGGAATTCCTCGCGTGCCGCCGCCGAACGTGCCGGCGTGCTCGGGCGCAATGCCTGCCGCGCTGCCGACGTGCAGTGGCTGGACCAGAGCGTGCACGCCACCGGCCTGCGCGTGTGCCGCAAGGACAACGGCTGGCTGGGCTGGGAGCGCACCTTCAAGTTCGAGTATTCGCACGATGGCGTGGACCGCCACAGCGGCCGCATGGTGCTGCGCGGCGATCAGCTGATCACGTTCGTGGGTCCCTCGGCGGCGCGGATCAGTGAGATCCGGCGCGATATCGATACCCGGGATGCTGAAGACGTCTGATTCCGGTAGATGAAATGGCCGCCTTGCGGCGGCCATGGTGTGTCTTATTTGACGACCCGCAGATGCGGGCGACCGCTGGGCTTGGGCGGTGCATCGTCCGGCGGGGTCGGTGAATCGTCCGGCGGCAGTTCGTCGTCCGGGCCCGGCTCATGGCCCGGGATATCGTCCGGCAGCGCCATGCCCTGCCCCGTCTCGCGGGCATACACGGCCAGCACGGCCGAGATCGGCACGTGCACCGGGTAGCTGGTGCCGGAGAAGCGGGCCGAGAAGCTCACGCTCTCATTGTCGATATGCAGGCGCACCACGGCGCGCTCGGCGATGTTCAGGACGACGCGGCCGTCCTTGACCGCGCTCTGCGGTACCTGCACGCCGGGCATGCCGGCGTCGACCAGGATATGCGGCGTCAGGTCGTTGTCATTGATCCATTCCACCAGGGCCCGCAACAGGTACGGACGGTGGCTGGTCATGCGAAAAGTGTCTTCAGTCATGTGGTAGAGCCGAGCCGTGCTCGGCTGCTCTTGATCCGGATTGCCTGATGCAAGTGTACGCGCCCGCCTACCCGCAGGTCAGCCATCACGCGTACCGGCACCGCGATTTCGTTCAGTACGCCGGGGGTGCACGCGGCACCCGGGCGTGGTCAGACCGGCAGGTCGCGCAGCTTCTTTTCCTGCTCGGTGAGGCTGCGGATGAAGCCCGGGTGGCGGAAAATGCGGTTGCCGTAGTCTTCGATCGACTTGCCATCCTTCGGCAGCGGCACGTCCAGTGCCTGCAGCCGCCAGATGATCGGCGCCATCGCGCAGTCGGCCAGGCTCATTTCCGGATTGAGGAAGAACTTGCTGGCCTTGAACAGCGGTACCGCGCTGGTCAGCAGTTCCTTGAGCCGCTTGCGGCCCGCCTCGGCCTGGGTCTTGTTGCCCAGCTGGATGGCCTGCACCTGCGGCACCCAGTCGTGTTCGATGCGCAGCATCGCCAGCCGGATGCGGGCCCGCGAGAGCGGATCGACCGGCATCAACGGCGGGTGCGGATAGCGCTCGTCCAGGTACTCGCTGACCACCGACGCCGCGTACAGCACCAGCTCGCGTTCCACCAGGGTGGGCACGGAATGGTACGGATTGAGATCGATGAGATCCTCGGGCGGATTCTGCGGGTCGACCGGCACGGAGTCATAAGTGACGCCCTTGGCCGCCAGTACCAGCCGCACGCGATGGCACAGGACATCGTCGTTCGAGGAAAACAGCGTCAGGGTGTTCCGCATGCGTACGCTCGCCGCCATCAAAGGCTCTCCAACGTCCGGTAACCGCCGGTCGTATCGGCGCCGCCAGCCCATTGCCGACGGTCGTCACAGTACCCGAGTGTGCAACCGCACATCGCAAAAGCCAATAGGTCGATCGTCCCACGGCAGGAACGATCGACACAGGACGGCGTCCGGCGGCTCAGTGGACGTCCTTCCAGTATTCCTTCTTGAGCAGGTACGCCAGGAAGGTCAGCAGTGCCAGGAACAGGATCACCCAGACGCCCAGCTTCTGGCGCTTCAGGGCGGCCGGCTCGCCGGCGTACTCCAGGAAGTTGGTGATGTCGCGCACCGCCTGGTCGTACTGGCCGGCGTCGACGTTGCCCGGCTGCTCGATCTTCAAGCCGACCACCGGTGCGTCGAGGCCCGGGCCTTCGGCCTTGCCATGCACGGCGTGCTGCAGCCCCTGCATTTCCCACAGCGGGTTGGGCATGGAGGCATTCGGGAACACGGTGTTGTTCCAGCCCAGCGGTCGCGTGGGATCGAGGTAGAACGACTTGAGGTACGTGTAGACCCAGTCGCTGCCGCGCACGCGCGAGATCAGGCTCAGGTCCGGCGGCATCTTGCCGAACCACTTCTCGGCCTGCGCCTTGGGCATCGTCACCGGAATCGGTTCGCCGACCGGGGTGCCGGTGAAGTTGAGGTTGTTCATGACCTCCTCTTCGCTCAGCCCGAGATCGGCGGCCATGCGCGAATAGCGCAGGTATTTCAGCGCGTGGCAGCCGGAGCAGTAGTTCATGTAGAGCTGCGCGCCGCGCTGCAGCGAGGCGCGGTCGCTCAGGTCATTGCCCGCCTGCAGGGTCTTGGCACCCTCGGCGGCATCGGCTGCCGCGACACCCAGCATCAGGGCCGCCGCGCAGGCCAGCCGGACAATCCAGTGGTCAGTCATGCGTGGTCACCCGGTCCGGTACCGGCTTGGTCCTGTCCAGCTTGGTCCATAGCGGCATGGTGATGAAGAAGGCGAAATACAGGAAGGTCAGCACGCGGCCGATGTAGGTCTCGTGCGCGTCCGTACCCGGGCCCGAGCCGATCACGCCCAGCCACACGAAGCACACCGCGAACATGCCCAGCAGGCCGCGCGAGAGCAGGCCGCGGTAGCGGTAGGACTTCACCCGCGCCCGATCCAGCCACGGCACCAGGAACAGGATGGCGATCGCGGAGAACATCACGATCACGCCGCCGAGCTTGTTGGGCACCACCCGCAACATCGCGTAATACGGGGTGTAGTACCAGACCGGCTTGATGTGCTCGGGCGTCACCAGGCGGTTGGCCTCGGTGAAGTTGTCGTGCTCGAGGAACAGCCCGCCGAAGGCCGGGGCGAAGAAGATGATGAAGGCGGCGATGATCAGCAGGAAGCCGGCGCCGACCGCATCCTTGAGCGTGTAGTACGGATGGAAGGGAATGCCGTCGGTGGGCGCGATGGCCGACCAGCGGTTGCCCTTCGGGCCCTTCTTGATCTCCACGCCGTCCGGGTTGTTGGAGCCCACTTCGTGCAAAGCGCCCAGGTGCAACACCACCAGCAGCAACAGCACCAGCGGCAGTGCGATCACGTGCAGGGCGAAGAAGCGGTTGAGGGTGGCATCGCTGGGCAGGTAGTCGCCCATGATCCATTCGGTCAGCCCGGTGCCGATCACCGGGATCGCGCCGAACAGCGAGATGATCACCTTCGCGCCCCAGAACGACATCTGGCCCCACGGCAGCACGTAGCCCATGAAGGCTTCAGCCATCAGCACCAGGTAGATCAGCATGCCGAGGATCCAGACCAGTTCGCGCGGCTTCTGGTAACTGCCGTAGAGCAGGCCGCGGAACATGTGCAGGTAGACCACGATGAAGAACAGCGAAGCACCGGTGGAGTGCATGTAGCGGATCAGCCAGCCCCACTCCACGTCCCGCATGATGTATTCGATGGAGGCGAACGCTTCGGCGGCGTTCGTCTTGTAGTGCATCGTCAGGAAGATGCCGGTGACGATCTGGTTGACCAGGATCAGCAGCGCCAGCGAGCCGAAGTAGTACCAGATGTTGAAATTCTTCGGCGCGTAGTACTCGCTGACGTGCTTGCGGTAGACCGGCATGAGGCCCGGTGCGCGCGCGTTGACCCAGTCGGCGACGCCGGTGGCGGTGCGGGAAAGGATGTTCGCCATGATCAAGCCGCCCCCTGCGGATCAACGCCGATGATGATGGTGTTGTCGTCCTGGTAATGGTGCGGCGGCACCAGCAGGTTGATCGGTGCCGGAACATCCTTGAACACACGACCGGACATGTCGAAGCGCGACTTGTGGCAGGGGCAGAAGTAGCCGCCCTTCCACTGGGGGTCGTAGGGCTCGGGACGGATCTCGGCGACCATTTCCGGCGAACAGCCCAGATGGGTGCACAGCCCGACCAGCACCGAGACCTCGGCCTTGATCGAGCGGAATTCGGGATTCTGCTTGAGCACGTACTCGGGCTGCTGTTCTTTCTCGCCCGACCCGGGATCCTTCAGGCGGCCGTCCAGTCCGTGCAGCGCCTCGAGGATGGCCTTGGAACGCTTGACGATCCAGATCGGCTGTCCACGCCACTCCATGACCAGTCGCTGGCCTTCCTGGAGCGCGCTGATGTCGGCAATCACCGGTGCACCGGCCAGTTTGGCGCGGGCGCTGGGATTCCAGGACTTGATGAACGGTACCGCTGCAAATCCGACGCCGACCGCTCCGACCACCGCAGTGGTGGCGGAAAGAAACCGTCGACGTCCAGTGTTGACTGGATCGTTTACCCCATCGTTGGCCATCCGGCACTCCGATATTGATTTAGGTAGCTTGAGGCTGCCAGCAGACCGGTGGGGGCCAGTCCACATTGAATCAGCCGCGAGTGTAGCTGAACCGAAGTCGGCCACACAACGCGGTACTACGGAACGACATTACCCCGACAGTACGGCATCAGGTACCACCGGCGCCATGGGTTATTGATGGCTGGCCACCGCGCCGCGATAGCGGTCGGCCAACAGGGCCACCCGCTTCACGTAATACTGGGTCTCGCTGTAGGGCGGCACGCCGCCGTGGCGGTCGACCGCGCCCTCGCCCGCGTTGTAGCCCGCGGCGGCCAGGGTGAGATCGCCATTGAAGCGCTTGAGCAGCCAGGACAGATACTGCACGCCGCCGCGGATGTTCTGCGAGGCATTGAAGGAATCGCTGACGCCGAAGCGGCGCGCGGTGGGCGGCATCAGCTGCATCAGCCCCTGCGCGCCGGCACGACTGAGCGCGGTCGGGTTGTAGGCCGACTCGGCGTGGATGATCGCGCGGACCACCGCTTCCTCCACGCCGAACTCGCGCGCGGCGGCGGCGATCTCATCCTGGTAGGCCGTGGTGTTGAGCCGCACCGAGCCGAAGTTGACCGCCGGGTTGGCCCCGCAGGCGTAGCAGCGCTCGATGAAACTGTAGTGGATGGTGCGGACCTGGCCCAGGCTGGCGACGCCGGCCGGGCGTGCGCTGGTGTAGTGGCGCACGCCGTCCTTCATATAGGAGTACAGCTGGCCACTGCGCACCTTCCCCGCCTTGCCGGTGGCAGCGGACGGGGCGGACGGTGCGGTCAGCACCGTGGCCGTGGCCGGGGCGGGCGTGATCGCGGTGGCGGAGGTGGCGCTGTCGGCCCGGACGGGGGCTGGGGCTGGGGCTGGGGCCGGCGTCACGCTGGCGATCGGGGCCGCCGGGCCCGGCGCGGGCGGCGGCAGGGCCCGGCGAGGCGCGCTGCGGTCCGGCCGGTAGCTGCTGATCACACTGCAGCTGGCCCCGCTCACACGCTTGCTCACGTAGCTCGGGATGCCGTCGCTGCCGACACACTTGTACAGCGTGCCCGCACTGGCCGGCATAGCGGTCAGCGCAGCCAAGGCCAGCGCAGCGATCCCCAACATCCCCTTCATGAGCGGGAGTGTCCCCAATTCGCCGGGGATTGCCAAGGGGGGAGCCCGACCCGGCTACAATGGCCTGCTCACCGCAGCCATCCGGCTGCCTGCCCGCCCACCCGACTGGAATAAGCGCCATGACCGGGACGCCAGCTTCGACCGCGCCGACTTCGGCCGGTTCTACCCTGCCTGCCTCTGCTCCTGCCAGCACCGCCCCCCGCCCCGACCTGCTCCCCCTGCCCGGCGCCAGGCCACAGGTGACCGGACCGGTGCGCGGCAAGCTGTACATCAAGACCCACGGTTGCCAGATGAACGAGTACGACTCGACCAAGATGGCCGACGTGCTCGCCGCCTCGGAAGGACTCGAGCTCACCGACGACCCGGCCGAGGCCGATGTGTTGCTGATGAACACCTGCTCGATCCGCGAGAAGGCCCAGGAGAAGGTGTTCAGCCAGCTGGGTTACTGGAAGGCACTGAAGAACAACGGCCGCGGCGTGATCATCGGCGTCGGCGGCTGCGTGGCCTCGCAGGAAGGCGAAGCGATCATCAAGCGCGCGCCGCACGTGGACCTGGTGTTCGGCCCGCAGACCCTGCACCGCCTGCCGGAGCTGATCCGCCAGCGCCGCGAATCGGGCAAGTCGCAGGTGGACATCAGCTTCCCGGAAATCGAGAAGTTCGACGCCCTGCCCGAACCGCGCGCCGAGGGTGCCTCCGCGTTCGTCTCGATCATGGAAGGCTGCTCGAAGTACTGCTCGTTCTGCGTGGTGCCCTACACCCGCGGCACCGAGGTCAGCCGCCCGTTCGAGGATGTGGTGGTGGAAGTCGCGCAGCTGGCCGCCCAGGGCGTGCTGGAAATCAACCTGCTGGGGCAGAACGTCAATGCCTACCGCGGCCCGTATGGCGACGGCGAGTTCGCCGACCTGGGGCTGCTGATCCGCACCATCGCCGAGATCGACGGCGTCGGCCGGATCCGCTTCACCACCTCGCATCCGCTGGAGTTCAGCGACTCGCTGATCGACGCGTACCGCGATGTGCCGCAGCTGGCCAACTTCCTGCACCTGCCGGTGCAGGCCGGCAGCGATCGCGTGCTGTCGGCGATGAAGCGCGGCTACACCGCGCTGGAGTTCAAGTCCAAGATCCGCAAGCTGCGCGCGGTGCGCCCGGACATCTCGATCAGCTCGGATTTCATCGTCGGCTTCCCCGGCGAGACCGACGCCGAGTTCGAAAAGACCATGAAGCTGATCGAGGACGTGGGCTTCGACCAGAGTTTCTCCTTCATCTATTCGCGCCGGCCGGGTACCCCCGCCGCCGATCTGGAAGACACGACCCCCGATGCGGAAAAGCACGCGCGCCTGTCGCGCCTGCAGGCCCGGATCAACGAGCAGGCCGCGGCCATCTCCGAGAAGATGGTCGGCACCGTGCAGACCGTGCTGGTGGAAGGTCCGTCCAAGCGCAACCCGAACGAGTTGACCGGCAAGAGCGAGAACATGCGCTCGGTGAATTTCCCGGGGCACCCACGCCTGATTGGCCAGTTCGTCGATGTGGTGATCACCGAGGCATACAGCAATTCGCTGCGTGCGCGGATGGTGACCGCCTGAAGGCCTGCCGACCGTCGGTCGGCAGTGCCTAATCCAACCGCTTGCGGAAACGCACGATCGCCAGGGTCATCATCACTGCGATGAAGCCCAGCAGCGCGAGCACCTCCGGCCACAGTTCCCAGATCCACGCGCCACGCAGCATGATGCCGCGGATCAGGCGCAGGAAGTGGGTCAGCGGGAGCACTTCGGCCAGCCATTGCACCGGCCGCGGCATGCCGGCGAACGGAAACATGAAGCCGGACAGCAGGATCGACGGCAGGAAGACGAACATCGTCATCTGCATCGCCTGGAACTGCGACTGCGCCTTGGTCGAGATCAACAGGCCCAAGGCGAGATTGGCTGTGATCAGCAGCATCGCGGCCGCATAGACATCCAGCACGCTGCCACGCACCGGCACGTCGAACAACCACAGCCCCAGCAGCAGCACCAGGCTGGTCTGCAGGAGGCCGATCGCCGCATAGGGCAATACCTTGCCGACCATCAACTCGCCGCTGCTCAGCGGCGTGGCGATCAGCAGTTCCATGTTGCCGCGCTCGCGCTCGCGGACGATCGCCACCGCCGTGAACATCACCATGGTCATGGTCAGGATGATGCCGATCAGCCCGGGCACGATGTTGATCGCCGAGCGTCGCTGCGGGTTGTAGAACGCCACCACGCTGATCTGTCCAGCGGCCGCCACCGCCCCGGTGCGCAGGGGTCGATCGTTGCGGACTGGCGCACTGTCCAGCGGCACCTGCGCCAGTTGCACCGCTGCGCTCTGCACCACGGTGTCGCTGCCATCGACCAGCACCTGCACCGCCTCGCGTCCTTCGAAGTGGCGTCGTTCAAAGTCGGCCGGGATCACCACGCCGATGCTGATCTCCCCGCGCCGCAGGGCCGCCATCACCTGTTCCGGCGTATCCACGCGCTGGGTGGGCGTGATCACGCCGGTGGCGACCATGTCCATCACCAGCGCGCGCGAGGCCGAGGTATTGGCCTGGTCGGCGATGGCGGTATCGAGGTGGCGAAGGTTGAGGTTGATCGCATAGCCGAACAGCACCAGCTGCATCACCGGAATGCCCACGATCATCGCCAGGGTGATGCGGTCGCGACGCATCTGCCGCAGTTCCTTGAGCACGATCGCCCACAGCCGGCGCGGGTTCATGCTGCGGGCCCGGCGGCCGGCACACGCCCACGCGTGGCCGAGACGAACACGTCCTCCAGATTGGCCGCCGCGGCAACGACCTCGGCCTGCTGCCCGGCAGCACGCAGCACCTGCTGCAGTCGCTCGGGCCCGTCGCCGTCGTGACCAAGCAGAACCCGCAGCGTGTTGCCGATCTGGGCCACGCTGAGCACGCCCGGCGCCGCGGCAAGCAGGCGCTGGGCCTGGCGCGGCTGCGCGGCATGCACCTCCAGCGTGCGCCCCTGCAATGCGGCGGTCAGCTCGGCCGGACTGCCGTCGGCGACCAACATGCCCTGGTCCAGGATCGCCAAGCGGTGGCAGCGCTCGGCCTCGTCCATGTAATGGGTGGAGACCAGCAGCGTGGTGCCCGCATCGGCCAGGTCGAACAGCTTCTCCCAGAAATCCCGGCGGGATTCCGGATCGACCGCGCTGGTCGGCTCGTCCAGGAACAGCAGCTCGGGCTTCTGGATGACCGCACCGGCGAGGGCAAGACGCTGCTTCTGCCCGCCGCTGAGGGTGCCGGCCAACTGCTTCTGGCGTTCCTGGAAGTGATAGCCCTCGACCAGCTCATCGATCCGCTGCCGGGCCGCGGCGCGCGGGATGTCCTGCACGGCCGCGAGAAACTCCAGGTTCTCGCGCACGGTCAGGTCGTCGAACAGGGAGAACCGCTGGGTCATGTAGCCGATCCGTTTCCGCAGCGCTTCGGCCTGCTCGGGGATGCGCAGCCCGAGCACATCGATGTCCCCTTCGCTGGGAGTCAGCAGCCCGCACAGCATGCGGATGGTGGTCGACTTGCCTGATCCGTTGGGCCCCAGGAAGCCGTAGACGTTCGCGCGCGGCACGCTCAGGTCGACGTGGTCGACGGCGACCAGGGCCCCGAAGCGCTTGGTCAGCCCGCGTGCGCGGATCGCCGGCTCACCGCCCTGGCCTGCGGCCGGTGCAGGCGGGACCGCATTCAAAACGAAACCCGCACCGGCACGCCCGCCGGCAGCTGCGTCATCGCCGCCGCATCGTTGTCGGCGGTCAGCTCGATCTCGGCCAGCCAACTGAGCCGCGCCGCGTCCGCGCCGCTGAGCGCGTAGTACGGAGTGAAGCCAGGGTCGCTGCGGATGCTGCGCACCCGCCCGACGAGTGTCCCCTCGCGCCCCTGCAGGGCGATCGTGGCGGCCTGCCCTACCCGGACCCGGACCCTCAGCGGCTCGGGCAGGTATACCCGTGCATACGGCCGGTCACCGACCAGCAGCACCGCCAGCGGCGCGCCGACCGGCGGCTGGTCGCCCAAGCGATATGGCAATGCGTCCACGCGGCCCGCGCGTGGGGCCAGCAGATCCAGTCTGCGCAATGTCTCGGCTTGGCCGGAGGCCTGCGCCTGTGCCGCCTGCAGGGCCGATTCGCCCTGCGCGATCTCTTCTACCCGGGTGCCGTGCTCGAGCGCCAGCAGCGCCTGCTCGGCTGCGCGCACCACGCCGTGGGCGTTGCCCGCCGCCGCGCGGGCACGGTCCACATCGGCAGCAGCCACCAGCTGTTGACGTCCCAACGGCTGCAGGCGGCGGTAGTACGCGGCGGCATCCTCGGCCTGCGCCCGCACCGCGGCCAGGTTGGCGCGCGCCTGCGCGATGTCTTCATTGCGCGGCCCCTGGCGCAGTTCGTCCAGCACCTGCCCCGCGCGGGCCGCGTCCGCCTGCAGCGCCTGCAACTGGGCAGCAGTGCGGGTAGGTTCGAGCTGCAGCAGCGATGTGCCTGCCTGCACCTGCTGGCCTTCACGCACGTGCACCGCCACGATGGTTTCCGCCGCGGCGGCTGGCACCGTGATGCGATCCCACTCCAGCGTGCCCAGCGCCGCCTCATCGGTCTCGCGGCAACCAAGTAACAGCAGCAGCCAGACCGCCAACACCAACCAACGCCGGGACGCGGATACCGATGCGGGCATGGCGTGGGGCCTCTGAAAGGAGTGTGCGCGGAGGCGCGATCCTCACCTTGCGCACACAGCCGTGAAGAACAGGTCACGCTGCAGCGCGCGGGCTGGTCATGAAATGATCACGCCCTCGCACCCGTTGCCAGCATTGGCGCGCTGCACGTTATCCACACCTTTCTCCCGCGACCACCCACAGGCGCTGTGGATGACCGCCCCAGGCGCAGGAACACCGCTTTCCGCTGCTGCTGTAGCGGCCGCCCGATACCCGCGCTACCCTGTTCTCCCTTTCCCTGCTTGCGGCCCGGTCGGCTGGACCGGCGGCCGCCGGACGCAATGACCGCACTCGCACAACGCGACTTCACCCTCACCCCGGAAGACAACGAACGCCTGGCCAACATGGCCGGCCCGTTCGACGAACATCTCCGCCAGGTGGAACTCAAACTCGGCGTGGAAATCGCCAACCGTGGCCACGTCTTCCGCGTGACCGGCCCCAAGGCCGTGGTCGCCGATGCGCAGGCCCTGATCGAAGCGCTGTACGCCGAGGCCGGCGACGTGGTGTTCGACAGCCATGCCATCCACCTGCGCCTGAACGAGGCCAACGTGGAGCATGTTGTCGAGCGTGCCTACGAGGCCCAGGAGGTGGCGATCAAGGTCAAGCGCGGCACGGTGCGCGGCCGCGGCGCCAACCAGGCGCGCTACCTGCACCAGATCACCACCCACGACATCAACTTCGGGATCGGCCCGGCCGGTACCGGCAAGACGTTCCTGGCCGTGGCCAGCGCGGTCGAAGCGCTCAACGAAGCCCGCGTGCAGCGCCTGATCCTGGTCCGCCCCGCGGTGGAGGCCGGCGAGAAGCTCGGCTTCCTGCCCGGCGACCTGAGCCAGAAGGTCGACCCGTACCTGCGCCCGCTCTACGACGCGCTGTATGAAATGCTCGGCGTGGAAAAGGTGCTCAAGCTGCTGGAAAAGAACGTCATCGAGATCGCGCCGCTGGCCTACATGCGCGGGCGCACGCTCAACGATGCGTACGTGATCCTGGACGAAGCGCAGAACACCACGGTCGAGCAGATGAAGATGTTCCTGACTCGGCTGGGCTTCGGCTCCACGGCGGTGGTGACCGGTGATCTCACCCAGACCGATCTGCCCAAGCACGTGAAATCCGGCCTGCGCGATGCGATCGATGTGCTGCGTGACGTGGAGGGCGTGAGCTTCACCTTCTTCGAAGCGCGCGACGTGGTCCGGCATCCGCTGGTGGCCCGTATCGTCAGCGCCTACGACCGCCGCGATCTGCAGCAGGTCCAACCCGGAGCAACCCCATGACCCGTGGTCCCGTGCGACTGGATGTCGCGATCAACTACGCCCTGCCCCGCGCCGGCCTGCCGTCGGCGGTGAGCTTCCGCAAGTGGGTTGCCGCGGCCCTGAAGGGCCGCATCCGCGAGGCCGATCTGGCGATCCGCCTGGTCGACGCCAAGGAAGGCCAGTCCCTGAACCGCCATTACCGCGGCAAGGATTACGCCACCAACGTGCTCAGCTTCCCGGCCGAACTGCCGGAGGGCCTGCCCAAGGGCGTCAAGTTCCCCCTGCTCGGCGATCTGGTGATCTGCGCCCCGGTAGTCGCCCGCGAAGCGGACGAACAGGGCAAGGCACTCAACGCCCATTACGCGCACCTCACCGTGCACGGCGTGCTGCACCTGCTCGGCTGGGACCATGAGGACGAGAAGGAAGCCGATGCCATGGAACAGCTGGAGCGTGACATCCTGGCCGAACTGGGCATCGCCGATCCGTATGCCGGCGAGCGCTGAGCGCCCCCTCGATACCTGTGTTGATCCCTCTGCCCTACAAGGATGTATGCCGCGATGCCGTCACCTGACCGCCGCTCGGCACTGGGCCCCCTGCTGCTCGCACTGTCGCTGGCGGGCGTGGTGTATTCCGCCCTCGGCGCGCCAGGTCTGCCGGCACTGACACCGGCAGGCCGCGATCCCGGTGCGATCCGGTTGGGCATGCTGGCGCTCTCGGCGGTGATCGCCCTGCTGTCCCTGGCCCCGGCGCGCAGCTGGTGGGCTGCGCATCAACGGCGCGCGCCCCTCCCCCCACACTGGGCCGACCGCCTGGACGGCGTGGCTACCGGCGTATTCGTCGTGGGCCTGCTGACCAGCGTGGTGGCGGGCCTGGTCCTGCCCCGCCTGCTGGCCGGCCCAGGCGACGCCGCGCTCAGCGCCACCGGCCTGGGCGTGGTGGCTTGGTCGGGACTGGCGGCGGCACTGGCCGCACCGACGGGCTGGCGCACGTTGTATCGCTGGGCCCGGCGCGATGGTGCCCCGCCCGCACAGTCCCCGGTCTTCCGCGCACGGCCGGTGCAGGTGGCGCTGCTGTTCGTCCTTGCCGCGGCCTTCGCGCTGGTGTTCGGCCGCACGCTGATCACGCTCACCGCCAGCGGCCCGGAAGCGCTCCATCTGGGCGCCTCGGCCTTGGTCCTGTGCGCGGCGGGGATCGCGATCGTCACCTTCACCGCCACGCTGCGCTGGCTGCTGCGCCGTCGCTGACGGCCTGCCAGGCGGGACCGCCCCCCGTTATGATCGTCGCCGCGTCCGTGCCGTGCACGCCTGTTGATGGACCTGTTCCGATGACCCTGTTGCGATTTGCCTACCTGGGCCTGCTCGGCCTGCTGCCTGCCCCGGCGTTTGCCGACGCGGCGCCGCTGGACCTGCCCGCTTTGATTGAATGCCGCAAGAGCGTGAGCGATTACGATGCCGTCGCCCCGGTCGTGGCGGACCCGCTCAAGGCGGTCGCCAATGGCCTGCAGCCGTTGCCGCAGACCAACCAGTTCATGACCGAATTCCGCCTGGCCGCGCCGATCACGGTCTTCGGCGAGCGCGCCGAGTACATCACGGTGGCCGGGGCCAGCATCATGGCGATCCTGGACCTGGCCGATCCGCGCCCGCTGGCCAAGCGCCTGGCCCTGGAAGACGGTGTGGATACCCCGGAGAAATTCATGGCCGGGCGCGAGCTGGTCAGCCGCGACGTCACCGACCCGCGTACCGGCGAGGCCCTGATCGAGTCGGTGATCCTGAGCCTGTCCACGGTCAAGTCCCACCCCGGCAAGACCCTGGCCGGCTGTACCTACAGCCTGGACCTCCCGCCGGAAGAGGAGACCCCGCCCCCGGCCGCCGCCCCGGGCCCCGCGCCGGGCGTGAATCCCGCCTCGGCTGGCCGCTGACAGGCGCCCGCATCCTGATAGACTAAATCCAACGCCCGGCACGCCGGGTGCCTTTTTTTCCAGAGATGTCTGAAGACGACAGTAGTAGCTCCACCCAGGAGCACAATGAAAAGAAGCGCAGCTGGCTCGAACGCCTGACCTCTGCCTTCTCCGGCGAACCACACACCCGCGACGAGCTGGTGGCGGTCCTGCACACCGCGCACGAAGACGGCCTGATCGCCGCCGACACGCTGCGGATGATGGAAGGTGCCATCGCGGTGGCCGAGCTCACCGTCGGCGACGTGATGATCTCGCGCTCGCAGATGGTCTCCCTGCCGGTCGAAGCCCCCTTCCTTGAACTGATGAAGCAGGTGGTCGAATCCGGCCATTCGCGCTTCCCGGTGCACGGCGACAACAAGGACGACATCCTCGGCATCCTGCTGGCCAAGGACCTGCTGCGCGGCGTGGTCGCCGACAACGGGCCGGCCAACATCCGCGAGCTGCTGCGCCCGGCGGTGCTGATCCCCGAGGCCAAGAAGCTCAACGTGCTGCTCAAGGAGTTCCGGCTGTCGCGCAACCACATGGCCATCGTGGTGGATGAGTACGGCGGTGTCGCCGGGCTGGTCACCATCGAGGACGTGCTGGAGCAGATCGTCGGCGAGATCGATGACGAGCACGACGAAGCCGAGGACCACACCTCGCAGATCGCGATCCAGGCCGACGGCCAGTACGTGGTCGACGCGCTGACCGCGATCGAGGATTTCAACGAGCGTTTCGGCGCCACGTTCCCCGATGATGATTACGACACCATCGGTGGCCTGGTCACCGAGGCGATCGGGCACCTGCCGGAAACCGGCGACGAACTCACCCTGGACCGCTTCGTGTTCCGGGTCGCGCGTGCCGATGCCCGCCGCGTGCAGGCGTTCCACGTGACCGTACTGCCGCCTGACACCCACAACGAGGATTGACCCACGCCATGCGGCCCCCTTTGAATCGGTGGTCGCTGTGCCGCCTGTTGTTCGTGTTGTCGCTGATGGCGATGGCCAGCCTGCCCTTCGGGGCGCTGGCCGCGCAGGATGCCGCGCCGGTCAGTGATGCCCCGGCCTCCGTCGCCGCGGCGCCGCGCATCGGCGTGGTCACCATGCAGCCGGGCGAGATTTTCTTCGAACGCTTCGGGCATGACGCCCTGGTCGTGGTCGACCCGGTCACCGGCGACGCCACCTCCTACAACTTCGGTTACTTCGACCCGAGCGAATCCGATTTCATCGGCAACTTCGTGCGCGGCGACATGATGTATTACCTGGTCGCGCTGCCCCTCGGGCAGGATCTGTCGTACTACCAGGAGAGCGGTCGCGGCGCGAGCGTGCAGTGGCTGGACCTGACGCCTGAGCAGGCGCATGCCTTGGCCGCCTCGCTGGCCGAGCGCGCCAAGCCGGAAAACGCGCGCTACCACTACGATTACTACACCGCTAACTGCGCGACCATGGTCCGCGATGCGATCGATGGCGCGCTCGGCGGCGGGCTGCATTCGCAGCTGTCCGGGCGCTCGCGCGGCAACACCTACCGCAGTGAATCGGTGCGCCTGGCGTCGCCGTCGCCGTGGATGTGGCTGGGATTCGATATCGGCCTGGGCCCGTTCGCCGATCAGCCCCTGTCGCGCTGGCAGGAAGCGTTCGTGCCGATGCGCCTGGCCGATGCGCTGCGCCAGGCGCGCAACAGCGAAGGTCGCCCGCTGGTACAGGCCGAGCAGGAACTGCTGCCGCACCGGATCGCCCCGGAACCGGCCGAGTCGCCCCGGCGCTGGTGGCCCTGGCTGCTGTGCGGCCTGATCGCCGCCGCGGGTGTGGTCGCACTGCGCCGCCGGCGGCGTCTGCTTGGCGGCCTGGCGCTGCCGTTCTGGCTGTTCTGCGGGATCGGCGGCGCCCTGCTGACCTACCTGTGGGGCTTCAGCGCGCACCAGGCCGCCTGGGCCAACCGCAACCTGCTGCAGCTCTCGCCGCTGTGCCTGCTGCTCCTGCCCGGCGCGATCACCCTGCTGCGCGGCCGCATGCCGCGTGCGTGGTTCCGGATCGTGCTGTGGGCGGTCGCTGGCCTCTCGCTGCTGGGCCTGGTGCTGCATTGGCTCACGCTGCAGGCGCAGTACAACCTGCAGTGGATCGTGCTGCTGCTGCCGATCCACGTGGCGCTGGCGTGGGCGCTGGCCCGCCGTGACCCGCCCGTCACGGGCCGCTGACGCACGATGCCCGCCATGGATACCGTCACACCCGAAAATCCCGCCTGCGTCATCAACTGCGTTCACTACGATGACCAGGGCAAACGGCACGACATCAGCCTGGATGCAATCAGCGATGTGATCGCCAGCGACAACGGCTTTGTCTGGGTGGGACTCTACGAGCCCCACGACAGCGTGCTGCTGAAGCTGCAGGAAGAGTTCTGCCTGCATTCGCTGGCCATCGAGGACGCGCGCAACGCGCATCAGCGGCCCAAGGTCGAGGCGTACGGCAACTCGCTGTTCGTGGTGGTGACCACCGCGCAGATGGTCGACGAGCGCATCCAGTACGGCGAGACGCATGCCTTCCTCGGGCCGCGCTTCCTGGTCACGGTGCGCCACGGCGCCTCGCTGTCCTACGCGGCACCGCGCGCCCGCGTCGAGCGCGAGCCGGAGCTGCTGCGCACGATGGGGCCGTCGTACTGCCTGTATGCGGTGCTGGATTTCGTGGTCGACAACTACCTGCCGATCACCCAGCGCTACCGCGACACGCTGGAGCTGCTGGAGAAGGACATCTTCTCCGACAACTACAAGCGCCATACCGTGGTGCGCCTGTACGAACTCAAGCGCGAGCTCAACAAGATGCGCATGGCGGTCGCGCCGCTGCAGGACATGCTCTCGCAGATCAAGCGCTACCAGGGCGACCTGGTGCCGGACGAAGTGAAGCTGTACCTGCGCGACGTGCACGACCACGCCGTGCGGATCAGCGATGTGATCGACACCCTGCGCGAAATGCTGGGGACTGCGCTGAGCGTGAACCTGTCGCTGGTGACCTTGGCCCAGGGCGAGACGGTCAAGCGCCTGGGTGCGTGGGCGGCACTGCTGGCCGCCCCGACCCTGATCACCAGCTGGTACGGCATGAACTTCACCCACATGCCCGAACTGGACAAGCCCTGGGCCTACCCCGCCATGATCATCGGCGTGGGTGCGGTATGCGTTGGCCTGTACCGCCTGTTCAAGCGCGCCCGCTGGCTGTAGGTAGCGACCGTTGGTCGCTACGGCGGCGACCGTTGGCCGCCAAGGCGGTGAGCCGACCAACGGTCGGCTCCTACCCCGATCGGTGGCATCAAGCCACGTAAATCGTCTTGATGTTCATGAACTCATGGATGCCGTGCTCGGCCAGTTCGCGGCCGAAGCCGGAGCGCTTGCTGCCGCCGAACGGCAGGCGCACGTCGCTCTTGACGATGGCGTTGACGAAGGCGGCACCACATTCCAGCTGCTGGGCAATCGCTTCGCCGCGCACCGGGTCGGTGGTCCACACGCTGCCGCCCAGCCCGAAGCTGGTGTCATTGGCCGCGCGCAGCGCCTCGGCCTCGTCGCCAACCCGCAGGATCGCGGCCGCCGGGCCGAACAACTCTTCGTCATAGGCCGGCATGCGGGGGGTGACGTTGTCCAGGATGGTTGCCGGGTAGCCCGCGTGCGAGCCGGCCACCGGCTCGCCGCCGAGCAGCAGCGTGGCGCCCTTGGCGATGCTGTCCTGCACCTGCTTGTGCAGCTCGTCGCGCAGATCCGCGCGCGCCATCGGGGCCAGCGTGGTGGTCTCGTCCTGCGGATCGCCGTAGACGCGCTTGCCTGCCGCGGCAACGAACTTTTTCACGAACGCATCGGCGATCGCATCGACCACGATGAAGCGCTTGGCCGCGATGCAGGTCTGGCCGCTGTTGTCGAAGCGTGACTTCACCGCGGCGGCGACCGTCTTCTCGAGATCGGCGTCGGCCAGGACCACGAACGCGTCGCTGCCGCCCAGCTCCATCACGCACTTCTTGAGCTGGTCACCTGCATTGGCCGCGATGGACCGCCCGGCGCGTTCGCTGCCGGTCAGGGTGACCGCCTTGATCCGCTTGTCGCGCAGCACCTCGGCCGCCTGGTCGTTGTCGATGTGCAGCACATCGAACACGCCCTCGGGCAGGCCGCCATCTCGGCATACGGCCAGGATCAGGTCCGCGCACTGCGGCACGTTGCTGGCGTGCTTGAGCAGGGCTACGTTGCCGGCCATGAACGCCGGGGCGAGGAAACGGAACACCTGCCAGATCGGGAAATTCCACGGCATCACCGCGAACACGCAGCCGATCGGCTCATAGCGCACGTAGCTGCGCTGGGCCTCGGTATCGATCAGCTGCGGCTTGAGGTAATCGGCCGCGTGGTCGGCGTAGAACTCGCAGGCCTCGGCGCACTTCTCGATCTCGCCCAGCGCCTCCCCCTTGAGCTTGCCCATCTCGGTGGTCATCGCCTGCTGGATGTCGCCTTTGCGCTGGCGCAGCTGGGCGGCGATGGCACGCAGGATCGCCCCGCGCTCCTGCAGCGAGCGTGCGGCCCAGGCCGGGAACGCCTCGGCGGCAGCGGCCAGGCGCTGCTCGACCTCTTTGGCGGTGAGCAGTTCATGGCGATACGTGACCTGGCCGGTCGCAGGATTGATGATGTCAACGGTCATCGCGGGTCTCCGAAAGTCAGACCCACAGTGTGCGCCCGGCCACGTGATCCGGATGTTGCCGGATCAGGATGACGTTCAGCCGGGGTCCTGCAGCGCCATCTGCATGTCGCGCTGGCGACGCTTCTCCGTGCGCGCGGTGATGTACCACCCGATCACCGCCGCGATCGACACCGCCAGCACCATCAGGGTTGCCAGCGCATTGATCTCCGGCTTGATGCCCATCCGCACCGAGGAGAACACCTTCATCGGCAGGGTGGTCGAGTTCGGCCCCGCCACGAAGCTGGCGATCACCACGTCATCCAGCGACAGCGTGAATGCCAGCAGCCAGCCGGCCACCAGCGCCGGGGCGATGATCGGCAGGGTGATCTGGAAGAACACCTTCAGCCGGCTCGCACCAAGATCCATCGCGGCCTCCTCCAGCGAGCGGTCCAGTTCCTGCAGGCGCGAGGACACCACGACGGTCACGAAGGACAACGTGAAGGTGACATGCGCGATCCAGATGCTGGTCACGCCGCGGCTGGGAAAGCCCGGGATGCCGCCCATCGCCACCAGCAGCGTCATCAGCGAGAAGCCCAGGATCACTTCCGGCATCACTAGCGGCGCAGTGATCAACGCTCCGAACAGCGTCTTGCCCGGGAAGCGGCGCATGCGGGTCATCACCATCGCCGCCATCGTGCCGAGCACGGTGGCCGCACAGGCGGTCCAGAACGCGACCTTGAGGCTGATCCAGAGCGCATCCAGGATCTGCCGGTTGTTGAACAGTTCGCCGTACCAGCGCGTGGAGAAACCCGACCAGACCGTGGCGAGCTTGGAGGCGTTGAAGGAGTACACCATCAACAACAGGATCGGCAGGTACAGGAAGGCGAAGCCCAGCCCGAGCAGGCTCCAGCCCAGCCAGCGGTTGCTGCGCACCATGCTCATGCCAGCTTCCCTTCCAGCTCGCGCTGCTGCATGCGGTTGAACAGCAGGATCGGCACCAGCAGCAGGGCCAGCATCACGATCGCCACCGCCGAGGCCGTCGGCCAGTCGCGGTTGTTGAAGAACTCGCCCCACAGCACGCGGCCGATCATCAGCGTATCCGGCCCGCCCAGCATTTCCGGGATCACGAATTCACCCACGGCCGGAATCATCACCAGCATGCAGCCGGCGATGATGCCCGTGCGCGACAGCGGCAGCGTGATCCGCAGGAAGGCCTGCCACGGCTTGGCGCCCAAATCGTAGGCGGCCTCGAGCAGGCGGTTGTCCAGCTTGACCAGGTTGGCGTACAGCGGCAGCACCATGAACGGCAGATAGCAGTACACGATGCCGATGTAGGCCGCAGTCGGGGTGTACAGGATCTGCAGCGGCGCATCGATCACGCCGATCTTGAGCAGCAGCTGGTTGAGCAGGCCGTTGCGGTCGAGGATGCCGATCCAGGCATACACGCGGATCAGGAACGAGGTCCACGAGGGCAGCACCACCAGCATCATCGCCACGTTGCGCGCGGCCGGGCTCATCCGCGAGATCACGTAGGCCATCGGGTAGCCGATCAGCAGCGTGAGCAGGGTCGAGATCACCGCGATCTTGATCGAGCTCAGGTAGGCCAGCAGGTACTGGTTGTCCTTGACCAGGGCCGCGTAGCTGCCGAGGTTGAGCTTGAGCGAGAAGGCGCCGTCCACGTACTCCAGCAGCCAGGTGTACGGCGGCGAGCCGACCTGGGTGCGCGCGAAGGAGATCATCAGGATGATCACGAACGGCACCGCGAAGAACAGCAGCAGCCACAGGTACGGCGCGGCGATCACGCCGGCGCGCGTGCCCGGGAGCCAGCGCTTCCAGCCGGTCGCGCTCATGAGGTCAGCACCACGCCGTCGTTGTCGCGCCAGTGCACCCACACGGTGTCACCCCAGGTCAGGCCATCGCTGGCCCAGCGCTGCGAGTTGGCGAAGTTGGACAGCACCTTTGCCCCGCTCGGCAGGCGCACATGGAACACCGAGTGGCTGCCGAAATAGGCGATCTCCTCGATCACGCCCTGGGCCTTGTTGGTGTCGCCGGCCGGCTCGTCCTTGCCGATCATCACCTTCTCCGGGCGCAGCGCGAACGCCACCGGCTGGCCTTCGTAGCCGGTGATGCCGTGGGCGACGTAGATCGGCGCGGGGAACAGCGGCGTGCGCACGGTGACGTACTCGGGAAGGTCTTCATCCAGCACGCCGTCGAACAGGTTCACCGAGCCGATGAACTCGGCCACGAAGCGGTTGGCCGGCTGCTCGTAGATTTCATCCGGCTTGCCGACCTGCTGGATCCACCCGGCGTCCATCACCGCGATCCGGGTGGCCATGGTCATGGCCTCTTCCTGATCGTGGGTGACCATCACGCAGGTCACCCCGGTGGTCTCGATGATGTTGACCAGCTCCAGCTGCATCTGCGAGCGCAGCTTCTTGTCGAGCGCGCCCATCGGCTCATCCAGCAACAGCAGCTTCGGACCCTTGGCCAGCGACCGCGCCAGCGCCACGCGCTGCTGCTGGCCGCCGGAGAGCTGGTGCGGTTTGCGCTTGGCCAGCTTGCCCAGCTGCACCAGCTCCAGCATTTCGCCGACGCGGCGGTTGATCGCATCGCGGGCCATGCCGTCCTGCTTCAGGCCGAAGGCGATGTTCTGCTCCACCGTCATGTGCGGGAACAGCGCATAGGACTGGAACATCATGTTGATCGGGCGCTGGTACGGCGGCAGCGCGTTGATGCGCTGGCCGTCCAGGTCGATGGTGCCCTGGGTCGGTGTCTCGAAGCCGCCCAGGCAGCGCAGCAGCGTGGATTTGCCGCTGCCGGAGCCACCAAGCAGCGCGAAGATTTCGCCCTTGCGCACGTCCAGGGTGACGTCATCGAGCGCGACGAAGCCGTCGAACTCCTTGCGCAGCGCGCGGATGGACAGGTAGCCCGGTTCCAGGACCGGGAGGACCGCGCCTTCCGGCTTGGCTTCAAATGGCATGGGGGGCGGCTCCGGGAGCGGCGGCAGGACGGGGGGGAGCATCCCATTTTACCGGTCGTCGTGGCGTCATGCGCTACCCGGCCGGGCGGCCCGCTTTGCCGGGCCCGGGGCGGATTGCCGCCCCTCCCCCTGAAACGACGACGCCGGCACGGGGCCGGCGTCGCACGGGCGGGTCAGCGCCCGGTCTTCACCTCGGTCCACAGCCGGGTATAGAGCTTGTCGACCTCGGGCGTGTTGATCGAATAGGTGAACATCTTCGCCGCCACATCGGCCGGCGGGTAGATGGTCGGGTCGGTACGGATCGCTTCGTCCACCAGCGGCGTGGCCGTGGTCACCGGGTTGGCGTAGTGGATGAAGTTGGTGTTGGCCGCGGCGACCTTCGGCTCCAGCAGGTAGTTGATGAAGGCATAGGCGGCCTCCGGGTGCTTGGCATCCTTGGGGATGGCCAGCATGTCGAACCACTGCGGGGCGCCTTCGCGCGGGATCGAGTACGCCACGGTCACGCCGTTGGAGGCCTCGGCCGCGCGGTCACGGGCCTGGATGATGTCACCGGACCAGCCCACCACCAGGCAGGTACCGCCGTTGGCCAGCGAGCCCACGTACTGCGAGGAGTGGAAGTTCTGCACGTACGGGCGGATGGTCTTGAGCAGCGCGGCGGCCTTCTCCAGCGTGGCCGGATCCTGGCTGTGCGGATCCTCGCCCAGGTAATGCAGCGCGATCGGGATCATGTCCGACGGCGTATCCAGGATCGTGATCCCGCAGTCCTTCATCTTGGCGATGTTTTCGGGCTTGAAGATCAGGTCCCAGCTGTTGGCGATCTCGGTGCTGCCACCGAAGCGCTGCTTGAGCAGCTCCACGTTGTAGCCGATGCCGGTGGTGCCGATCATGTACGGCACGCCGTATTCGTTGCCCGGATCCTGCTGCGCGATGCGTTTCATCACGCTCGGATCGAGATTGGCCAGGTTCGGGATCTTGCTCTTGTCCAGCGGCAGGAACACGCCGGCCTTGATCTGGCGGCCGAAGAAGTTCAGCGTCGGCACGACCACGTCGTACCCGCTGTTGCCGGCCAGCAGCTTGGTTTCGACCATCTCATCGCTGTCGAACACGTCATAGGTCACCTTGGTGCCGGTGGCCTTCTCGAAATTCGGGATGGTGTCTTCGGCGATGTAATCGCTGTAGTTGTAGACGTTCAGCACCTTGGCGTCGTCCTGCTTGTCACCGCCGCCACAGGCGGTCAGCACGGATACGGCAATGCCGAGGGTGAGGATTCGCAGCTTCATCGGACTCTCCACAGGTCAGGTGCGAGTTGGGGGGAACCGGCCGGACCGGCGCAACGGGTGCCAGCCTACCGGGCATGTCCCCATTTTCCCAGCACACGGCCCTCACGGCCATGCCGGATGGGGCGCCTCGGGTCAGACGTTGAGCAGCAGGAACTCGCGCTCCCAGGAGCTGATCACCCGGAAAAACGTCTCGTATTCCTTGCGCTTGACCGACACATAGGCGCGGCAGAAGCGCTCGCCGAGCATCTCGCGCAGCTCCGGGCAGCCTTCCAGCCCGTCCAGCGCCTCACCCAGCGAGCGCGGCAGGTCGTAGCCGAGCTCCTTGGCGCTGCCGCTGATCGGCGCGGTCGGCGAGCCCTGCTCGCGGATGCCGAGCAGCCCGGCGGCCAGGGTCGCGGCGATCGCGAGGTAGGGGTTGGCGTCCGAACCGGCGAACCGGCTTTCCACCCGCATGTTTTCCGGCGTGTCCAGCGGCACCCGCAGCCCGCAGGTGCGGTTGTCGAAGCCCCAGTGCACGTTGCTGGGCGAGACTTCGCCGAACATCAGCCGGCGGTAGGAGTTGACGTTCGGCGCGAAGAACGCCATCGCGGCCGGCACGTATTTCTGCAGGCCGGCCAGGTAGTGGCCGAACAGCGGGCTGAAATCCTCACCGCCATGCTCGCCGGTGAACACATTGCTGCCATCGCTGATCTTCAGCAGGCTCTGGTGGATGTGCATCGCACTGCCTGGCTCGTTCTCCATCGGCTTGGCCAGGAACGTGGCATAGATGCCGTGGCGCATCGCCGATTCGCGCATGGTGCGCTTGAACAGGAACACCTGGTCGGCCAGGTCCATCGCGTTGGCGTGGGTGAAGTTGACCTCCAACTGCGCCGCGCCGGATTCGTGGATCAGCGTGTCCACGTCCAGCTTCATCGCATCGCAGTAGTCGTACATCAGATCGAGGATCGGATCGAACTCGTTGACCGCATCGATGGAGTAGGACTGGCGCGCCGTCTCCGGTCGCCCGGAGCGGCCGGCCGGCGGCAGCAGCGGGAAGTCCGGATCGGTGTTCTTCTGGACCAGGAAGAACTCCAGCTCCGGTGCCACCACCGGGCGCAGGCCCAGTTCGGCGTAGGCATTGAGGACGCGACGCAGCACGTTGCGCGGGGCCAGCTCATGCGGCTCGCCGGTCTTGGTGAAACAGTCATGGATGACCTGCGCGGTCGGATCGGTCGCCCACGGCACCATGCGGACGGTGTCCGCGTCCGGGCGCAGGATCATGTCCGAATCCGAGGGGGAGGTCAGCTCGTAATAGTCGTCCGGGAATTCGCCGGTGACCGTGGTGGCGAAGATGCCTTCCGGCAGGCGCGTGCCGTAATCGTGCGAGAACTTGTCGGCCGGAATGATCTTGCCGCGGGCATTGCCGGTGATGTCCGGCACCAGGCACTCCACCTCGGTGATCCGCCGGTCCTTGAGCCAGCGCAGCAGCGTGCTCTCCTGCGGAACAGGCTTGGGGGCGGCGGCTTTGCGCGAACGCGTTCGGGTGGTCATGACCGGTCTGCTGTAAGGGAGTTGCGGCGACAAGCATCGCCGAAGGCATGGAAAATACTGTGATAGAACGGATTGTCGGCCACCCGCCACTCCGGATGCCACTGCACCCCGAGCACGAAACGATGCGTGGTGCTGCGCGCGGCCTCGATCAGGCCGTCCTCGGCGACGGCCTCGATCTGCAGCCCCTCGGCCAAGCGATCGATGCCCTGCCCGTGCACGGAATTGACCCGCGCCGACGATGCCCCGGCCCAACCGGC
The DNA here is from genome assembly GCF_041080745.1 of Stenotrophomonas sp. JAG2. Taxonomy (NCBI): domain Bacteria; kingdom Pseudomonadati; phylum Pseudomonadota; class Gammaproteobacteria; order Lysobacterales; family Lysobacteraceae; genus Stenotrophomonas; species Stenotrophomonas sp. JAG2. The sequence continues at coordinate 275,664 of NZ_JBEUMH010000003.1, read as the reverse complement.
CAGCCAACCGCCGTCGGACAGCCGGATGTCATGTGCAGGACCATACTGCACCTCGACGGGCGCGTCCGGATCTTCACGATGATCGCTCATCCCCGGTATCTCGTGCACACGCGGATGCAGGCTGCCGCCCAGGGCGACGTTCAACTCTTGGAAACCGCGGCAGATCGCCAGCACCGGCAGGTCGCGCGCCAGCGCTTCGTGCAGAAGCGACAGCGCATTCGCATCGCGTCCCGGATCGTGGCGATTGCCCGGCCAGCTCGGCGGACCGGCATACAGATGCGGCTCGATGTTGCTCACCGCGCCGGTCAGCAGCACGCCCTGCAGGCGATCCAGCCAATGCGCGGCCGGCAACGGCGGCTGCAGGCTGGGCAGCAGCACCGGCGTGACGCCGGCCGCCTCGACCAGCGCGCGGAGGTACTTCTCACCCGCCGCCGCGAAGCGGTGATGGCCCAGCATCGTGCTGTCGGTGGGCAGGCCGACCCAGGGGGGCGAGACCATGCGTCATGCTCGGATGACCTGCGGCCACGTTACCCCTGCGCGCAGACCCCGCGCAACACGCGGCCGCGCTGCCGAAGCACGACCCATCACATGCCGGCGGCAAAGGCTGCGACAGACTGCGTGCTGTTCCGCGCGTCGGTTGCTGGCATCCTCTGTCCATGATTGTCGTCCTCACCTTTTTCCGCCGGTGCCCGGCGTGACCGCCGCCGGCGAAGCGCACGCGCCGAGCTGGTACGCCGACAGCGTGCCTGGCACGCCACTGCGTGCGCCGCTGGCCGGCGACCTGAACGCCGATGTCTGCGTGCTCGGCGCCGGCTACACCGGACTCTCCGCCGCCCTGACCCTGGCCGAGCGCGGCTATCGCGTCGTGCTGCTGGAGGCCCACCGGGTCGGCTGGGGCGCCTCCGGCCGCAACGGCGGCCAGGCAATCGTCGGCTACGGCTGCGAAGTGGATACGCTGGAGCATCTGGTCGGCGCCGAGGACGCGCGGGCGCTGTTCGCGTTTTCACGCGACGGCATGCGCCTGCTGCGCGACCGCATCGCCCGCCACCAGATCGACTGCGACTGGCGTGACGGCCATGCCAGCGTGCCGATCAAACCCCGCCAGGAGCGCATGCTGCGTGCCGGGCTGATCGATCTGGCCCAGCGCTACGACTATCCCCTGGAGTGGTGGGACCGCGCGCAGTTGCGCGGACAGCTGGACAGCCCGCGCTACCGCGGGGCCATGTTCGATCCCCACAGCGGCCACCTGCATCCGCTGGCCTATGCGCAAGGCCTGGCGCGCGCGGCCGAGGGGGCCGGGGCGGTGATCCACGAACAGTCGCCGGTCCTGCAGCTGATCCGAGGGGCACGGCCGCAACTGCGCACCGCGCACGGCACGGTAACAGCCGACCATGTGGTGATCGCCGGCAACGCGTGGCTGGAAGGCATCGCGCCGGAGTTGGAATCGCGGATCATGCCGGTGGGTACGTATATCGGCGCCAGTACGGTGCTGGGCCAGGCACGGGCGCAGTCGCTGATCCGCAACGACATGGCCGTGGCCGATGTCAGCTGGGCGCTGGACTATTTCCGGCTGAGCCGCGACCACCGCCTGCTGTTCGGCGGCCAGGCCAGCTATTCCGCCCTGCCCCCACCCGGCCTGCGCGGGGTCATGACCCGGCGCATGCGCGCGGTGTTCCCGCAGCTGGCCGATGTGGAACTGGAGTACGTCTGGGGTGGCTATGTCGACATCACCCGCAACCGCGCCCCGCATTGGGGCCGGCTGACCCCGAACGTCTATTTCGCGCAGGGCTTCTCGGGCCACGGCGTGGCGGCAGCCGGGCTCGCGGGCCAGGTGCTGGCCGAGGCCATCGCCGGCCAAGCCGAGCGCCTGGATGTGTTCGAACGCATCCCGCACCGGCCCTTCCCCGGCGGGCGCATGCTGCGGACGCCGCTGCTGGTCGCGGCGATGTCCTGGTACAAGCTGCGGGATGCGTTGTGGTGATCCCCACGTAGACACGATTGCGCCATGTCCGTTCTGCCGATACCGTCCGATCTGAACGGACGCTCGTGTCATGTCGTACCTGCCGGGGGTGTTCCGGCCGGGATGGGGAGGGGATGGTGGGACTGCAGTGGTCGAAAGAAGGTCTTCAGCTGAGTCTGCGCATACAGCCCGCGGGGCTGGTGATTGCCGTGGTGTATGCCGTCGCCTGCTGGGGTGCGCGGAAATTCTCCCTCGACCAGTTCTACCTGCCGGCCGGCGTCCGTGTCGCCGCGCTGATGGTCTGCCCACCGAGGCTGTGGCCCTACCTCCTGCTGGGCGAGTACGCCTACTTTGCGCAGATGCGGATTCCCATGATCGGCAGGTACGGCCTGGCGTGGGTGGTCCTGGGGTCGGTACTGCTCATGCCCGCCGTCGCGATGATCGTGCACCTGCATCGCAGGATGATGGCGGGCACGAGCGTCATCTGGCTGCTGTCCGTCGGCGCGTCCGCCGCCATTGTCGTCACCGCGATCAATCTCACCGGGTCGCATCTGCTGTGGCCGGTACCGCCCGCGATCCCTGTCACGAGCAGCGCAGCCCGGATGATCCTGGGTGACTTCATCGCCATCCTGACGCTTGCGTTGCCTGCACTGCTCTGGACACGGCGCCGGAGCGAACCGGAATGGTCGCGGCGCTTCGTGGTACCCACCCTGGCCGCCATCGCGCTGACCCTGTTGCTGGGCATCTCCTCCATCGTGACGCCGCCGGAGACTGACGGTGCCAAGGCCAGTGTATTGCTGTTGATGGCCCTGCCTGCGATCGCGCTGACCTGTATGCACGGTTGGCGCGGCGCCGCCATCGGCGTTCCGCTGCTCAACCTGATCATCCACATCACGACGCCCAGCACCGGCCTTCCCGAATCCTTCGATGCGCAGACCTTCGCCACCCAGCAGAGCATGGCCGTGGTCAGCATCGCGCTTCTCGCGCTGGGCTCCAGCATCAGCCATTACCGCCAGCAATACCGTACCCGCGAGCAGGCCGAGAAAGCGGCCCTCGCGCTCGCCAGAACCTCGCAGATCTCCAGTGAGATCATCCTCAGGGAGCGTGCGCTCCACCTGCAGAGCATCGGCGAGGGAATGGATGTGTCGCTCAGCCAGGTGGTGACCTGGCTCCAGGCGCACGGACACCACGACACGGCCGCTGCGCTGCTGCACACCTCCGCACGCCATTCACGGCAGTTCCGCGAGCAGGCCAGCATGCTGTATCCCACCGCGCTGGAGCAGCTCGGCCTTTATCTGGCCCTGCAGACAGGCGGCCTCCGCGAGAGCTGGGAACGATCGGACCGCATGGCCCAGCCACGCCTGGCGGGCGACCCATGTCGATTGAGCGTGGACGTGCAGCTGGCCGCCTATCGAACGTTGAGCGACGCGGTGTCCCTGCTGTTGGGGCACGAGACCGGGCAGCTCCGGGTGCATGTGCGCTGCGGCCGGGTCCGGCAGCAGCGCGGGATCGTGATCGTGGTGGCCCTGCTCGACAGCGACCGCCAGCTTTCGCAGGCGACGGCGGCACTGGCGCGCGAGCGGCTGGCGGCGCGCGCGCTGGCCTACGGCGGCGCAGTACGTTGCCGCCACAATCGCGTCAGCATCCTGCTGACCGAGACCGCCCTGCCTGCCTCCCGATGGAGCGATGCGCTGCTGCGCACGGGCGCCGCGTAGGGGCCGCTGCGCGTCGACCTAAAGTTGCGTGTGAAACCGCCGCTATCTGTCCCGACCCACTCGGAACCGAGCGTACGCCTCATGCCGGCACTGTTGCAGGGCGCTGACCTCAGCGACCCCGGTGATGCCCTGCCCCAGCGGATTCTGCTGGTGGAAAACTCGCGCACGTTCACCAGCATGCTGCGCGAGGCGATCGAGCAGCGCCTGGAGCTGCCGGTCTCGGTGGCGACCAGCCTGGCCGAAGCCGGTCGGCTGCTCGATGAAGAAGAGGGCTGGTTCCTGGTCCTGACCGGGCTGGTCCTGGCCGATGGCGACCGCGACACCGTGGTCGATTACTTCCTGTCGCGCGGGCTGCCCACGGTGGTGGTCAGCGGCGTCTACGACGAAGACCTGCGCAAGCGCGTACTGCAGCAGCAGATCATCGATTACGTACTCAAGAACACGCCCGGCAGCATCGACTACCTGGTGTGGCTGGTGCAGCGGCTGGAGCGCAACCGGCGCATCGCCGCCCTGGTGGTGGACGACTCGATGTCGGCGCGGATGTACGCCGCCTCGCTGCTGCGCATGTACGGGCACGACGTCTACGAGGCCGCCGACGGTGCCGAGGGGCTCAAGGCGATCGAGGCCCATCCGGCGATCCGGCTGGCCGTGGTCGACCAGGAAATGCCCGGCATGGAGGGCGTGGAGTTCACCCGCCGCCTGCGCACGATGCGCTCGCGCGACAAACTGGCGGTGATCGGCATTTCCGGCAACACCGATCCATCGCTGATCCCGCGTTTCCTCAAGAACGGCGCCAACGACTTCCTGCGCAAGCCCTTCTCGCGCGAAGAGTTCTTCTGCCGCGTCTCGCAGAACGTGGATCAGCTCGAGCTGATCGGCACCCTGCAGGACCTGGCCACCCGTGATTTCCTGACCGGCCTGCCCAACCGCCGGTGTTTCCTGGAGCAGAGCCAGCGCCAGCTTCCGCAGCTGCACCTGGACGGTGAACAGGTCGCGGTGGCGATGATCGACATCGACCACTTCAAGCACATCAACGATACGCATGGGCATGAGGCCGGTGACGATGCGCTGCGCGCGGTCGCGGCGGCGGTCGCCCAGCACGCCCGCCAGGACGACCTGGTCGCGCGCTTCGGTGGCGAGGAGTTCTGCCTGCTGGTGCCGGGCCTGGACCAGGAGGCAGCGCTGGTCTACTTCGACGAACTGCGCCAGACGATCGCCGCGCTGGAGGTCGACCTGGGCCATACCACCCTGCGCATGACGGTCAGCATCGGACTGTGCTGCCTGCGCCCGCAACGCGATTCGCTGCACCGGCTGATCTCCGAGGCCGACCGGCAGCTGTACCTGGCGAAGGCGGGGGGTCGCAACCGGGTCCACTGCGCCACCGTGGCCACGGGCCCACGCCAGCGCGAGCCCGCCCTGGCGCCTTGATCGAGATCAACGCGGCCCCGGCCGCGACTGCCTAGAGTCGCCCCCAGTTGAACAGCGCGGGGAACGCACCATGGCACTTCTGGTCTGGCAGGACGATCTGAACATCGGCATCGATGTCATCGATCACCAGCACATGCGCATCGTGGAGATGCTCAACCACCTGCACGTCGCCCAGAAGAGCCTGGAGCGGCTGGCCGTGGCCGAAGTGATCGACGAGCTGGTGGACTACACGATGTCCCACTTCGCCTTTGAAGAAGAGCTGATGGAGGAAGCCGGCTACCCGTTCTGCGCGGCGCACAAGCGCGTGCATGAAATCTTCGGCAAGCGCGTGGGCGAGTACCGGCTGCGCTTCCAGGCGGGCGAAGACGTCACCGAAGAGCTGCGCACGATGCTGTCGCGCTGGCTGTTCAACCACATCCGTGGCGATGACAAGGCCTACGCGCCGCAGGTCAAGCAGCACCTCAACCAGTTCGCGCGCGACCATCAGCAGGGCAGCTGGCTGGGCCGCACGCTCAAGCGCTTCTTCCGCTGATCAGCGCCCGCGCCGGCCCATCGCCAGCAGCGCCACGATGGTGATCAGCGCGGTCACGCACAGGTAGTAGCCCACCGCCACCAGGCCGTAGCGTTCGGCCAGCCAAGTGGCCACGTACGGCGCCGGTGCGGCACCGAGGATGCCGGCGAGGTTGAACGAGAGCGAGGCGCCGGTATAGCGCACCTGGACTGGATAGATCTCGGCCAGGAAGGTGCCGCAGGGCCCATACGTCAGCCCCATCAGGAACAGCCCCAGCGCCAGGAAGCCCAGCACCAGCCAGGGGCTGCCCGCCTGGAACAGCGGCGCGAACACCACGCCGAAGGCGAGGATCAGGCCGCTGGCGACGATCATGGTGCGGCGCGTGCCCCAGCGGTCGCCGTACAGCGCGGAAATCGGAATGCCCGCCGCGAAGAACAGGATGCCGACCATCTGCAGCAGCAGGAACTGCTCACGCGAATACCCCAGCACGGTGGTGCCGTGGCCCAGCGTGAACACCGTCATCAGGTAGAACAGCACGAAGGTGGCGAATGCCCCGAGGGTGCCCAGCACCAGGGTCAGCAGATGCTCGCGCAGCACCGTCAACATCGGCAGCTTGACCCGTTCGTTGCGGTCCAGCGCGGCCTGGAACTGCGGGGTCTCGTGGATGTTCAGGCGTACCCACAGGCCGATGCCGACCAGCAGCGAGCTGGCCAGGAATGGCACGCGCCACCCCCATTGCAGGAAGTCGGCGTCGCTCATCGCGCGCCCCAGCAGCAGGAAGATGCCGGCCGAGAGCAGGAAGCCCAGCGGCGCGCCCAGCTGCGGGAACATGCCATACCACGCCCGTTTGCCGGGCGGTGCGTTCTCGGTGGCCAGCAGCACCGCGCCGCCCCACTCCCCGCCCAGCCCCAGGCCCTGGCCGAACCGGCACAGCGCCAGCAGCGCCGGCGCCACCAGGCCGATGCTGGCATGCGTGGGCAGCAGGCCGATCGCCACGGTCGAGATGCCCATCGTGAGCAGCGCCGCCACCAGGGTGGCCTTGCGCCCGATGCGGTCGCCATAGTGGCCGAACACCGCCGAGCCGACCGGCCGCGCGATGAACGCGACGGCGAAGGTCGCCAGCGACTGCAGCATCGCTGCCCCGTCGCTGCTCTCCGGGAAGAACAGGTGCGGAAACACCAGCACCGCCGCCGTGGCGTAGATGTAGAAATCGAAAAACTCGATGGTGGTGCCGATCAGGCTCGCCAGCAGGATGCGGCGGGGGGAGTTCACGACAGGGGCGACAGCAGGTGTGGACATCGGGTACGCGGGAATAGGCAGCTGCCGGATTCTGCCACGCCCACCCCGGGCCTGCCGCGATGGTTGCAGACGAGACTGTCAGGCTGTGACCGGGTCGGCGACCTGCGCATCGGGCAGGAACTTCCCCTGCACCGCCCGGTCTCACGGCGGTCACCCCACCAGGACGGTCCCGGATGTCTGCCTCAAGGAAGAGTGCCACCGCCTCGCGCTGGACACAGCCGACCGCCATCGCCGTGGTGATCGTGGTGCACGGACTGATGCTGGGCGTGCTGCTGCGTTCACCGGCCCCCAGTGCCGCCGCTGATGAAGCGCGCCTGGCGCTGTACTGGTTGCCGACGCCATTGCCTGCACCGGTTCCCCCGCCCTCGACGGCTACACTGCCTTCCCCGGTGCAGGCCGCGGCATCGCGGCGCCTGCCTGCGCCCGTCGCGACCACGCCAACCCCCGCATCGCACGCCGCCGTGGATCCACTGGCCCTGCCCGTGCCGCTGGACCTGAGCGTGCCGTCGTCGCTGACCGGCAGCGGCATCGACGCTGCCTCACTGGTGCCGCGCGTGCTGGGCGACCGGGATGTCCACCCGGCGTTCCAGGCACGGCGCGAGCGCTTCCGCATGAAGGCGGGAATGACGCCGGAGCAGATCGTACAGGGCATCTTCCAGCTGATCGGTGCCTGGCCGCCGGGCTACATCGTGGACCAGTGCAGACTCACCCGGCAGCAGATCGATTACCTGCGCAACGCCGTGGACGAGATGGATCGCGACCTGCTGCGCGAGGCGCTGATCCGCCACGGCCAGGACTGCTGAGGTGCCTCATTCGCCCAGATGGATCCAGGTCGCCTTGAGCTCGGTGTATTTTTCGAAGGCGTGCAGGGATTTGTCGCGGCCGATGCCGGACTGCTTGTAGCCACCAAACGGCGCGGTCATGTCGCCGCCGTCCCATTGGTTGACCCAGACACTGCCCGCACGCAGCCCGCGGGCCACGCGGTGCGCACGCCCCAGGTCGCGCGTCCACACACCGGCGGCCAGGCCATAGACCGAGTCGTTCGCCATGCGCAACGCGTCCTCTTCGTGATCGAAGGTCAGCACCGACAGCACCGGCCCGAAGATTTCCTCGCGGGCGATGGTGTGCTGCGGATCGACGTCATCGAATACCGTCGGCTCCACATAGCTGCCGCCCGGCACCACCTCGCGCCGCTTGCCGCCCAACAGCAGGCGCGCGCCCTCGGCCTCGCCGCGTGCCACGTAGTCCAGCACGCGGCCCGCGTGCGCCTCGTCGACCAGGGCGCCCATCGCGGCGTCCGGCTCGAACGGATGCTGCGGCTGCATGTGCCGGCCCTGCGCGAGCACCCGCGCCACGAAGGCATCCTTGATCGAGCGCTGGACCAGCAGGCGCGAGCCTGCCGTGCACACCTCGCCCTGGTTGTAGAAGATGGCGGTGGCGGCGGCCTGCGCGGCCTTGTCCAGATCCGGCGCGTCGGCGAACACCAGGTTCGGGCTCTTGCCACCGCACTCCAGCCAGGTGCGCTTGAGATTCGATTTACCCGCGCACTGCAGCAACCGGCGACCGACGGCGGTGGAGCCGGTGAAGGCCAGCGCATCCACGTCCATGTGCAGCGCCAGCGGTTCGCCGGTGCGCTCGCCATGGCCCGGCAGCACATTGAACACGCCATCGGGCACGCCGGCTTCGGCGACCAGTGCAGCGAGGCGGATCGCGCTCAATGGCGACCGTTCGGACGGTTTGAGCACGATCGAGTTGCCCGCCGCCAGGGCGGGCGCGATCTTCCACGCAGCCATCAGCAGCGGGAAATTCCACGGCACGATCACCGCCACCACGCCGACCGGCTCGCGGGTGATCAGGCCCAGCGTATCCAGCGCGGTAGGGGCGACCTCGCCGTACACCTTGTCGACCGCCTCGGCCGTCCAGCGCAGGCAGCGCAGCACCCCGGCCAGGTCGCCCTGGCGCGCGTCGCGCACCGGCTTGCCCATGTCGAGGGTTTCCAGCAACGCGAGTTCGTCGGCGTGCCGCTCAACGAGATCGGCCAGCCGCAGCAGCACCTGCTTGCGGTGCGACGGTGCGGCCCGCGACCAGTCCCCTGCGTCGAAACTGCGCCGCGCCGCCGCGACCGCACGGTCGACATCCACGGTATCGGCGTCGGCCACCTGCACCAGAACGCGGCCGTCGATCGGGCTGATGCAGTCGTAGCGCGCGCCGCTGGCGGCATCGACATACCGCCCATCGATGAAGGCCTGGCCCTGGAAGGCCAGTGCATCGGCCTGGCGCTGCCAGTCGTCACGGGTGCGTGCGGTGGTCATGGGCGTCATCCTCGCGGTGTCATTCGGGTAAGGCGGTTATACCCGCCGCCGTCACGGGATGACGTGAGGCGGGTGCGATAAAGTCGTGACCATCGCGACCCTGCGGAGTGCCTCATGCCTCGTCCCGAATCGTCGTTGTCGACCCTGGCCAGCCAAGCGCCTGCGGACCTGGATGCGTACTGGATGCCGTTCACCGCCAACCGCCAGTTCAAGGCCTCCCCGCGCCTGCTGGTCCGCGCCGAGGGCATGTACTACCACGACGTCGACGACCGCCCGATCCTGGACGGCGCAGCCGGGCTGTGGTGCTGCAACGCGGGGCATGCGCGGCCGCGGATCGTACAGGCGATCCAGCAGCAGGCCGCCACGCTGGATTTCGCGCCGCCCTTCCAGATGGGCTCACCGCTGCCCTTCGTGCTGGCCCAGCGCCTGGCCGCGCTGGCGCCGGGCAGCTTGAACCATGCGTTCTTCACCAATTCGGGTTCCGAAGCGGTCGACACCGCGATGAAGATCGCGCTGGCCTACCATCGCCTGCGCGGCGAGGGCCACCGCACCCGCTTCATCGGCCGCGAGAAGGCGTATCACGGCGTCGGCTTCGGCGGCCTGTCGATCGGCGGCCTGCCCAACAACCGCAAGAGCTTCGGACCGTTGCTGGCGGGCAGCGATTTCCTGCGTCACACGCTCGATCTGCAGCGCAATGCCTTCAGTCCCGGCCTGCCACGCCACGGCGCCGAGCTGGCCGAGGATCTGGAGCGGCTGATCGCTCTGCACGATGCGTCCACCATCGCGGCGGTGTTCGTCGAGCCGATCGCCGGCTCGGCCGGCGTGATCCTGCCGGCGCCGGGCTACCTGCAGCGCCTGCGCGAGATCTGCGACCAGCACGGCATCCTGCTGGTGTTCGATGAGGTCATCACCGGCTTCGGCCGGGTCGGCAACGCCTTCGCCGCGCAGCGCTTCGGGGTCACCCCGGATCTGCTGACCCTGGCCAAGGGTCTGACCAACGGCGCAGTGCCGATGGGGGCGGTGCTGGCCAGCGATGCGATCCACGGTGCCTTCATGCAGGGTCCGCCGGCCGCGATCGAGTTCTTCCATGGCTATACGTATTCCGGTCATCCGCTGGCCTGTGCGGCCGCCCTGGCTGCCCTGGATACCTACGCCGAAGAGCATCTGTTCGAGCGTGCCCTCGAGCTGGGCGACTACTGGCAGGAACGGCTGCACAGCCTGCGCGGGCTGCCGCATGTGATCGACATCCGCAACTTCGGGCTGATCGGCGCGGTCGAGCTGATACCGCGCAAGGATGCCCCGGGCGCCCGCGGCTACGAGGTGTTCGAGCGCTGCTTCCGCGACGGCCAGCTGCTGGTGCGCTGCACCGGCGATGTGATCGCACTGTCGCCGCCGCTGATCCTGGAGCGCAGCCACATCGACCGGATCGTGGACGTGCTGGGCGAGATGATCCGCGCCACCGGCTGAGCCTGAATCCATCGGCGACGACGGCGGCCGCCGCGATCCTTATAATGGTCGGTCACGTTTCGCTCGCGTACCGGATTGCATGGACATTGTCGTCAAAGAAGAACTCAAGGCCTACATCGACCCGCTGACCCCGGACGAGCACGACGCGCTGGAGCGTAGCATCCTCGCCGAGGGCTGCCGCGATGCGCTGGTGCTGTGGGGGGAGGTGCTGGTGGACGGCCACAACCGCTACGGCATCTGCCAGAAACACGGCCTGCCGTTCCAGACGATCCAGAACACCCGGTTCCAATCGATGGACGACGTCCACCTGTGGATGATCGAACAGCACCTGGGCCGCCGCAGCGTCTCCGATTTCCAGCGCGGCGTGCTGGCGCTGCGCAAGCGCGACATCCTGGCCGAGCGCCACCGCGCCGACCAGGCCCAGCTGCAGAAGGAAAGCGACGGCGAGATCAGCGGCCCGGCCGATGCCGATGACGAGGACAGCCCGCCGTGGACCGCCGCGCCGAAGGTCAGCCGCGCCGACATGGCCCGCGAAGCGCGCCTGAGCAGCAGCCAGGTGACGATGATCGAGCGTATCCACAAGCAGGCCGCGCCGGAGCTGGTGGAAGCGGTCAAGACCGGGGTGATCTCGATCAGCGCCGCGGCCGCCGTGGCGGACCTGCCGGAAGACGAACAGCGCGCCGCGGCCGCCGCCGGCAAGGACGAGCTCAAGCAGGCCGCCAAGCGTGTGCGCGAGTCCAAGCGCAAGCCGCGCAAGCCGGCCCAGGAGGTGCTGCACAGCGCCGATGGCGACGCCGAGATCGACCCCAGCCGCGCCGCCGAGATCGCCGATGCGCTCAACGCACTGGGCGAAGGCCCGGCCGAGCTGCGCCAGCGCATCATCGCGCTGACCCTGGAGAACGACACCCTGCGCCAGCAGCTGGCCGCGCTGCGCAAGCAGGTGCAGGACAGCGAGATGGCCGACGCCTGATCCGGTGTAGTGCCGGCCGCTGGCCGGCAACGCGAACAACCTTCGGATGGGAGTGCCTGGTTGCCGGCCAGCGGCCGGCACTACCTCGCAATCATCCTTCGGTCGTTAGACTGCCGGAATGACGCCGATCTCCCCGCCCGACCCGCGCCGCGCCCAGCTGCGCCGCCTCAAACTGATCGCCCTGGCCATGCTGGTGGCGATGCTGGCCGGATTCGCGGTCAGCCACTGGCACGGCGAACGCGGCATCTGGGCCTGGGTCTCGGCCTTCTGCGAAGCCGCCGCGGTCGGCGCGCTGGCCGACTGGTTCGCGGTGGTCGCGCTGTTCCGGCGGCCGCTTGGCCTGCCGATCCCGCATACCGCCATCATCCCGCGCAGCAAGGACCGCATTGCCGACAGCCTGGCGTTGTTCGTGCGCGACCAGTTCCTGGAACCGCAGGCGCTGCTGGCGAGGCTGCAGGTGTTCGATCCGGCCAGCCGCCTCGGCAGCTGGCTCGCCGAACCCGCGCGCGCCCGCATGCTGGCCGACATGGCCCGCGGCTGGGCGCTGCAGGCGCTGGACTTCCTTGATGAAGCCGCGGTCCGGCGCAGCATCCAGGGGTTCGTGATCCAGCAGCTGCGCCAGTGGAACGCGGCCGCCACCGCCGGTGAACTGCTCGGCCTGCTGACCGCCGACAACCGCCACCAGCGCGTGCTGGATGAAGGCCTGACCCGGATCAGCGAATGGCTGGGCAACGAGAAGGTCAAAGACCGCGCCTCCACGCTGATCGTGGGCTACATCCAGCGCGAGTGGCCCAAGCTGGCCAGCACGGTCAACTGGGTCAAACCGATCGACGAGATCGGTGACACCCTGGCCGAGCGCCTGGCGCACGCGGTGCTGGAAGAACTGCAGCAGATCCTGGCCCAGCCCGAGCATCCGCTGCGCCGCGATTACGAAACCTGGCTGAGCGACTACATCCAGCGCCTGCGCGAAGACCCGGCGCTGGCCGAGAAAGTGGAACAGCTCAAACAGCAGGTGATCGACCACCCGGCCGTGCAGGAGTACGTGCAGGGCCTGTGGGCGCGCATCCACGCCAGCCTGCGTGCCGACCTGGCCAGCGAGGACTCTGCGCTCGCCGGCCATCTGCGCCGCAGCCTGGCCTCCGTGGGTGAGGCGCTGCAGGCCGACCCGTCGCTGCGCGAGGCGCTCAACCAGCACCTGATGGACGGTGCCGAGCGCCTGACCACCCGCCTGCGCAGCGGCGTGACCGAGCACATCGCGCAGACGGTCAAGAGCTGGGACGAACGCCACCTGGTCGAGCAGCTGGAACTGAGCGTGGGCCGCGACCTGCAGTTCATCCGCTTCAACGGCACCCTGGTGGGTGGCCTGATCGGCGTGATCCTGCACGCGCTGACGGTGTGGTTCCACTGGTAGCCCGACCCGCGTCGGGCCTGCCGCCGGACGCTGGCGAGGTCACCGCCAGCGTCGTCGGGTGCCTCAGCCGGCGACCGCGCGTACCGCCGCCACCAGTGCGTCCATCTGCGCCGGCGTGCTGAAGATGCCCGGCGTCACCCGCAGGCAGGCGCCGGAGGCCAACCCCTCGCGTGGCACCACGAACACCCCGGACTGCTTCACCATCCGCTGCGAAGTGGCGGTGTTGTCGCGCATCGTGGTCTGCCCGCGCAGCCGGAACGAGGTGATCGCACTGGACAACCGCGGGTCGTCCGAGCCCAGCAGTTGGATGCGCGCGTCGCCTCGCAACGCGTCCATCCACTGATTGCGCAGGCGCAGCAGGCGCGCACGCTTGTTGGCCACGCCGATGCGCTCGTGCAGGTCCAGTGCGACCGGCAGTGCCATGTACGCCGCGAAGTTGACCGTGCCGGTGTGCACGCGGGTACGGATGTCGTCGTGGTCCTGCTCGCCCATGTACGGATCCAGATCACGCACCCGTCCGCGGCGGACATACACCGCGCCGACACCGACCGGCGCGCCGATCCACTTGTGCAGGTTGATCCCGATGAAATCCACGCCCAGCGCGCGCAGCGGCGTATCCACCTGGCCGATGCCATGCGCCGCATCAAGCACCACCTCCACGCCGGCCGCCCTCGCCAGCGCGGCGATCTCGGCCACCGGCAGCAGCATCCCGTTGCGATGGTTGACGTGGGTCAGCAGGAGCAGGCGCACGCGCGGGTTGGCGGCCAGCGCGCGGCGGTAGGTCTCCACGATGCTGTCATGGTCGAATGGCTCGGGCAGCGTGATCGCCACCGGCTGCACACCGCGCCGCGCCTGCAGCCACTGCATCGCGCTGATCATGCTGTCGTAGTCGGTGTCCGCGTACATCACCGCATCGCCCGGTGACAGCCCGCGGTAGCTGCCGATCAGCACCTGCATCGCTTCCGTCGCACCGCGAGTGAGCACGATCTCGTCGGTCTCCACCCCCAGCACCTGCGCCAGGCGCACGCGGGCCTGTTCGAACAGCGGCGGGAACGCCAGGCGCCCGAACCAGGCGTTGCCGGCATTCACCGTGGTAGTGGCCTGCTGGTAGGCCTGCAGCACCGGGCGCGCCATCGCGCCCCAGTAGCCGTTGTCCAGCATCACGACCTCATCGGTGAGGTCGTACAGCGCGCGGACCTGCGCCCACCAGGTTTCGTCGGCGGCAAGCTCTGTGGGCGTACGCGTGCCCACTGCCGGCAGCGCCATCGGTTCAGCACCCATGGCGGTCGTGCCGGAAAGTACCGTGGCGACCGGCAGGGCCAGTGCGCCCCGCAGCAGAGAGCGTCGTTGCCGGTCCATCAGTAGCGGATCCGGTATTCGGCGTAGAGGTTGCGGCCGTCGGTGTCATACGGCGCGTTCCGCGAATAGATCAGGCCGCGACTGGCCTGGAAGCTGGCCTCGTCCGGGTAGCGGTCGAACAGGTTGTCCGCGCCGATCCGCAGCGTCTGCTGCTCGGTGACAGTCCAGCTCACGGCCAGATCGACGAAGCTCATCGCCCCGAAGCGCTGGAAGATGTCGCCGGTGGCATTGCCCGAAGAGTCTGTCCATGCCCCGTAGTATCGCAGCTTGCCGAGCACGCTGAAGCGGCCCCACGCGTAGGTGCTGCCGAGGGTGGCCTTCTGCCGCGGCAGGCGCTCTTCGAAGATGCGGCGCTGGCTTTCATTGGTGGCCACGCCGGTGGCACCGCTGTCCACCTGGGTCTGGTTGTAGTTGTAGCCCAGCGTGGTGCTCAGTCGTCCCGCGCCGAGTGCGGTGGTGTGGCTGGCGACCACGTCGACACCGCGCGTGGTGGTATCGAAATCGTTGGTGTAGAAACTCACCGAGGTGTACGCCAGCGGGTTGGGCACGCCGGCCGGCACCGCGAACGAGGCCGACTGGCTGAAGCGGTCGGTGACCTTGATGTCGTACAGGTCCACCGAGCCGGAGAAGCCCAGGTCGTTCTTCCAGGTCAGGCCGAGCGAGGCGGTGCGCGACTGCTCCGGCTTGAGCGGCTGGGCACCGAGCTGGATCGCGAGCGGATCGCTGGGCGACAGGCGGCCAGTGGTGAACACCTGCAGGGTCACGGTATCCAGGCCCTGCTGGGTGCTCTGGGTGTAGAGCTGGCCCGGGGTCGGCGCACGGAAGCCGGTGGAGACCGAGCCGCGCACCGCCAGGTCCGGGGTGAACTCGAAGCGGCTGGAGAGCTTGCCGTCCACGCTTTCACCGAAGGCGGAGAAGTGCTCGTAGCGGGTGGCTGCGCCGACCGTCCAGCGTGCCGTCAACGGGGCTTCGACATCGATGTAGGCCGCGCGGCTGCGCTGGCTCCAGCGCCCGGCATTGGCCGCACTGAAACCCGGCGCACCGTTGGCACCACCGGCCAGGCCGGTGACCGCCCCCGGGCCGATCGCATAGGACGCCGGATCACCGGCATCCACCCCGTAGGTTTCCTCGCGCGTCTCCGCGCCGAAGGCGATGTTGATCGGCGCGGCCAGCGCGCTGACCGGCAGCGAATAGACGATATCCGCGTTGAGGTTCTTCTCTTCCTGCGAGAGGCGCCCAAGGTAGAACGAGGTGGGGCTGTCCGGGCCGAGCGAGGCGTTGATCGAATTGCCCAGCGTGTAGTCGATGCGGTTGCGCCCATAGGAGCCGCTCACATCCCAGCGCCAGCGCTCGCCCCAGTAGCCACGCAGGCCCAGAACGCCCTGCAGGTCGTCCTGCTCGTTGCCGTATTTCGGGCTGAAGCCGGTCGGGTACAGGCTGCGCGCATCCCAGCCGGGGAACACGCGGCTGCGGTTGTAGACCGAGGCGGTGCCATCGGGATTGCGCCAGTTGAAATCACTGACGCCTTCGCTGTGCCCGTACAGACCGAAGCCGTAAAGGTCGACGCTGTCGTTCAAGGCCAGGGTGAGGTTGACGCCGAAATGGCGGTTCTCCAGGTCCGGCTGGCCCCAGCGCTGCACCGGATCGGGCACGACCAGATCCGGATGCGCGGTCTGGAAGGCGATCGCATCGGCGCGCTGGCGGCTGCGCGAGGTGGCATCGGACTTGTCCCAGTCGGCGAACAGCGACAGGCTGCCCTTGTCGCCCAATGCGAAGCCGTGCCGGCCGCCGATCTTGCGGCCGGTGCCATCGCCCTCGCTGTATTCGGAGAGGCCCAGCGACAGCTCACCCCCGACGCGATCATCCAGGATGATGTTGATCACGCCGGCGATGGCATCCGAGCCGTACTGCGCCGACGCACCGTCGCGCAGCACTTCGATGCGCTGAATCGCATGCACCGGAATCTGGGCCAGGTCCGGGCCCTGCGCACCGCGTGCACCGAGCAGCGCAGAGCGGTGGAAGCGCCGGCCGTTGACCAGCACCAGGGTCTGGTCCGGCGAGAGGCCACGCAGCGTGGCCGGCCGCACGAACACCAGGCCGTCGTTCATCGGCATGCGTTGCACCACGAACGACGGCACCAGCTGCGCCAGCACATCGTTGAGGTCGGACGATTCGATCGCCTGGATCTCTTCCTGCGAGAAAACGTCCACCGGGGCCAGCGTGTCGAACTGCGTGCGATTGCTGCCGCGCGTGCCGGTGACGATCATCGTGTCCAGGGTGGCGGGGGCCGCGGCATTCCCTGCCGGGGCGGCCTCGGCGCGCGCATCGGCGGCCGTGGCGAAGGGAAGGACGGACAGCACCGCAACAGCAAGGGCACAACGATTCACTGACGACTCCGCGAACGAACAGATGGGGGATGCAGTGACGGCGTGTCACGACATCCTCACAGTCTGTTGACGCGATATTGCCCGGCCGTGACACACAGGCGACGGTCCTGCAGACCGCCAGACATACGCCAGCGCACGGCGTTTACCCGCTCCCGACACCGCCGTGACGCTTGTCTAACGAAATGATAATGACTATCATTCACGGATCGGCTGTACGCCTAGCCAATCGGCGCCCGGATGCACCACGCCCTCCCCGCGCAACGCCCCGTGTACACCTCCTGATCCGCTGCCTCGCCTGCCTTGCTGCCTCTGCAGCGTCGCTGCGCGCGCGTGCTGCCGCCTCTCACACTGGAAGTGTTGCCATGTCCCGTTCGTCCGCGTCACCGTTGTCCCGACCATCGTTGTTGACGATCGCCCTCGTTGCTGCCCTCGTTGCTGCCCTCGCCGGCCCGGCGCTGCCGGCCTTCGCCGAGGCCGAGCCGAATGAGGCGACCACGCTGGACACGATCAAGGTGACCGCCGACGGCGAGATTCCCAACGCCTACACGGTCAAGCAGGCCAGCACCGCCACCAAGTTGAACCTGTCGCTGCGCCACACCCCCCAGTCGGTCACCGTGCTGACCCGCCAGCGCCTGGACGACATGGGCCTGTACGCGCTGTCCGACGTGATGGGCCAGGTCACCGGCGTGCATGTGTCGGTCACCGATTCGGAGCGCATCAACTACATCTCGCGCGGTTACAGCATCACCAATTTCCAGATCGACGGGATGCTCAACACGTTTGGTGGCTCGCTCAAGACCAACACCGACAGCGCGATCTACGAGCGCATCGAAGTGGTCCGCGGCGCGACTGGCCTGACCACCGGCGCCGGTGATCCGTCGGGCACCATCAACATGGTCCGCAAGCGCCCGACCCAGGAGATGGCGATGAGCGCCGGCCTGACTGTGGGCCGCTGGGGCAACCAGCGCCTGGAAGCCGACATCGGCGGCCCGGTCGCGCTGGACGGCCGCGTGCGTGCGCGCTTCGTCGCCGCCAAGCAGCAAAGCGATTCCTTCCGCGATGTGTACCGTCTCGACAAGGACGTGTTCTACGGCATCGTGCAGGCCGACCTGACCGACAGCACCCTGTTCGAAGTCGGCTACGACTACCAGTCGCCGGAAACGAAGGGCGTGACCTGGGGCGTGGTGCCGTACTGGGGTCCGGACGGCACCCCGGCCAACCTGCCGCGCTCGACCAACCTTTCGGCGAGCTGGAGCAGCTGGCCTATCGTGGAGAAGACCACCTTCGTGCGCCTGGAGCAGCAGCTCGGCAACGGCTGGTCCCTCAAGGCCAGCGCAACCCAGGCCAAGCGCAACACCGATGGCGACGTCTGGTACGGCGCGCAGGGCTATCCCGCGCCGGATGGTACCGGCGTGCGCGCCTACCTCTCGCATTTCGCCGAACGCAGCGAAATGAACGTGTTCGACCTCAACGCCAGCGGCACCTTCCAGCTGTTCGGCCGCGAGCATGAGCTGGTCCTCGGTGTCGGCCAGTCGGTTCGCAAGGGCGAATCGCCTGCCTCGGAATTCACCCAGCCGCCGGGCTACGACGTTGTACCGGACTGGCGCACCTGGACCGGTGACGTCGCCCCGTTGCCGCTCACCCGGCATGACTGGCTGGCCTCGGAGAACGAGCTGACGCAGAAGGCTGCCTACGTGGCCGCCCGCCTGCAGCTGGCCGACCCGTTGCTGGCCGTGCTCGGCGCGCGCTACGGCAGCTGGGAAACCCGCAGCTGGCGCTACACGAACGATGCGGCAGGCAACCGCACCGGTACCACCCGCGGCGGCTACAAGCCGGACGACTCGCTGACCCCCTACTTCGGCCTGGTCTACGACTTCAGCAGGCAGTTCAGCGCCTACGCCAGCTACACCGACATCTTCCAGCCGCAGGACTACCGCGACAAGAACAACGACTACCTGGAGCCGGTGGTCGGTGACATGTGGGAGGCCGGCCTGAAGGGTGAATTCTTCGGTGGCCGACTGAACACTTCCGCCGCCGTATTCAAGGGCGAGAAGGACAATGTCGCCGAGCTCGATGATTCGGTGCCGGCCGCCTCGCTGCCCGATGGCACCAGCGCCTACCGGTCCACCGGCAAGGGCAACAAGGTCAAGGGCTGGGAACTGGAAGCCCAGGGCAGCCTGACCGGGAACTGGAACCTTTCGGCCGGTTTCGCGCACACCACCATCCGCAACCAGGCCGGCGTGGCGCAGAACACCACCAACCCGGTGGACACCTTCCGGCTCAACACCAGCTGGCGCCCGAGCGGTGAGTGGAACCGTCTCTCGCTGGGGGGCGGCGTGACCTGGCAGAGCCGGATCTACCGCACCAGCACCAAGCCGCGCGCCGATTACGCGACCAGCGGCCGCACCGAGTCGGCATTCATCACCCAGGATGCGTTCTACCTGGTGAATGTGTTCGCCGGCTACCGCTTCAACGACAACTTCTCCGCGCAGCTCAACGTCAACAACCTGCTCGACAAGAAGTACTACAGCAACGTCGGTTTCTACAACGGCGTGTACTGGGGCGAACCGCGCAACGTGATGTTGAACCTGCGCTGGAAGCTCTGAGACCGGCTCCAAGGGACCACTGCGACGCGCAGTGAACACGGCCACGGATGGCCACTATCATTCATCACCGGCTGCGGCCGGTGATGCCCGTTTCCCCGATCGATCAGCAGGTTTCCGTGGACAGCACGCCGAACGCCAGCGCCAGGTTCAACCGTCTTGGTTCTTTCTTCACCCGCCCCTGGCTGGGTGTGTTGTCACGCTCGCTCGCCGCGATCTTCGGCGGCTACGCACTGGCCGCCACCTGCTCGATGTTCTTCGCCGTCGCCCTGCCGATCGCGCGTGGCCAGGCCGTGCTGACCGGCATGCTGGTGGCGATCGTGCTGTGCGCCTGCGCGGCGTTGTGGGCGTTCGCCACCCGCACCGCCCTGCGCGCCTGGGTCGGCATCCTGGTTCCAACCGTGCTGTTCTGGGTGGGCACCCGCCTGCTGCAGGGGGCCGCATGAAAAATGGTTTCCGCCAGTCGATGGCCTGGCTGCACACCTGGACCGGCCTGCTGGTCGGCTGGCTGCTGCTGCTGATTTTCATGGCCGGCACCGCCAGCTATTACCGCGAAGAGATCAGCCGCTGGATGCGCCCGGAACTGCCGCGCAGCAGCGTCACCGCCGACGTGGCCGCCGAACGTGCGCTGACCTTCCTGCAGCACAAGGCCCCGCAGGCCGAGAGCTGGAACGTCACCCTGCCCGACCCGCGCAACCCGGCGATGCGCATGTTCTGGCGCAACCCCGAATCGATGGTCAAGCCACCGGTGGAAGGCGAGCGTCGCCGGCGCGGCGGTGGCCGCTTCGGCGATGCCACCGTCGATCCGAACACCGGCGAGGAGATCGCCGCGCGCGAGACCCGCGGTGGCGACTTCTTCTACCGCCTGCATTTCGACCTGCACTACATCCCGGTGTACTGGGCGCGTTACCTGGTGGGGTTCTGCGCGATGTTCATGCTGGTGGCGATCATCACCGGCGTGATCACGCACAAGAAGATCTTCAAGGACTTCTTCACCTTCCGTCCGGAAAAGGGCCTGCGTTCGTGGCTGGATTTCCACAACGTCAGCGCGGTGATGGCCCTGCCGTACCACGCGATGATCACTTACACCGGCATCGTCACCCTGATGTTCATGTACCTGCCGTGGGGCGTGAGCGTGGCCTACCCCAAGGACGAGGAGGCGTTCTTCAGCGAGGCCTTCGCGCGCCTGGCCGAGATCGAGACCCCCGCCGAGGGACGCGCCACGCCGCTGCCGATCCAGCAACTGCTGGACAGCGCCCGCGCCGAATGGAAGGGCGCGGACGTGGCCGGCTTCACCCTGTACCACCCGGGCGCGGCCAACGCGATCGTGGACATCACCCAGCGCGATGGAAAGCGCCTGTCGGTGGATACCCCGTCGCTGCGTTTCAATGCCATCACCGGCCAGTTGATCGAGGCCAGCCCGGCCTCGGGCGGCGCGACCCAGACCCGCGGCGTGATGTACGGCCTGCACCTGGCCCGCTTCGCGGATTGGGGCCTGCGCGCCCTGTTCTTCCTGTCCGGCCTGATCGGCTGCCTGATGGTCGCCAGCGGCGTGGTCCTGTGGGCGGTCAAGGAGCGGCCCAAGCACGCCAAGTCCGGCAAGACCGGCTTCGGCCTGCGCTTGGTCGACGCGCTCAACATCGGCGCGGTCGCCGGCCTGCCGATCGCGTTCGCGACCTACTTCCTGGCCAACCGGCTGCTGCCCGTCCACATGGCCGAGCGTTCCGATGCCGAGGTCAATGCCTTCTTCTATGCCTGGTCCGCTGCCTTGCTGGCCGGCTTCGTCTGGCCGAAGCGGATGATGTGGACCTGGCAGCTGTATCTGGGTGGCGTGCTGTTCGCCCTGATCCCGGTGGTCAACGCACTCACCACGCATGCGCATCTGGGCGTGACCCTGCGTAGCGGTGACTGGGTGCTGGCCGGGTTCGACCTGACCATGCTCGCCTTCGGCGCGATGCTGGCCTACTGCGGCCATCGCATGCAGCGCTGGCAGCCCCCGCTGAGCGCGGCCGAAAAGAAGCGTCGCCAGCAGGCGGCCGCGGCGGAGGCCACGGCATGATGCTGCTCGCGATCACGCTGACCTTCTCGGCATTCACGGCGCTGTCGCTGGCCATGGACAAGCACCAGCTGGACCTGCATGGCAAAGCCGGCGCCAGCGCATCCCGCATGCGGGTATGGCGCTGGGTGGGCTGGGCGCTGCTGACCGTCGCATTCGCGCTGTGTGTGCTGGACCACGGCTGGGCGATCGGTCCGGTGCTGTGGCTGGGCGCGCTGACGATCAGCGGGGTGCTGATCGCGTTCGGGCTGTATCCATACCGCCCGCGCTGGATCGCGCCGCTGGCGTGGGCGTTGCCGGTGGTGGGGCTGGCGGTGGCGCTCATCGCGCGCTGAGGGGAACAGCCACGCAGCCGCATCGCGATCGCCGCTCAGGGCACCAGTGAGAACATGTGCGCTGCGGCAGGACGGTCGTCGATGACCAGTCGGTTGCGCGCCACGCCCTCGCGCAGGGCGCCGGACTTCACCGCCACCCGTTCGCTGGCGAGGTTGCCCACGGCCACGACGATCTCCACCCGATGCAGGCCCAGCGGCCCGAATGCCTGGACGGCCAGCGCCTGCACGACGCGGGGCGCGACACCCTGGCCGCGACACGCCTGCCGGACCCAGTACCCCAGGTTGCAGAACCGGGGGTCGGCCTGGATCTTGTTCAGTCCCGCGCCGCCAACGAAGGCGGCGGTGTCACGGTCGAATACCCCGTACTCGCAGGCCGTGCCTGCCGCCCAGCCGTCCCGGCAGGCCTGGAACCACTGCAGCGCCTGCTCGACGCTGTAGTCGACCGAGCTCCACGGCATCCAGCGCCGCATACCCTCGGCCGATTCACGCACCGCCGCTGCGAACGCGGCGGCGTCGGCATCCTCGAACGGCCGCAGCAGCAGCCCGTCGGCGTGGAGTTGGCTGTCGTCCATGTCAGCCCCTTCCCGTCAGGCGCCGTAGCGGCGCAGTTCCCACGCGCGGTGGATGCGCGGGTTGCGCTCGAAGTCGGCACCGATGGTCTCGGGCGAAATCTCCTTGCACTCCGCGAATTCCTTGATCGCTTCGTCGTCCAGCTTGAAGCGGCGGAAGTTGTTGGAGAAATACAGCACGCCTTCCGGGCTCAGGCGCGCCACGGCCGCGCGCAGCAGGCGCACGTGTTCGCGCTGGATGTCGAAATCATCGGCGCGGGCCGAGTTGGAGAACGTCGGCGGATCGCAGAAGATCACGTCGAAGCGGTGACGCTCCGCCTCCAGCCACGCCAGGGCATCGGCCTGGATCAACTGGTGCTGGCTGCCACCCTTGCCGTTCAAGGCCAGGTTGTCGGCGCACCACTGCAGGTAGGTACCGGACAGATCCACGCTGGTGGTGCTCGCGGCACCGGCCACGGCGGCCTGCACGGAGGCGACGCCGGTGTAGCAGAACAGGTTGAGGAAACGCTTGCCCTGGGCTTCCTGTGCCATGTGCCAGCGCAGCGGGCGATGGTCCAGGAACAGGCCGGTATCCAGATAGTCGAACAGGTTCACGCGCAGCAGGGCATCGTTCTCGCGCACCAGCACGAACTCGCCGCGCTGCTCGAAACGACCGTACTTGCTGCCGCCCTTGCCACGCTCGCGCGACTTCAGCGCGACCTGCTCGGCCGGCACCTGGAAGACCTCGCGCGCGGCCGACAGCAGCTCGTTGCGACGACGACGCACATCGACATCCGGAATGGTCGCCGGGGCCGCATATTCCTGCACATGCAGGAAGGTGCGGCGGGCACCGCCGTCTTCTTCGTAGACATCGATGGCGGCCGCGTACTCGGGCAGATCGGCATCGTAGACGCGGTAGCAGGTGATGCTCTCGCGCGTCCGCCACGTCTTGAACTTCTTGATGTTCTTGCGCAGGCGGTTGGCCACCATCTGCGCGCCTTCGCTGAGCTCGCGTGGCTGGCCGGTGTTCTCGCGCTGCGGCACCGCGATCGGGTCGCAGACGATCAGCGCGCACTCGATGGCGCCGTTGAACAGCTGGTACTTCTTGTTGGCACGCAGGCCGGTGGCGAAAGCCAGGTCGGCGCTGCCGCACAGCAGGCTGGCACGCCACTGCGGCACCGCGCGCTTGAGCGCGTCGCCGAGGCGGCGGTACAGCAGGGCATCGGCGGCCAGGCGCTCGTCGTAGGGCGGATTGCAGACGACGCAGCCGGTTTCCTGCAGCGGCACCTGCACATCGGCCACGTCGCGCACGCCGAACCAGATTGCGTGCGAGACACCGGCGGTCTCGGCATTTTCCTTGGCTGCGCGGATCGCATGCGGATCGATGTCGCTGCCGTGGATGACCTGGTTGAGCGCACCGCGGCCGGCTTCCTCGCGCGTGCGCGCTTCGGCCATCAAGGTGTTCCAGCTCTCGCGGTCAAAGCCCAGCCAGCGGCTCGGCGGAATGCTGCCGTGGCGCTGCAGGCCCGGGGCGACGTCGGCGGCCATCAGCGCGCCTTCGATCAGCAGCGTGCCGCTGCCGCACATCGGGTCGAGCAGGCCACCGCCTTCACTGTGGATCTTCGGCCAGTTGGCGCGCAGCAGTACGGCAGCGGCCAGGTTTTCCTTCAGCGGCGCCTCGTTCTGCGCCATGCGCCAGCCGCGGCGATGCATCGGGCCACCGCCCAGATCGATCGAGATCGTGGCCCGGCCCTTGCGCAGCGACAGGTTGATCCGCACGTCCGGGAACTCCACGTTCACCGACGGCCGTTCCAGGCCTTGCGCGCGCAGGCTGTCGACCACGCCATCCTTGACCCGCTGCGCGGCGAAGCGCGCGTGGGTGATCTCGGTACCGGACACATGCGCGTCCACCGACAGGGTCAGCTCGGGGCTGATGTGCTGCTCCCACGCCATCGCCGACACGCCCTGGTAGAGCGAGCCCTCGTCCGGGCACTCGAACTCGGCCAGCGGCCACAGCACCCGGCTGGCCAGGCGCGACCAGAGCACCACGCGCTGTGCCTGCGCCAGCTCGCCCTCGGCGTTGACGCCGGAAATGGTGGCGGTGGCCTTGTCCAGGCCGAGCGCCAACAGTTCGTCGGCGAGCAGATACTCCAGGCCCTTGGCGCAGGAAACAAAGAATTTCACGGAATCGGTATCGCAGGTCAGCGGAGAGGGGGTGCCCACGGGCACGGCAAGCAGCCGGGCACGGAGCCCGGGTGGCCATTGTACGTGACGTGGGCGGGATCGCCCGGTTACAGCGAGGCCAGCAATTCCTCGAACGCCCGGCAGGAGGCCTCGACGTGGTCGGTCAGCCGGTGCCCGTCATCCACCATCAGCAGGCGGGCCGAGCGGGCCTGGGCCCAGGCGATCACCTCGGCCGGCGGGATCAGCTCGTCGTGCCAGGCATGCACCACACTGGTCGGCACGCGGGCCGCGTCCAGGGCCGGCATCGGCCCCATCCGGGTCGGCGGCACCATCAGGAACAGGCCACGCACCGGCACCTGCAGCGAGGCGATGGCTGAAATGTAGGACCCCAGGCTGGAGCCGGCCAGCACCACCGGGCCCTCGGCGGCACGGGTGGCGGCGAGGGTGACCAGGCGCTGCAGGCGGGCCCGCACGTCGCCCAGGCTGCTGACCTCGCGCAGGGCGTCCAGGTCGGTGTAGTCGGGGCGCTCGTGGGTCCAGCCCAGGCGTTCGGCCACCTCGGCCAGGGCGGTCACCTTGATCGCGTCGGGGCCACTTTCAAAGCCGTGGGAGAGGATGCAGTGGCCGCGGCTCATGCGCGTACCGCGCGGGAATCGATAGGAGCGTTCATGCCCAAATGCTAGCATCGCCGCATGCCCGACCGCGCCCCGCCCGCCATCGATGCACAGCCCCTGCCCTACCAGGACAGGCTGCTGCCGCGCACGCACGACGACATCGATCTGGTGGTCATCCACTGCACCGAACTGCCTGATCTGGCCATGGCGCGCGCCTACGGCGAACGGGTGCTGTATGACAGCGGCACCGGCAACAGCGGCCACTACTACATCGACCGCGACGGACGCATCGTCCAGTACGTGGCGCTGGACCGCGTCGCGCATCAGGTCAGCGGCTTCAATCCGCGCTCGATCGGCATCGAACTGGTCAACACCGGGCGTTACCCGCACTGGTGGGATTCCCGGCACCAGGCGATGGACGAGCCCTACCCCGATGTGCAGATCGCGGCCCTGATCGATCTGCTGCAGTATCTGTGCGGGACGCTGCCGGCGCTGGCACATATCGCCGGCCATGAGTGGCTGGATACGCGCGAGGAAGTGGCCAGCGATGATCCGGAGCGGCGCGTGCCACGCAAGCGCGATCCGGGTCCGTTGTTCCCGTGGCCGCGCGTGCTGGCGGCAGTGCCGTTGCAGGAACTGCGTGGCTGAGAGGGTGTGCCGACCAACGGTCGGCACCTACCGCGCCATTGGCCGTGGCCGTCATCGTGGCCTTATCAGCCGGTGGCGACGGGACGCGACGGGTCGCTGACCCAGCCGCTCCACGAATCCGCATAGATCCGCGCACCTTCCAGGCCCGCGATGTCCATCGCCAGCAGCAGGTGGCAGGCGGTGACGCCGGAGCCGCACATCAACACCACCTCGTCCGGCGCGTGGGTGCCGATCAGCGGCTGCAGCGCCGCACGCAGATCGTCCGCAGGGCGCAACCGCCCGTCGTGCACGTTCAACGCGAAGGGACGATTCACCGCGCCGGGCACGTGGCCGGCGACCGGATCCAACGGCTCCACTTCGCCACGGAAGCGTTCACCGGCCCGCGCATCGATCAGCCAGCCCGGCGCGTGCTTCAATCGCGCCTGCACCTCCTCCACCGAGGCGATCCGGCTGCGGTCGAAACGACCGGGGTACGGCGGCAACGGGGACACCTGCGGCAGCGCCGCCGTCACCGGCAAACCAGCCGCCTGCCAGGCGGCGAAGCCACCATCGAGCACCTGCACGTGCGCATGTCCGACCAGCCGCAGCAGCCACCACAGGCGCGCGGCGGCCATGCTGCCGTCGCCGGCGTCGTAGACCACGACCCGGGTCTGCGGCCCGATGCCCCACTCGCCCAGGCGCGCGGCGAACGCATCGCTGTCCGGCAGCGGGTGACGGCCATGGCCGGTGCGGCCGAGATCGGACAGATCCCGGTTGAGATCGGCGTACAGCGCACCGGGCAGATGGCCCTGTGCATACAGTTGCGCGCCGGACTGCGGGTCGGCGAGCGAGAAGCGCGCATCCACCACCCGCAGCTGCGGGGCGGCACTGGCCGTCGCCCGTGCATCCATCAGGCGCGTGGCGCCCTCCTCCAGGGCCTTTGCGAGGGCGGTGACATCGATCAGTGGCGTGGTCATGCGATCTGCTCCAGGCGGCGACGCAGGTTGTAGAGAATGGCGGCGGTCGCGCCCCAGATCCGCTGCCCGGGCCAGTCGTATTCGAGCACGTGGCGGATGCGCCCGCGATGGTCGATCTCGACGTGGTGCAGGTTGGCCGGATCCATCAGGTAGGACAGCGGCACTTCGAAGACTTCCGCGACCTCCCCCGGCTCGGGCACGGCCACGAACGCGGGATCGATCACCGCCACCACCGGCATGACCCGGTAGCCGGTGATGGTCACGAACGGGTCGAGATACCCGAGCACCTGCACCTGGTCGTGCTTGAGCGCGATTTCCTCGTCGCTCTCGCGGATCGCGGCCGCCACGGCGTCACGGTCGTCCGGCTCCATGCGGCCGCCGGGGAAGCCGACCTGCCCCCCATGGTGGCGCAGCGTGTCGGTACGCCGGGTCAGCAGCACCTGGGCGCCGCCCTCGCGCGGAATGATGCCCGCCAGCACGGCCGCTTCGACCGGCGGGCCGGGCGGCAGGAGATCGATGAGTTCGCTGCGGTTCCAGCCATCGCCCTGCGGCGGCTGGTCCAGCGGATGCAGCGCGCGCAGCAGGCGTTCGTGCTCGGCCAGCGAACCGCGCAGCGATTGACGCAATTGTTCGCGCAGGGGCAGCGTGTGCTGCATGACGTGATGCTGTTCGGGTCGGCTCATGGTTCGCCAGCGGGTGATCTCATCCACGGTGCGCAGGCAGCCCGTGCAGATACCGGCGCGATCCAGTGCGCAGATTCCGATGCAGGGTGTGGGCGCGGCATGCGGGGATTCTTCCATCGATTGGACCGCTCAACAGTAGCGCGAATGCACGGAAACGAAAAACGCGCCGGTGTTTCCACCGGCGCGTTCTTGATGTTGCAGAAATTACTTGACGCTGACGAGCTTGATTTCGAACTGCACCGCAACGTTCGGCGGGAACGGCGTGCGCGGATCGGCACCATAGGCCTGCTCCGGCGGCAGCGTCACTTCCCACTTGGAGCCGGCCGGCATCTGCAGCAGGGCTTCACGCATGGCCTTCATTTCGACTTCGCTGACCTTGATGCCCGGGATCTGCTGGGCCGGGCGCGCTTCGGCCGGACGGGTGCCGAACGGATACGGACCGGCCACTTCCAGCTGCACGGTGCTGGCCTGGGTCGGCTTGGCACCCTTGCCTGCTTCGATCACGCGGTACTGCACGCCGCTCGGAAGCGACTGCACGCCGGCCTTGGCCTTGTTGGCGGCCAGGAACTGGGTGCTCTTGGTCTTGTTCTCGGCGGCAGCCTTGTCGTACTCGGCCTTGGCGGCCTGGGCACGACCCTGCTCACGCTTCTGGAAGGCTTCGACGGCGGGCTTCAACTGCTCGGCCGTGATCGACGGCTGCTTCTTGGCGTAGGCATCCTGCAGGCCCTTCACCACCGAGTTGATGTCCAGCTGCTCGCCGCGTGCGGTGAGTTCAGCCAGGTTGTTACCGTAGTCGTAACCGAAGTAATAGCTCAGCTTGCCCTTTTCGGACGAGGTGTCCTGGGCGAAGGCATTGCCCGTCAGGGCCAGGGCCGCGACGGCGACCGCGATAGAACGCAACTTCATCAAACTTTTCTCCAGGGGTGGTAACTCAGGACGCGTTGGGCCGCCCTGAGGCGACGGGTTAGGATAGCCGCCGCAACGTTGAACCGCCACTAACGACGGAGGCTCTGACCTGACTTCGTTTCAAGAGTTCAACATCACTATTTTTTAACGTTTTCAGGAGTCCTGCCGTGGCCGACGCCCTTATCGCGATTATGGACGATGGTGCCGTACGCACCGTGACGGTCAACCGCCCGGACAAGCTCAACGCCCTCGACCGGGCCACGCTGGAAGCCTTGGATGCCGCCTTCGCCGCGGCGGCCGCCGATGCGGAGGTGCGGGTGGTGGTGCTGACCGGCGCCGGTCCCAAGGCGTTCGTTGCCGGGGCCGACATCGCCGAAATGAACGGCCTGAGCGCGGTTCAGGGTCGTGATTTCTCGCTGCTGGGCCAGGGGTTGATGCGGCGCATCGAGCGGATGCCCAAGCCGGTCATCGGCAAAATCAATGGATTCGCGCTGGGTGGCGGGCTGGAGCTGGCCATGGCCTGCCACCTGCGGGTGGCCGCCGAGACCGCCAGACTCGGCCAGCCGGAGATCAACCTGGGGCTGATCCCCGGCTTCGGTGGCAGCCAGCGCCTGCTGCGTCTGTGTGGCCGCGCCGCCGCGCTGGAGCTGTGCCTGCTCGGCGCCCCGATCACCGCCGCCCGCGCCGCGCAGTTGGGGATCGTCAACGAGGTCGTCCCGGCCACCGATCTGGATGCCCGCGTCCACGCACTGGCGTCGCAGCTTGCCTCGGCCGCGCCCCTGGCGCTGCGCGGCATCCTGGATGCCATCCACATCGGCGGCGAGTGCGCGCTGGGCGAAGGTCTGGAATACGAGAGCGCGCAGTTCGGCCTGATGTTCGCCACCGAGGACATGCGCGAAGGCACCAGCGCTTTCCTCGCGCGCCGCCCGCCGGTGTTCCAGAACCGCTGAGCCATGTCACCTTCCGATACCGCTTCGCCAGCGCAGCTGCTGGCACTCGTGCTTGACGATCACTGGGACGCCGCGCTTGCGGCCGGCCTGATGGACTACGTCCCGCAGCCGGGCGACGAGCACCTGCTGGCCGACCATCCCGATCTGCCACAGCGCCTCAAGCACGCACAGCAGCAGCTGCAGCGCGCCTGGGATGCACGCGAACGCTATCGCCAACGCGGGCAGCGGCTCGCCCGCCGCGCCGCCGAACGGGAGGCGCGCCGCGCGCCGCCTCCCACACCCGACATCCAGAAACCCGCCCTGCCCTCGGCCGCCGCCGCGATTCTCGCGCGCGCCAAGGCGAAGGCGGCTGGGCGTTTTCCCTGATGACCACGATGAAGAAAACCGCCGCACGCAGCGCGCGCATGCCCAAGGCCGATGTGATCGAAATGTTCACCCGCCTGCGCGAGCTCAACCCGCACCCCAAGACCGAACTGGAGTACAGCTCACCCTTCGAACTGCTGGTGGCGGTGGCGCTGTCGGCGCAGGCCACCGACGTCGGGGTCAACAAGGCCACGCGCAAGCTGTTTCCTGTTGCCAACACGCCGCAGGCGATCCTCGACCTTGGTGAGGATGGCTTGAAGAAGTACATCGCCACCATCGGCCTGTACAACGCCAAGGCAAAGAACGTGATCGCCGCCTGCGCGATGCTGGTCAACCAGCACGGCGGCGAGGTGCCGCGCGATCGCGCCGCACTCGAGGCATTGCCCGGCGTTGGGCGCAAGACCGCCAACGTGGTGCTCAACACCGCGTTCGGTGAACCGGTGATGGCGGTCGACACGCACATCTTCCGCGTCTCCAACCGGACCGGCCTGGCGCCGGGCAAGGACGTGCGCGCGGTGGAGGACCTGCTGGTCAAGGTGATCCCCGCCGAGTTCCTGCTCGATGCGCATCACTGGCTGATCCTGCACGGCCGCTACGTGTGCAAGGCACGCAAGCCGGACTGCCCGCAGTGCGTAATCCGCGACCTGTGCCGGTTCAAGGAAAAGACCGCCGCCTGAACGGGGGCGCGATTGCCATCTGGACGCAACCCGGCGGTCATCTCCGCCGGGCATAAATGGCAGCCCTGACGCCGCTTGGGATACGGCAGATGACGGTTTGTCTGAAACTGTCACATTTACGCAATCTTCACTAATTAGCCTGCGCAGCATCTTCCCACCTGCCTGCAAGGCTCCTTCCATGAAACTGC
Organism: Stenotrophomonas sp. JAG2; assembly: GCF_041080745.1. NCBI lineage: Bacteria > Pseudomonadati > Pseudomonadota > Gammaproteobacteria > Lysobacterales > Lysobacteraceae > Stenotrophomonas > Stenotrophomonas sp. JAG2. The sequence continues at coordinate 245,134 of NZ_JBEUMH010000003.1, read as the reverse complement.
ATCGCCAACTTCTTACTGCGGCCGTGGCGGCTGCGCTGTTCGTTCCGGCCGCTCACGCTGAAGTGGCCATCGATGTGATCGGCGGTTCGGAAATCACGTTCGAGGGCCTGGTCCAGGCCGACGGCAACTGGTTCGACAACGATGTGACCGACCTCAATGGCGGCGACGCCGGCAACGGCAAGAACAGCGAGTTCGAGCTGCGCCGCGCCGAGCTGGTGCTCAAGGGCAAGGGCCCGGGCAACGTGGAATGGGTGGTGGGCTACGACGCCAAAGCCGACAAGTTCCTGGACACCAACCTGAAGTACAAGCTGGCCGGCAACGCCAACCACTTCGTGCAGTTCGGCCAGTTCAAGCAGCCCAACAGCCTGGAAGAACTGTCCAGCACCAAGAACAACGACTTCATCTCCAAGGCCGCGGTCACCAACACCTATGCAGTGGCCCGCCGCCTCGGTGGCGCCTACAGCATCGGCGACAACAACTGGTCCGTCACCGCCAGCGGCTTCGGCCGCGAACTGACCCGCAACCTGGCCCACGGCAGCGGCTACGGCGCGCGTGGTACCTGGGCCCCGATCAATGACAAGGGCCAGGTCCTGCACTTCGGCCTGAGCTACGTCGACTACGACACCGATGCGGACACCCTGCGCGTGCGCGCCCGTCCGAACGCCGACCTGGCCACCGCGCGCCTGGTCGACAGCGGCAACCTGGTCGACACCGACCGCGTCAGCACGATCGGTGCCGAGGCGATGTACATCGGCGGCCCGTTCAAGGCGCAGGCCGAGTACTACACCAGCAAGGCCAAGCGCTACTCGCACGACAACTACAGCAGCGACGGCTACTACGTCAGCGGCCTGTGGAACATCAGCGGCGAGACCTGGGGCTACAAGGGAGGCACCCCGACCACCGGCCTGCCGGACGAGCCGGGCCGCGGCATGTGGCAGCTGGGCGCGCGTTACGACCACATGGACCTCAACGACGGCAACCTGTCGGCGAATCCGGTGGCCGGTCGCCCGCCGATCGTCGATGGCGTGCTCGGCGGCAAGATGGACATCTGGACCGTGGGCGTGAACTACTACTGGCGCTCCAACACCAAGTTCGCGCTGAACTACGTGATGGTGGACAGCAAGAAGTACAGCTCCACCGCCCGTACGTTCGTCAACGACGATCCGAACATCCTCGAAGCGCGCCTGCAGTTCTTCTGGTAAGCCCTGCAACACGCGTGTGACACAAAGGCGCAGCTTCGGCTGCGCCTTTTTTCATGCCCGTGCGCGGGTATGCTGGGCGCCCTTTGCCCATGGATGGACCCGATGCGTATCGCACTCCCGCTGTTGCTGGCCGTCGCGTGCAGTGCCGCCGCCCTGCCCGCCCACGCGCAGGACTGCCACGACGCCCAGGCCGCCGCAGAGGAGGCGTACGTGGTGCGGGCGGACGGCGCGCTGCCCGATCGCCTCGGCTACACCCGTGACACGGCCGCCAGCGTCTGCCGGCGCTGGCCCGCGCGCCCCGAGCTGACCCTGCTGGCCACGCCCGTCTGGCGCGACGGTGGCGACAACGACTCCCGCGATGGCGATGTGGAGGTGCTGGTGATCGATTCCGACACCCTCGCCACGCGCGCATGGACGGTGCTGTCCGGCGCACTCGACAGCGATGCGGTCTTCTTCGACGGTATGCACCTGGATACCGCGCGCTACCAGCTTGCGCCGGACACCCTCGCGTTCGGCCTGCGCGTGCAGCGGCGCAATGGCTCCGGGCCCAATCCTTTCAGCGAAGAACAGGTGCAGCTGCTGGCGGTGCAGGCAGACACGCTGCGCACGCTCGGCCCACCGATGGTGTTGCGTCGTTTCCAGGCCGAGTGGGACACCCGCTGCGCCGGTGAATCCACCGACGTGACGCGCACCATGGCGGTCGGCCCGCAAGGCAGGCACGGCATGGCCGACCTCGTCCTGCGCGAGCGCCGGGTCACCACGCACAGCTGGATGGACGGCGACACCTGCCGCGACCAGGACACGCCGGTGGAAGGCGAGCGCCACGTGCTGCGCTTCGACGGCCGCCGCTACGCGGTCCCGGAGGCGTTGCAGCCGTTGTGACACCCCGCCCGGAAGGCGTGTCACGAGGTGGTCATATGACAGTCGCTGCGCTGTCATCGAACCGTTATGGAATGAGCACCGGGCGGGACACCCCGCACCTTCATCCATCCCAGGAGCCACCCCGTGATCCACGCCTTCAAGTCGCGCGCCGCCGTTGCCGTCCTCGCCGCGTCGTCCGTGTTCGCCGCCAATGCCGCCGATGTGACCGGCGCGGGCGCCTCGTTCATCTACCCGGTCATGTCCAAGTGGTCGGCCGACTACAGCACCGCGACCGGCAAGAAGGTCAACTACCAGTCCATCGGTTCCGGTGGCGGCATCGCCCAGATCAAGGCCGCGACCGTTGATTTCGGCTCCTCCGATGCCCCGCTGAAGCCGGAAGAACTGGCGGCAGCCGGCCTGGCCCAGTTCCCGTCGGTCATCGGCGGCGTGGTCCCGGTGATCAACGTGGCCGGCATCGCTCCGGGCACGCTGAAGCTCGACGGCCCGACCCTGGGCAACATCTTCCTCGGCAAGATCAAGACCTGGAACGACCCGGCGATCGCCGCACTGAACCCGGGCGTGAAGCTGCCGGACGGCAAGATCACCGTCGTGCACCGCTCGGACGGCTCGGGCACCACCTTCAACTTCGTCAACTACCTCTCCAAGGTCAACCCGGAGTGGAAGACCAAGGTCGGTGAAGGCACGTCGGTCCAGTGGCCGGTCGGCATCGGCGGCAAGGGCAACGAAGGCGTCGCCGCCTACGTGAAGCAGATCAAGGGCGGCATCGGCTACGTCGAACTGTCCTACGCGCTGCAGAACAAGATGTCCTACGCCGCGATGAAGAACGCCTCGGGCAAGATCGTGCTGCCGAGCGACACCTCCTTCGCCGCCGCTGCCGCCAGCGCCGACTGGGCCAGCGCGAAGGACTTCTACCTGGTCATGACCAACGCCCCGGGCGCCGATGCATGGCCGATCACCGCCACCAACTTCATCCTGGTCCGCAAGCAGCCCAAGAACGTCGCCAACGCCAAGGCCACCCAGGAGTTCTTCCGCTGGATCTACAAGAGCGGCGATGCCCAGGCCAAGCAGCTCGACTACGTTCCGCTGCCGGACACCCTGGTCAAGCAGATCGAGACCTACTGGTCGCAGAACCTGAAGTACTGATCGATCGACGGGGTCACCACCGACGGTGGTGACCTACCGGTAGGTACCGACCGTTGGTCGGTAGGCGTCGCCCCCGACGCAACCCACCGGACAGTGCAATGGCGCCGGAGGGTCCTCTCTCCCCCTTCCGGCGCCATCGGGCGCGGACCGCAAGGTTCCGCGCCTTTTTGTTGCCCGCCCCTGCGAGCCCGGCCCTTGTGCCGCAAGGCTTTGCGTGCGCCCGGTCACGGCGTCATCAAGCTGTAACAAAAACATCATTTCATAGTCGCGTCGCCGGAAAGACCGGCCCTTGTCCCGCTATGGAGTGACGCATGAAACTGCACACGGCCAGCATCGCCGCCCTTTCCCTGGCCATCGCGCTGGGTCTTTCCGCCTGCAAGCCGGGCGCTGAAGGCCAGGCCGCCGCGCCGGCCACCGACGCGCCCGCCGCCGCCCCCGCCGCGGGCGACCGCCTGACCGCCGAAATTTCCGGTGCCGGTGCCTCCTTCATCTTCCCGCTGGTGTCCAAGTGGTCGGCCGACTACAACACCGCCACCGGCGCCAAGATCAACTACCAGTCGATCGGCTCGGGTGGCGGCATCGCCCAGATCAAGGCCGGCACTGTTGATTTTGGTTCCTCCGACAAACCGCTGAGCAGCGAAGAGCTGGCCCAGGCCGGCCTCGGCCAGTTCCCGTCGGCCATCGGCGGCGTGGTCCCGGTGGTCAACATCGACGGCCTGGAAGCCGGCAAGCTGCGCCTCAGCGGCGCCCTGCTGGCCGACATCTTCCTGGGCAAGGTCAAGACCTGGAACGACCCGGCCATCGTCGCCGCCAACCCGGGCGTCACACTGCCGGACGGCAAGATCACCCTGGTCCACCGTTCGGACGGTTCGGGCACCACCTTCAACTTCTCCAACTACCTGTCCAAGGTCAGCCCGGACTGGAAGAGCAAGGTCGGCGAAGGCACCTCGGTGCAGTGGCCGGACGGCGTGGGTGGCAAGGGCAATGAAGGCGTGGCCTCGTACGTGAAGCAGATCAAGGGCTCGATCGGCTACGTCGAACTGGCCTACGCGCTGCAGAACGGCATGCCGTATGCCTCGATGCAGAACGCCGCCGGCAACTGGGTGCAGCCGAGCGCGGAAACCTTCGCCGCTGCCGCCGCCAGCGCCGACTGGGCCAGCGCCAAGGACTTCAACCTGGTCATCACCAATGCCCCGGGCGACCAGGCATGGCCGATCACCGCCACCAACTTCATGCTGATGCACAAGCAGCCCAAGGATGCCCAGCGCAGCAAGGAAACCCTGGCGTTCTTCAAGTGGGCCTTCGAGAAGGGCCAGGCCCAGGCCAACGAACTGCACTACGTGCCGCTGCCGGCCGAGCTGGTGACCCAGATCGAAGCGTACTGGACCAGCGAGTTCAAGTGAAAAAGGCAGGCCCGCGCGCGGCGGGGGCCTGACCGACCGTAGTGCCGGGCGCTGCCCGGCCGCACCACGCTCCGAACGTGATGCCGGGCAGCGCCCGGCACTACCTCTTCTCTTTTCGGGCCCCCGCCTCAGCCATGAATGCCATCGCCCAGCCTGTTCCCGCACCGTCCCTCCGCGACCTGCGTGATGCCCGCAACGACAAACTGTTCCGCTGGGTCCTGATCGCCACCGTCATCCTGGTGCTGGTCGCCCTGGCCTGCGCCGCGCTCTCGATGCTGTGGGGCGGCCGCCATGCCCTGCAGGAGCAGGGCCTGAGCTTCTTCTATTCGTCCGAATGGAATCCGGTCGAGAACAAATTCGGTGCCCTCGCACCGATCTACGGCACCCTCGTCACCGCACTGATCGCGATGGTCATCGCCGTGCCGGTGAGCTTCGGCATCGCCTTCTTCCTGACCGAGGTCGCCCCGCGCTGGCTGCGTGGCCCGGTCGGCACCGCCATCGAACTGCTGGCCGGTATCCCCTCGATCATCTACGGCATGTGGGGCCTGTTCGTGCTGGTCCCGGTGATGACCGAGTACGTCACCCCGTTCCTCAACGATCACCTCGGCACGTTGCCGATCATCGGCCCGCTGTTCCAGGGTCCGCCGCTGGGCATCGGCGTGCTCACCGCCGGCTTCGTGCTGGCGATCATGGTGATCCCCTTCATCTCCTCGGTGATGCGCGAAGTGTTCCTCACCGTGCCGACCCGCCTGAAGGAATCGGCGTATGCGCTGGGCTCCACCAAGTGGGAAGTCAGCTGGGACATCGTCCTGCCCTACACCCGCTCGGCGGTGATCGGCGGCATCTTCCTCGGCCTCGGCCGCGCCCTGGGTGAAACCATGGCGGTAGCCTTCGTGATCGGCAACAGCGTGCGCCTGTCGCCCTCGCTGCTTGAGCCGGGCACCACGATTGCCGCGCTGATCGCCAACGACTTCGGCGAAGCCACTGAAACCTACCGGTCGGCGCTGCTGCTGCTCGGCTTCGTGTTGTTCCTGGTGACCTTCGTGGTGCTGGCGATCGCCCGCCTGATGCTGATGCGCCTGGCCCGCAAGGAGGGCAACTGATGTCCACCGCCAATGCACAACCGCTGTACCTGCGCCGCCGCATCGTCAACGTGGTCGCGCTGCTGATGTCCTGCCTGACCGCACTGTTCGGCCTGTTCTTCCTCGGCTGGATCCTGTGGACGCTGGCCTCCAAGGGCCTGGCCGGGATCAACCTGGACCTGTTCACCAAGATGACCCCACCGCCGATGCAGGACGGCGGCCTGGCCAACGCCTTCTTCGGCAGCGCGGTGATGTGCGGCCTGGCCATCGCCATCGGTACGCCGCTCGGCGTGCTGGCCGGCACCTGGCTGGCGGAGTACGGCAACTTCCGCAAGACCGGCACGGTGGTCCGCTTCGTCAACGACATCCTGCTCTCGGCGCCGTCGATCGTGCTGGGCCTGTTCGTCTACACCCTGTACGTGATGCAGACCGGTGGCCAGTTCTCGGCCTTCGCCGGTGCGCTCTCGCTGGCCTTCATCGTGCTGCCGGTGGTGGTGCGTACCACCGATGAAATGCTGCGGCTGGTGCCCTCGCAGATGCGTGAAGCGGCCCTGTCGCTCGGCATCCCGCAGTGGAAGGTGACGGTGCAGGTGCTGTACCGCAGCGCCGCTGCCGGCATCGTGACCGGCATCCTGCTGGCGCTGGCCCGCATCTCCGGTGAAACCGCCCCGCTGCTGTTCACCGCCTTCGGCAACCAGTACTGGAACAGCAACGTGTTCCAGCCGATGGCCTCGGTGCCGGTGGTGATGAACCAGTTCGCCGGCAGCCCGTACGAATCCTGGCAGGTGCTGGCCTGGGCCGGCGCGCTGGTGCTGACCGTGTTCGTGCTGCTGGTCAGCCTTTCCGCGCGCGGCATCCTGCTGCGCAACCGTATCTCCCATGACTGACCTTTCCACGGACATCGCCATGAACGATCTCTCCAACGCCGTGCCGATGCAGCGCATCGTGGTCCCGGCTTCGCATGAAAGCCTGCAGACCCCGGCGCCGATCAAGCTGGCCGCTCGCGGGCTGGATTTCTACTACGACAAGTTCCATGCGCTGAAGGGCATCGACCTGGAGATCCCGGAAAAGCGCGTCACCGCGCTGATCGGTCCCTCCGGCTGCGGCAAGTCCACCCTGCTGCGCATCTTCAACCGCATCTACGCGCTGTACCCCAAGTTGGAAGCGCGTGGTGAAGTGATGCTGGACGGGGAGAACATCCTCTCGCCTAAGTACCCGATGAACCGCCTGCGCAGCAAGGTCGGCATGGTGTTCCAGAAGCCGGTGCCGTTCCCGATGACCATCTTCGAGAACGTGGCCTACGGCATCCGCCACCACGAGAAGCTCTCCAAGTCGGAGATGACCGACCGCGTCGAGCAGGCCCTGCGCCAGGGCGCGCTGTGGGACGAGGTGAAGGACAAGCTCAACCAGAGCGCGCTGGGCCTGTCCGGCGGCCAGCAGCAGCGCCTGTGCATCGCCCGCGCCGTGGCCCTGCGCCCGGACGTGCTGCTGCTCGACGAGCCGACCTCCGCACTGGACCCGATCTCCACCAGCCGCATCGAGCAGCTTGTCGAAGAGCTCAAGCACGATTACACCATCGTGATCGTGACCCACAACATGCAGCAGGCCGCGCGCGTCTCCGACTACACCGCCTTCATGTACCTGGGCGACCTGATCGAACACGACCGTACCGAAGTGATCTTCTCGCAGCCCAACAAGCAGCAGACCGAGGATTACATCACCGGTCGTTTCGGTTGATCGGTGCTGTCCCCTCACCAAATGCCCCAGCCAGGCACGGCCTGGCTCTACCCGGATTGCAGACCATGAATCTTCCCAACGACCACATCGTCAAGAGCTACGACGAAGAACAGCAGCGCCTGGTGGCCGAGATCGTGCGCATGGGCGAGATGGCCGTCGCCCAGCTGGAGGCGTCCATGGACGTCATCGAGAAGCGCGACGAGAACGCCGCCCAGCGCATCATCGCCAACGACGAGGCCATCGACCAGCTTGAGCAGCAGATCAGCCACGACGTCATGCGGCTGGCGCTGCGTGGGCCGATGGCGCGCGACCTGCGCGAGATCCTGGCCGGCCTGCGCATTCCGGCCGACATCGAACGCATCGGCGATTACGCCGCCAACGTGGCCAAACGCTCGATCGCGCTGAGCAAGGTGCCACCGCTGCCGCAGATCCAGGGCCTGCGTGCGCTGGGCCGCCTGGCCGCCCAGCAGGTGCGCCGCGCCATCGAAGCCTACCGCGACAACGACGCCGCCGCGGCGCTGGAACTGCGCGACGACGACGCCCGCCTGGACGCGCAGTACACCGCGCTGTTCCGCGAGCTGCTGACCTACATGATGGAAGACCCGCGCAACATCACCCCGTGCACCCACCTGCTGTTCATGGCCAAGAACCTGGAGCGCGTGGGCGACCATGCCACCAACATCGCCGAGAACGTCTGGTTCCTGGTGCATGGCGAGCAGGTACTGCCGCCGCGCGAGAAGCGCGACGAGACCAGCAGTACCGATCACGTCTGAGGTCTGCCTGAAGCGCAGGAAGAAGAAGCCGCTGCCTCCGGGTGGCGGTTTTTTTTTGCCTTGCTGTTGCGTTGCCATGCTGGCAATCCCGCACACTTCACGAAACGTTGAATCCTGTGTGAGGATTCGATGAGTCGGGTCGGTCCACCATGGCCGCACCTGCTGCCCCCACGCAGCCATCCCGGGCCCCGGCCCATTCCAAGGAGATCCACCCGATGAGCACACCCACCCGTTCGCTGTCCCTGTTGGCGGCCACTGCGCTGGCCGCAGGCCTGGGGGTCACCGCCTCGGCATCCGCGTTGAGCATGACCGAGCTGGCCCAGGGCTATCTGGTGGCTGGCCAGACGGCGACGAAGGCCGCCGAGGGCAAATGTGGCGAAGGCAAGTGCGGTGCGCACGGCGGCAAGGCCGGGACGAAGGCGGGCGACAAGGCCGCAACGACCGGTGCCAAGGCCGCCGAAGGCAAGTGTGGGGAAGGCAAGTGCGGCGCCGACAAAGCGAAGGCCACCGGCACCAAGGCCAAGGCTGCTGGCGACACGAAGACGGCGGAAGGCAAGTGCGGCGAAGGCAAGTGCGGTGCCAAGCACTGACGCGCTGGCCACTGGCCTGGACCGGTCGTCGCTGCCTGCGGCGGCGACCGGCCTTGGTCTGCGCCGGGCCCTGCTGCAGGACCTGCGCGATGCGCCCGCCGGCGATGTCGACTTCCTCGAGTGCGCCCCGGAAAACTGGATCGGCGTCGGCGGGCCAGCCGGCGACGCACTCGCCGAACTGGCCACGCGCTACCCGCTGACCTGCCACGGGCTGTCGCTCTCGCTGGGCAGCACCGCGCCGCTGGATACCGTGCTGCTGGACCAGGTAGGACGCTTCCTGGCGCGGCACAACGTGCCGCTCTACAGCGAACACCTGAGCTACTGCAGCGATGAAGGCCACCTCTACGACCTCCTGCCGCTCCCCTTCACCGATGAGGCGGTACGCCACACCGCGGCGCGCATCGCCCGCGTGCAGGACGCGCTCGGCAGGCGCATCGCGGTGGAAAACGTGTCCTATTACCTCGCCCCGGAACCGGCCATGGACGAGCTGACCTTCACCAACGCCGTGCTGGCCGAGGCCGACTGCGATCTGCTGCTGGACGTCAACAACGTGTACGTCAACGCCTGCAACCACGGTTACGACGCCGACACGTTCATCGCCGGGCTTCCTGCCGCGCGCATCGTCTGCCTGCATGTCGCCGGCCATCTGGACGAAGCGCCCGACCTGAAGATCGACACCCACGGCAGCGCGGTGATCGACCCGGTCTGGGACCTGCTCGCCCGCACCTATGCGCGCATCGGCGCGCGCCCGACCCTGCTGGAACGCGATTTCAATTTCCCCCCGTACGCCGAACTGCGCGGCGAACTGCATACCATCCGCCGCCTGATGGCCGCCCATGCCGGAGCCGGGCATGACTGACGCCCCTTCGCACCTGCACGCGCAGCAGAGGGCGTTCACCGCGCACCTGCGCGACCCGGACCATGTCGCCGCACCCGCCGGACTGGACGCACGCCGGCTGGAGATCTACCAGCGGCTGGTGTTCAACAGCGTGCTGGGACTGCTTGGGACCGGCTTCCCGGTCTGCGTGCGACTGCTTGGCGAGGCGGCGTGGTCCACGTTGATCCGGCAGTTCTTCGCCCGACACCCCGCGCAGACCCCGTTGTTCACCGCACTGGCCGCCGAGTTCGTGCAGTGGTTGCAGCAACACCCCGCGCTGCCGCACCCGGCACTGGCCGAACTGGCCCACTACGAGTGGGTGGAAACGGCCCTGTACCAGCTCGACGCGCAGCCCCTGCCGCCCTCCCCCGGCCTGGACCCGATGTCCGCGGCGCTGCAGCGTTCGCCGCTGGCCTGGCCGCTGCTCTATCACTGGCCGGTGCACCGGCTGGGCGCCGAGGATGCACCGGAGCATCCAGATACCGGTCCTAGCGGGCTGCTGGTCCGGCGCGATCCCGATGGCCAGGTCCGCTTCGCCACGATCAGCCCGATGGCCGCGCAACTGCTGGAGCGGATCGGCCAGCATCCCGGCCACAGCGGCGCCACCTACCTTCAGCATCTCGCCGAGGCACACGGCCTGGCGGTCGATGTGCTGCGCGTGCCCGGCGCCGCCCTGCTGCGCCAATTTCATGGCAACGGGGTGATAGGCCCCGCCGCGCCCGTTTCCTGATCCCTCCCCAACGGAATCTCCCCGATGAAGTCACCTCACCTGGCCGCGCTGCGCGACCGGCTGGACCGTGTTGCCCCGTGGTTCGCCCCGCTCGGCCTGCGCCTGCTGATGGGCTGGGAGTATTTCGAGTCGGGTCGCGAAAAACTGCGCGGCCAGAACTGGTTCGAGGACCTGCAGCAGGCCTTCCCGTTTCCGTTCGACCAGTTGCCGGCGGCCCTCAACTGGCACCTCGCCACCTGGTTCGAGCTGGTCGGCGCGGCCTGCCTGCTGCTCGGGCTGGGCACCCGCCTGGCGGCCAGCAGCCTGCTGGTGCTGACCGTGGTCGCCACTGCCGCCGTGCACTGGCCGATCCACTGGGAGGGCCTGGGCGAGCTGGCGATGGGCTATGCCATCACCGACCAGGGCTTCGGCAACTTCAAACTGCCGCTGCTGTTCATGGCCATGCTGCTGCCCCTGGCCCTGCAGGGCGCCGGCCCGCTGAGCCTGGACCACCTGCTGCGCCGCCGCGCACGCACGCCTGTCTTCGCCTGAGCACGGGGGGGCGTACAGGGCGCTCTGCTAAACTGGCGCAATGACTGACGACCTCCCCCGCTCCGACGCGCCGGCTGCTGCCGACGCACTGCCCGCTGCTGCGCAGCGCTTGATGGCAACCCGTTTCCGCGGCTTCCTGCCGGTGGCGGTGGATGTGGAGACCGGCGGATTCGACTCTGATCGCCACGCGCTGCTGGAGATCGCCGCCGTTCCGATCGAGATGGACGAAAACGGCCTGCTCTATCCCGGGCAGACCGCCAGCGCCCACGTGGTGCCGGCCGAGGGGCTGGAGATCGATCCCAAGTCACTGGAGATCACCGGCATCATCCTGGACCATCCGTTCCGCCTGGCCAAGGTCGAGCGCGATGCGCTGGACCACATCTTCGCCCCGATCCGGGCCGCGATGAAAAAGTACGGTTGCCAGCGCGCGATCCTGGTCGGGCACAACGCGCACTTCGACCTGGGCTTCGTCAACGCGGCGGTCAACCGCACCGGCCACAAGCGCAACCCGTTCCACCCCTTCAGCGTGTTCGACACCGTCACCCTGGGCGGTATCGCCTATGGCCAGACCGTGCTGGCGCGCGCGGCCACGGCGGCCGGCCTGGGCTGGGATGCCGATGAGGCGCACAGCGCGGTGTACGACACCGAACAGACCGCGAAGCTGTTCTGCAAAGTCGCCAACAGCTGGCCGCGCTAGGCGGGCCCCCTCGGGCTCAGCCGATGCTGGTCCTGTCCCTGCCTTCGCTTTTTGCGCGGTACAGCGCGCGGTCGGCGCGCTGGTAGAGCAGCATCGGGGTGCGATCGGCGGCATCGAGTTCGACCAGGCCGGCGCTGAAGGTGACCTTCAGGCCCGGAATCCCCGCCCAGTCCGGATGATCGTGGAACAGCCCGCGCAGGCGCGCGCAGACCTGCGCCGCTTCGTCCAGGCGGGTGTCGTTGAGCAGCAGCGCGAACTCCTCGCCACCGGTCCGCGCCGGCATGTCCGAGTCGCGGCAGGCCGAGGCCAGCAGGCGCGCCACTTCGACCAGCACTACGTCGCCCACCGAGTGACTGTGCCGGTCGTTCACTTCCTTGAAGTGATCGATGTCCAGCACCACCAGGCACAGCGGGTGGCGGCTGCGCTGCGAACGGGCGAAGTCACGCGCCAGCGCTTCGTCGAAGGCACGCCGGTTCGGCAGTCCGGTCAGTGCGTCTTCGCGCGCCTGCCGTTCGAACGCCTCGGCCTGCACCGCCAGGCGATCGGCCAGTTCGGTCTTCTCCTGATTCAGTGCCTGCAGGTTGACCGTCTGTGTCTGCAGATCCAGCGTGGCTTCCTTCACCATCCGCGCCAACCGCACGTTGCTGGTCTTGTAGCGGTTGATCAGGTAGCGGTACAGCGCGACCAGGCCGGCCAGCAGCAGCAGCGCGGCGATCAGCTGCACGCTGTGGCGCTGCCACAGGAACGGCTCCACTGTGAACTCCCAGACCGCCTCGCTGTCGCTCCAGACACCGCCGGGATGCGCGGCCGAGACGTGCAGCGTGTAATCGCCCGGCGGCAGGCCGATGAACTCCACGCTGCGCTGCTGGCCGCGTTCGATCCAGCCCTTGTCCAGGCCCTCCAGGCGGGTGCGGTAGCGGATGCGCTCGGAGAGCAGATAGCTCAGCCCGACGTAGCTCACGCTCAGCCGGCGCCCGCCGGGAATCGTATTGTGATTGCTGCCCTGCCAATGCAGGGGCGCCCCGTCGACCTGCACGTTCTCGATCACCGCCGGCGGCGCCAGGCGCTCGCGGAAGCGCTGCAGGCGCAGCGGATCGACCGTGCTCAGGCCACCGGCGGTGACCACCCAGAAGGTGCCGTCCTGGCGCAGGATCGCCGACGGACCGGAGCTGCCGTTGGCCTGCGAGTTGGCCATGCCGTCGATCTCGTTGTAATGCTCCACCTCCACCCGCGCGGCGCGACCATCGGCGACGGCGTTGAGCATCGTCATGTCGGTGCGCAGCACGCCGCGGTTGCTGCTGATCCAGACGTTGCCGACCCGGTCGGGCACCAGCTGGAACACCGTATCCACCGGCATGCCCTGCTCCAGGCCGACCCGCGCGAGCTGGCCTTCCTGGTAGCGGTACAGGCCGCGATCGGTGCTGATCCACATCGCATCGCCGATCTGCTGGAACCCGAACACACTGCGCCCGCCACCCAGCGGCTGCAGATCGATGGACTGCACCCGTCCCCCCCGCAGCACCCGGATGCCTTCGATGGTGCCGATCCACATCGCACCGTCGTCGTCGTGCGCCAGCGCGGTGATCAGCCCGCCGGGCATGCCCGGGATCGCCGGCTGCTCGGCCCTGCCGGCGTCGATGCGGACCACGCCCTTCTGCGTGCCGGCCCAGACCACGCCGTCGCGGTCGATGCTGATCGCACGTATGTTGCCGCCCGGCAGCCCTTCGGCCGTGCCGTAGCCACGCAGGCGCTGGCCCTGTTCGTTGATCCGGAAGATACCGTCACCGAAGGTGCCCACCCACAGCGTCCCTTCGCGGTCCTGGGCCAGGCTCAGCACCGAAGGACTCTTGCCGACGTTGTTGCGCAAAGGCACCGGACTGAAACGGCCCTGCGCGTCGCGCCGGTCCAGGCCACTGGCGCTGCCGATCCAGAGCTGGCGCTGGCGATCCTCGAACACCGTCCGCACGTAGTCGCCGCTGAGTCCGTCGCGCTCGGTGAAGCTGCTGAACAACGTTTCGCGCAGCCGGTACAGGCCGCCGTTGGCGCCGACCCAGATGCTGCCCTCGGCATCTTCGCGCAGGCTGACCACGCGCCCGCCCGGCAGTGAGAGCCCCGTCGGCAGCCGCTCCAGGCCATGCCGCGACAACCGCAGCAGACCTTGATTCTCGGTGCCCAGCCACAGGTCGCCATGGCGGTCCTGCAGCATTGCAGTGATGTGGGTCACGCCGGGCAGGCGGTGCTGCAGCAGCGGCGCGCCGTCCTGCATGCGGTAGATGCGCTCGCCGGCCACCACCCACATCACCCCGTCGGGCCCCCGGTACGGCCAGACCAGCCCACGCCCCAGCCCCCAGCTGTCCGGCGCGCGGCGCAGCACGCCGTCGGTATCGCGCACCACCAGCCCGTCCAGGGTGCCGACCCAGACGCGGTCCTGCGCATCCACCACCAGCTTGGTGAAACTCATCGCCATCGGCACGTCGGCCGGCGGCTTCTGATAATCGAAGTTTCCATCGGGCCCAAGGCTGCCGATGCCCTTGCCTTCATACAGCAGCCACAGGCGTCCATGGCTGTCCATCTGCATGGCCTGGATCAGCACCTGCGGGGTGTCGGCACGGTGCTCCCAGACCTGCCAGCGGCCGTCCGTCCCGCGCCGGGTCACGTTGCCGCGCGAGTCACTGATCCACAGCCCGCCGCTGCGGTCCACCAGCAGCGCGCCCACGCCGTTGTCGCGCAGACCGGGCGTGGTGCTGCGGTCGAACACGGTGAAATCCAGGCCGTTGTAACGGACCAGGCCCTCCCAGGTGGCGAACCAGAGATGCCCTTCGGGGGTCTGGGCGATGTCACGCAGGGAGTTGTGCGGCAGCCCGTTGCGCGAGGTCCAGACATCGATGGCGTAATCGCGCAGCGGCGGCGGGCCATCCTGCGCCGACAGCGGCCAGGGCGCCGCACACAGCAGCATCAGCCACAGCGCTGCGGCCTGCAGCGTCGGCAGGCCCGGGAACTTCAGTTGTACCGGCCGCCACCGGATCCTGCCCCCCCGATCGCTCATCCGTGTGGATCAGCCCTGGGCAGGCGCCGTGCGCATGGGGGGGACGGCCGTGCACCAGCGCGAAGGCTGGCAGAGTCGTACGCTCTCATGGGGGAGACGCTGGAAAGAGATGCCCATAGTAGGCAAATCCTTGCGTTTTGGGGGAGCCTGCGTCAGCTCCCGCGTGGCCCCGATGGCGCCCGCGCCGGCGACGTCCAGCGCACGATCGCCTCCAGCCCGCCCTGGGGATGGTTGCGCAGGTGCAGGGTCGCGCCGTCCTTTTCCGCCAACGCGCGGGCGATCGTGAGCCCCAACCCGGCACCCCCGGTCTGGCGCGAGCGCGAGGTCTCCAGCCGCACGAACGGGTCGAACACCGCTTCCAGTTCGTCCTCGGCCAGGCCCGGGCCGCTGTCGCGGATGCGCACCTCCACGTCCTGCCCGACCTGCTTCACCCGCACGCGCGCGCTCTGGCCGTACATCACCGCGTTGTCGACCAGGTTGGAGAACAGGCGGTGCATGGCCAGCGGACGCAGCATCAGCACCGCCCCGCTCGGCTGTTCGAAATGGACATCCGCCCCGGCCTCGGCGGCATCTTCGACGATGCTCTCCAACAGCGAATCCAGGTCCAGCGCGGCGCGCTGCTCGGCGCTCTCGGCGCTGCGGGCCAGCTCCAGGCCTTCGCGGATCAGCGCCTGCATCGCACCGAGATCGCCGATCAGGCGCTCGCGCAGCGCTTCGTCGGTGACGTTTTCCAGGCGCAGGCGCAGGCGGGTCACCGGCGTCTGCAGGTCGTGGGTGATCGCCGCCAGCATCTGGGTGCGCTCACCGAGGTGGCGCTGCAGGCGCTTCTGCATGGCGTTGAAGGCTTCGGCCGCCCGGCGCACCTCGAACGGCCCGGTCACCGGCATCGGCGCGCCCTGCAGGTCATCGCCCAACGCGGCGGCGGCATCGGCCAGCCGCTGCAGCGGTGCACTGGCCATCCGCGCCACGATGTAGGCCAGGATCGCGATCGCCACCACCAGCAGGGTCAGGAACAGCGGGTCCACGGCGAGCACGCCGTTGTGCGCGACCGCCGGGGAATCCAGCGCCAGCCGCAGGGGCGTGCCGTCGGTCAGCTGCAGGGTCACCACGCGGCACTTGGGCGGAATGAACGCCGGGTCGCGCTCGCGCGGCGGGTGCCGCATCTTGTCCTTGTCGCGCGGGGGGCGCGGCAGCAGTTCCGGCAGCCGCGGCAGGCAGGAGCGGAACGAGGTGAAGGCGACCTGGCTGCTCGCCACCGGACCGGGCCGGTCATCAAGGATCTCCATCAACGCCGCATCGGGCCGGCCGATGCGCGCGCCTTCCGGCAGTTGCCGCACACTCGGCCCGCCACTGGTGAGCAGGCGCTGGCGCAGCTCCGGATTGCCATCGAGCAGGTTCACGAAGCCCTGCAGGCGATCCGCGATGCGGTTGAGGTTCTGCCGTTCGAATTCCTGCTGGCGCTTGGTACTGGCCAGCATGGTCGCGCCGATCGCCGCCACGCTCATGCCCAGCAGCAGGATGACGAACAGGCGCCCCACCATCGAGGAAAAGAAGTGGCGCAGGCGCTTCATTCCAGGGTGACTGCCGCAGCGAGCACGTAGCCTTCGTTGCGCACGGTCTTGATCAGCCCGTCGCTGCCGCCGTCATCGGCGAGCTTGTTGCGCAGGCGGCTGACCTGCAGGTCGATCGCACGGTCCTGCGACTCGTAGTTGCGGCCGCTGCTCAGCGAAACCAGCTGCTCGCGCGAGAGCACCTTGTTGGCATGCCCGACGAACACCCGCAGCAGGCGGAACTCGGCGCCGGACAACACCACCACGCGCCCATCCGGATCGACCAGGTGGCGGTGTTCCAGGTCGAACACCCAGCTGGCGAAGCGCGCGCGGCGGATCGCCAGCGGCTCCAGGTTGGCCGGCAATGCTTCGGTACGGCGCAGCACGTTGCGGATGCGTGCGAGCAGCTCGCGCGGCTCGAACGGCTTGGCCAGGTAATCGTCGGCGCCCATCTCCAGGCCCAGCACGCGGTCGATCGGCTCGCTGCGTGCGGTCAACATGATCACCGGCGTGCTCGAGCGCGCGCGCAGGTCGCGGCACAGGGTCAGGCCGTCTTCGCGGGGCAGGTTGAGGTCGAGCACGATCAGGTCCACATGCTCGCGCTCCAGCAGCTGGCGCATGCCGTGGCCATCGCTGGCGGTGCTCACCAGGTAACCGGCGCGGCCGAGCTGCTCGGCGAGCAGCTGGCGGATATCGTTGTCGTCATCGACGATCAGCAGTCTGTGCATGCTGTTGGCAGTCTCCATGCGGCGATCATCCCCTGTCGGGAGCTGAACCGCATCTCCTGGTTTGCGTACATCTGTTTCAAAGGGCGATGCGGATACACAACGAAACGTGTCGTGCGCCGCAGAGATACATCTTGGTACACGGCGAGCATTGAGCCGGCGGTGAACGGTCTTCACAATGCTGACAACGCCGATGCACCGGCCTGCCGAGTTGACGATCATCGTGAAGCCCCGTTTGCCCAGAACCCGCCGTGCCCGCCTCCTGCTGCTGCTCGTGGTCCTCGTCCTGATCGCCGCGATTGTGGCATGGATGCTGCGCAAGCCGACCGCGCCTACGCTGGCGACCTCACCGGTCAGCCGCGGCGACATCGAACAGACGGTGGAAGCCACCGGTGTGATCGACGCCTACAAGCTGGTCAGCGTCGGTGCACAGGCTTCGGGGCAGATCAAATCGCTCAAGGTCCAGCTCGGCGATACCGTCAAGGAGGGCGACCTGATTGCCGAGATCGACGCCACTACCCAGCAGAACCAGGTCCTCAACGCCCAGGCGTCTCTGGACCAGGTCAAGGCCCAGCGCGCGGTGCAGCAGGCCAGCCTGCGCGAAGCCGAGCTCGAATTCGCCCGCCAGCAGCAGATGCTGGCCGCCGAGGCCACCTCGCGCGCCGAGTTCGATGCGGCCGACGCGAAGCTCAAGACCGCACGCGCACAGATCCAGTCGTTCGACGCGCAGATCACCGGCCGCGAAACCGAACTGGGCACCGCCCGCGCCAACCTGGCCTATACCCGCATCACCGCACCCATGGACGGCACCGTGGTCGCGGTGGTCGCCGAGGAAGGCCGTACCGTGAACGCCAACCAGACCGCGCCGACCATCGTGATGCTGGCCCGGCTGGACCTGGTGACGGTGAATGCCGAAGTGTCCGAGGCGGACGTGGTCAAGATCAAGGCCGGGATGCCGGTGTACTTCACCACGCTGGGTGAGCCGGACCGCAGATTCCACGCCACGCTGCGCCAGATCAATCCGGCACCGTCCTCGATCGCCAACGACAGCTCCAGCAGCTCCAGTTCGTCCAGCTCCAGCTCCAGCACCGCGGTCTACTACAACGCCTTGTTCGATGTGGAAAATCCTGACGGCACGTTGCGCATCGACATGACCGCCCAGGTCTCGGTGATGCTCAAGCAGGCCAAGGACGTGCTGATCATCCCCGCCGTCGCGCTTGGTCCGAAGACCCGTGACGGGCAGTACATGGTGCGCGTGGCCGATGCCGATGGCATGCCCACCCCGCGCAAGGTCAAGATCGGCATCAACAACGGCGCCAATGCCGAAGTGCTGTCCGGCCTGGCAGAAGGCGACAAGGTCATCGTCGGCGAAGGCGGCGGCACGCAGGGTGCCGGCGGCGGCAACCGCGGCGGTGGCGGCGTGCGGATCAGCGGCCCCGGCATGGGTGGGCCGCGCCGATGAGCACCGCCACGGGCACGCCGCTGCTGCGGCTGCGCGACCTGCGCCGGGAGTTCCCGGCGGGCGATGAGACCATCGCGGTGCTGCGCGACGTCAATCTGGACATCGCAGCGGGCGAGATGGTGGCCATCGTCGGCCAGTCCGGCTCCGGCAAGTCCACGCTGATGAACATCCTCGGCTGCCTGGACCGGCCCACGCGCGGCAGCTACCAGGTGGCCGGCCGCGAAACCGGCCGCATGCAGCCGGACGAACTGGCCGAGCTGCGCCGCGAACATTTCGGCTTCATTTTCCAGCGCTACCACCTGCTCGGTGATCTGGACGCGCGCGGCAACGTGGCCGTGCCCGCCGTGTATGCAGGCAGCCCCGGCCCGGTGCGCACCGCGCGTGCCGAAGAACTGCTGCAACGGCTGGGGCTGGGCGACCGCATGAACCACACCCCCGGCCAGCTCTCCGGCGGGCAGCAGCAGCGTGTGTCGATCGCGCGCGCACTGATGAACGGCGGCGAAGTGATCCTGGCCGACGAACCGACCGGCGCACTGGACACGAAATCCGGCGAAGAAGTGATGGGCATCCTCGGCGAGCTGCATGCCGAAGGCCACACCATCATCATCGTGACCCACGACATGAGCGTGGCCGAACACGCCCAGCGCATCATCGAAATCCGCGACGGCGAGATCATCGCCGACCGCATCAATCCGAATGCACCGAGCTACCGGGCGCAGCGCCAGCCGACCGTAGCGGCCGGCAAGGGCCACAGCTGGCGGGCAGCACGCGACCGCTTCACCGAAGCGTTCCGCATGGCCCTGCTGGCGATGAACGCCCACCGCCTGCGCACCTTCCTGACCATGCTCGGCATCATCATCGGCATCGCCTCGGTGGTCTCGGTGGTGGCGATGGGCAATGGCTCCCAGCAGCAGATCCTGCAGAACATCAGCGCCCTGGGCACCAACACCATCGACGTCTATCCCGGCCGTGGTTTCGGCGACATGCGTTCGGCCCGGGTGCAGACGCTGAAGGCCAGCGATGCCGATGCACTGGGCCGGCAGAGCTATATCGACAGTGCCACGCCCAGCGTGTCCTCCTCGGTGACCGCGCGCTACCGCAATCAATCGGCCACCGCGCAGGTCAACGGTGTCGGCGAGCAGTTCTTCCGGGTCAAGGGCGTGACCCTGATCGCCGGCAGCTTCTTCGATACCGATGCGGTACGAAGCCTGGCCCAGGTGGCC
This sequence comes from Stenotrophomonas sp. JAG2, assembly GCF_041080745.1. Lineage (NCBI taxonomy): Bacteria > Pseudomonadati > Pseudomonadota > Gammaproteobacteria > Lysobacterales > Lysobacteraceae > Stenotrophomonas > Stenotrophomonas sp. JAG2. The sequence continues at coordinate 225,481 of NZ_JBEUMH010000003.1, read as the reverse complement.
ATCATCGACGAGAACACCCGCACCCAGTTCTTCCCGAATGGCGAAGATCCGGTCGGCCAGGTGATCCTGCTCGGCAACGTGCCGGTGCGCGTGGTCGGTGTCGCGCAGCGGCAGAGCTTCGGCTTCGGCGGCAGCACCAGCCTGAGCGTGTGGGTGCCCTACACCACGGTGATGTCGCGCATGCTCGGCCAGAGCCATGTTTCCAGCATCACCGTGCGCGTGGATGACACCACGCCGATGGATGCGGCACAGGCCGCCATTTCCAAGCTGCTGATCATGCGTCACGGCACCGAGGACTTCTTCCTCAGCAACAGCGCCGAGATCCGCCAGACCATCGAGCAGACCACCCGCACGATGACGCTGCTGATCAGCGCCATCGCCGCGATCGCGCTGCTGGTCGGTGGCATCGGCGTGATGAACATCATGCTGGTCTCGGTGACCGAGCGGACCCGCGAAATCGGCGTGCGCATGGCCGTCGGCGCGCGGCAGAGCGATATCCGCCAGCAGTTCCTGATCGAGGCGGTGCTGGTGTGCCTGCTCGGCGGCCTGCTCGGCGTCGGCCTGTCGCTGGTGGTCGGCTGGCTGTTCGGCAAGTTCGCACCGGACTTCCAGATGCTGTTCTCGACCGCATCCATCGTGGCCGCCTTTGCCTGCTCCAGCCTGATCGGCGTGGCGTTTGGTTTCCTGCCGGCCCGCAATGCCGCCCAACTTGATCCCGTGGAGGCGCTGGCGCGCGAATGAAGATTTCTCCTGCTCTGCTGCACCCTGCGTCACTGCGCCCGCTGGCCCTGGCCTGCGTGACCGCGCTGGCCCTGTCTGGCTGTGTCAGTACCGGCCGCTACCAGGTCGATGCACCGGCGGTCCCGGCCACCTACGGCCGTGGCGATGCCACCTTGAACGCCCCCACCGAGGCCGTCAGCGAACAACCGCATGCGGCATCGGCGGATGTCCGCACCGATGCCTGGTGGACGCAGTTCGGCGACCCCGGCCTGGACCGCGTGATCGATCGTGCCCTGGCCGCCAACACCGATCTGGTCTCGGCCGGATTGGCCGTGCAGCGTGCGCGGCTGCAGGCCGGGTTGGCCGACAACGCCCTGTGGCCGCAGCCCTCGGGCAGCGTCGGCAGCAGCGGCAACCGCCCGATCGACCAGAGCGCGGACTGGAACCGCGGCAGCTCGGCCGGCGTGTCCCTGCAATGGGAGATCGACCTGTGGGGGCGGCTGCGCGCCCAGCGCGACATCGCCCAGTGGGAAGCCCAGGCCAGCCAAGAGGACCTGCAGAACACCGCGCTGCTGGTGATCAGCGACGTGGCCACGCAGTACTGGACGCTGGCGTTCCTCAACCAGTCGATCGCCGCCGGCCAGGCCGACCTGGCGCGGCTGCAGCGCACCCGCGAGCTGGTCCAGGCGCGCTTCGATGCCGGTGCGGTATCGCGGCTGGAAGTGCGCCAGGCCGCGCAGAGCCTGGAAGCACAGCGTGCCGCGCAGAGTGCACTGGAGCAGCAGCGCGTCGCCGCGCGCAATGCGCTGACCGTGCTGCTGGACGGGCAACCGCTGGCGATGGCCGACGAGCCGCAGCAGTTGCAGCGCGTCGGCAGCCCGGTGATCGCCGAAGGCCTGCCGGCCGATCTGCTCGGCCGACGCCCGGACCTGCGCGCGGCCGAGCTGCGCCTGCGCAACAGCCTGAAGACCATCAAGGTCACCGCGACCCAGTACTACCCGGCGCTGAGCCTGACCGGCAGCGTCGGTACCGGTGCCACCTCGCTCTCGGACGTGCTGAAGAATCCGGTCGCCACCTTGGGCGCGGGGCTGTCGCTGCCGTTCCTCAACGTGCGCCAGGCCCAGTTGAACACCCGCCTGGCCGGCACCGACTACCAGATCGCGGCCAACGGGTTTCGCCGCACGCTGTACACCGCGTTGTCGGAAGTGGACAACGCCTTGTCGGCGCGCACCCAGTTCGCCACGCAGGTGGCGGCCTCGCAGGCGTCCTATGACGAAGCGGTGGAGATCGAACGGATGTACGAGGTGCGCTACCGGGTCGGTGCGACCGACCTGCGGACCTGGCTGGAAGCGCAGCAGACCCGGCGCGATGCCGAGCTGTCGCTGGCATCCGTGCGTCAACGGCAGTTGATCAACGATGTGACGTTGTTCAAGGCGCTGGGGGGAAGCGCGGGCTGATCGCCCGCGCCAGGTGCATCACCGGTAGAGCCACGCCATGCGTGGCTGCTTTTCGATCCGGCGCCGCTCAGCCACGCATGGCGTGGCTCTACCCGGGCCTGTGCGCGGCTTACAGCCCGCGCTGACGCACTGCTTCGAACAGGCTCACGCCGGTGGCGACGGAGACGTTGAGGCTCTCGATATCGCCCGGCATCGGAATCTTGACCAGGCCATCGCAGTTCTCGCGGGTCAGGCGGCGCAGGCCGTCGGCTTCGCCGCCCAGCACCAGCGCCACGTTGCCCTTCAGGTCGATCGCGTACAGCGATTCGGTGGCTTCGCCGGCCAGGCCGTAGATCCACACGCCCTGCTTCTGCAGGTCCTTCAGGCAGCGCGAGAGGTTGGTCACCTGCACCACCGGGATGCGGTCGGCCGCGCCCGCCGAGGTCTTGCGCACGGTCGCGTTGACCGAAGCCGACTTGTCCTTGGGAATGATCACCGCCGTGGCACCGGCCGCCGCCGCGCTGCGCAGGCAGGCGCCGAGATTGTGCGGGTCCTGGACTTCATCCAGGATCAGCAGCAGGGCCTTGCCCTCGGCCGCTTCGACCAGCCCTTCCAGCTCGTTCTCGCCCCAGGTCCGTGCGGCCTGGTAGCGCGCGGCCACGCCCTGGTGACGCACCGAACCGCCCACACCGTCCAGCGCCTGGGTGTTCACCTTGCGCACGTCGATGCCCTTGCGGCGTGCGTTTTCCTCGATCTCGGTCAGACGCGGATTCTTCGCACCGGCCTCGATGAGGACCTCGCGGACGTTCTCGGCATCATTCTCGATCGAAGAGGCGACGGCGTTGACGCCGACGATCCACTGGCTTTGCTTGCTCATTGCGGGGGGCGGGACCGGTAAAGGGGTTGGTAATGGTAGAGCATCGAGGCCCACCCTGCCCTGCCGGGCGTTCACGGGGGGCATTCACGGGGGCGCGTTCACCGCCGGCCTTCAGCCCGGCGGCCAGTCCGTGGTGTCGTGGTCCGGGTGCTGGCGAGAGACGATATGCAGCAGGAAGTCCCCGGCCGCAGTGTCCTCCTCGCTGCGCAGCGCGCTGAGCGAGCCCAGCGTATCCACGAACGGCAGCTTGGCCTCGATGCCGTACTGGATCGTCGGCGGCAGACGGGCCGGCTCGTCGAACGCACCGGCCGCCACCGCCACGCCGTCCGGCGCTTCATAGGTCAACGGGGTGCCGCAGTCGGCGCAGAAGCCGCGCTGGACCAGGTTGGACGACGCGAAACGCCGGGGTTCGCCGCGGGTCCAGCGGAAATCGCTGCCGCGCACCGATACCAGGGGGGCGTAGTACGCGCCGAAGGCCTTCTGGCACATCCGGCAATGGCAGATCGAACTGTGGGTCAGCTCACCGACCACATGGAAGCGGATCGCGCCGCACTGGCAGCCGCCGCTGTATTCGGGGAAGGACTGCATGGGATCGCTCCGACGGGGTCCGTGGGAAACAACATGCCTACCCGCGAGGGGCGGGGGGACGGTGTGCCGACCGACGGTCGGCGGGTAAACGATGTGCCGACCAACGGTCGGCACCTACCGCGTACCGGCCGTGGGCCGGTACGCGACGATCAGTACTTCTGCTTCTGGCGCTTGGCCGGCTGGCCGCGCGGCGGCAGTTCGGGCAGGGCATCGTCCTTCTCTTCGACCAGGCGGAAGTCGATCTTGCGCTCTTCCATGCTGGCCTTGAGCACCAGGATCCGCACCCGGTCACCGAGACGGTAGATCTTGCCGCGACGTTCGCCGTTGAGCGTCTTGCGCACTGCGTCGAACTGGTAATAGTCGTGCGGCAGCTGGGTCACGTGGACCAGGCCGTTGACCTTGGACTCATCCAGCTCCACGAACAGGCCGAAACTGGTCACGCCACTGATCACGCCTTCGAACTGGCCACCCACGTGCTTTTCCATCCACGCGGCGCGGTAGCGCTCGTCGACTTCGCGCTCGGCTTCGTCGGCACGGCGCGCACGCTCGGAGCACTGCAGGGCCAAGGCGGCCATCTCACGCGGCGAGTAGGTGAACTTCTCCGGCGCGGCCCCGCTGAGCGCGTGCTTGATCGCACGGTGCACCAGCAGATCGGGGTAACGACGGATCGGCGAGGTGAAGTGGGCGTACGCATCCAGCGCCAGGCCGAAGTGGCCCAGGTTGTCGGGCGAATACACGGCCAGGCTCTGGCTGCGCAGCAGCACCGATTCCAGCAGTGCCGCGTCCGGGCGATCGCGCACCTTCTTGAGCAGCTTGGTGAAATCGGCCGGCTGCACCTTCGACCACGGCGGCAGGCTCAGCTTGAATTCCTTGAGGAACTCGAGCAGATCGGCGTACTTGGACTCCGGCGGGCGCTCATGGTCGCGGAACGGCGCCGGCACCTGCTTGGCCAGCAGGTAGCGTGCGGCCTGCACGTTGGCCGCGATCATGCATTCTTCGATCAGCTTGTGCGCATCGTTGCGCACCATCATCCCGGCTTGGGTGACTTCGCCGGTGTTGTCCAGCACGAAGCGCACTTCGGAGGTTTCAAATTCGATCGCACCGCGGCGGGTACGCGCCTTGGCCAGCACGTGATACAGCTGGTACAGGCGGTCGACCTGCGGCATCAGCGGGCCGATCGCCTTGCGCGCGGCCGGGTCGTTCTCGCCCACCGCTTCCCAGACCTGGTTGTAGGTCAGGCGCGCGTGCGAGTTCATCACCGCTTCGTAGAAACGCGAATGGATGACTTCGCCTTCGCGGTTCACCTGCATGTCGCAGACGAAACACATGCGGTCGACCTTGGGCATCAGCGAGCAGATGCCGTTCGACAGCGTTTCCGGCAGCATCGGCACCACGAACCCGGGGAAGTAGACCGAGGTCGCGCGCTTCTGCGCTTCATCATCCAGCGGCGTACCGGGACGTACGTAATTGGAGACGTCGGCGATCGCCACGACCAGGCGGAAGCCTTCGGCATTCGGTTCGCAGTAGACCGCGTCGTCGAAGTCCTTGGCATCCTCGCCATCGATGGTGACCAGCGGCGTGTTGCGCAGGTCTTCGCGGTGGCCGATCTGTTCGGGGGTGACCACCATCGGCACGGCGGTGGCTTCCGCCAGCACTTCGGCCGGGAACTCGAACGGCAGTTCGTGGCCGTGGATCGCCGTTTCAACCACCAGCGAGGCGGTCAGCTTGTCGCCGAGCACGGCGATGATGCGGCCGATCGGCGGACGACGGGTGTCCGGTGCCTGGGTCAGCTCGCAGACCACCAGCTGGCCGTCGCGGGCATCGCCGGTCTGGTCGGGCGGGATCTGCACATTGCGCTGCACGCGCTTGTCGTCGGGCACCACGTAATTGATGCCGAACTCGACGCTGAAGCGGCCGATCAGGCGGCTCATGCCACGCTCGAGCACGCGCGAAATGCTGGCCTCGCGGCGACCACGACGATCGATGCCGGTCACGTTGACCAGCACGCGGTCGCCATGCAGCACCTTGCGCATCTCGAACGGCGGCAGGAACAGGTCGTCACCGCCCTCGACCGGGCGCAGGAAGCCGAACCCTTCCGGGTTGGCGATCACCACGCCGGTGATCAGGTTGACAGCCTGCAGCGGCGCGAAACCGCCACGGCGGTTCTGCACCAGCTGGCCATCACGGCACATCGCACCCAGGCGCTTGCCCAGGGCATCGGCACGGTCCGGCTCGGTCAGGCCGAGATGGATCGCGATCTCGTCGGCGGTCTGCGGGCCATCGCAGCGGTCGAGCAGCTGCAGGATCGCCTCACGGCTGGCGATCGGCTGCGCATAGCGCTCGGCCTCGCGGGCGGCGAACGGATCCACCTGCACTTCACCATCCAGCGGAGCCGGATGCGGGCGGCGGCGCGTCGGGATTGGCCCGGCATGCGCGGGCTTGGCGCCCCGCTTGTTGCCGCGCGGCGGCTCAGGCGTGTTCAGGGATTCGGGCATCCAGGGGGGCAGCTTGCCGGCTTTCTTGGCGGCAGCGCGGGGGTTGCCCGACGGACCGGCTGCCTTCTTGGGCGCCGGGGACTTGGGGGCTTTCGCGCCCTGGGTCGGTTTCTTTGGTTTCATTGACCTCAATAGTAACCGCTGCGGGTGTGCAGAGTCAGTCAGCGGCACTCCTGTGCAGGATTGTGAAGAAATTTCACAAAACCGTTGACAAGTTTCCCGGACATGCCCAGAATTCGCCCCCTGAGTCGCCCAGGTGGCGGAATTGGTAGACGCACTAGCTTCAGGTGCTAGCGGGGGCAACTTCGTGGAGGTTCGAGTCCTCTCCTGGGCACCATGACTCGGAAAATGATCAAACCCGCGCAAGCGGGTTTTTTCGTTTCTACCGTCCGGGACGCGCCACGCACGATTCGCGCGTCACCGTTGTCGATGACGCTGCATCGCGCGACGACCAAAATTTCCTGCGACATCCTGTTGACACATTCGCGGTTCTCCCGCAGAATTCTCCTCCTGAGTCGCCCAGATGGCGGAATTGGTAGACGCACTAGCTTCAGGTGCTAGCGGGGGCAACTTCGTGGAGGTTCGAGTCCTCTTCTGGGCACCATGACTCAGTAAATGATCAAACCCGCGCAAGCGGGTTTTTTCGTTTCTGCGTCCCGCGCGATGTGCGGGTCATCCAAAGTGCGATGACGCGACGACGGTCGATCGACGAAAAATTTCCCTCGCGATCCTGTTGACACACTCACGGTTCTCCCGCAGAATTCTCCTCCTGAGTCGCCCAGGTGGCGGAATTGGTAGACGCACTAGCTTCAGGTGCTAGCGGGGGCAACTTCGTGGAGGTTCGAGTCCTCTCCTGGGCACCATGACTCAGAAAATGATCAAACCCGCGCAAGCGGGTTTTTTCGTTTCCGGGCCAGGCATGCATGGATACATGCGTACCGCGCGATGCCCGGCACCGCCCCACAACGAAAAAACCCCGCCTTTCAGCGGGGTTTTTTCGTTTCAACGTATCACGTCTTCAGTGCCCGCCGGCCGAGGCCGCACCCGCCCCTGCGCCGAACGGCGGCTTGGCCAGCCACAGGAAAGCGATGATGGCCAGGAAGATCCAGCCCAGCAGGAAGAAGATGTCGTTGAAGCCCATCTGCGAGGCCTGGTGGTTGATCATGTTGTTGAGCGCAGCCGCACCATGCTGCAGGTCGCCCTGCCCCATCGCGGTCACCTGGTCCTGCATGCCCGGGGTGTAGCCGGAGATGTGTTCGGTCAGGTGCGCGTGGTGTTCCTGGGTACGGCGTGCCCACAGCCACGTGGTCAGCGAGGCGGCGAAGCTGCCGCCCAGCGTACGCAGGAAGGTGGCCAGGCCGGAACCGGCGGCGATCTCGCGACCGTCCAGATCCGACAGCAGGATCTGCAGCACCGGCATGAAGAACAACGCCACGCCGATCCCCATGATCAGCTGGATGCCGGCCACATGGCCGAAGTCCACCTGCAGGTTGAAGCCCGAGCGCAGGAAGCTGGTGAACGACAGGAAGATGAAGGCGATCGTGGCCAGCATGCGCATGTCGAACCGGGAGGCGTACTTGCCCACGAACGGCGTCATGATCACCGGCAGCACGCCGATCGGCGCGGTCGCCAGGCCGGCCCAGATCGCGGTGTAGCCCATGTCACGCTGCAACCACTGCGGGATCAGCAGCGCCACGCTGAAGAACGCCGCGTAGGCCACCACCATCGCCAGCGTGCCGGCGCGGAAGTTGCGATGCCGGAACAGGCGCAGATCGACGATGGGATCCTTGTCGGTCAATTCCCAGATCAGGAACACCGCCAGGGCCACCACCGACACGCAGGCCAGCACGACAATCTTGGTCGAACTGAACCAGTCTTCGTCGTTGCCCAGATCGAGCACCAGCTGCAGGGCGCCCACGCCGATCACCAGGGTGATCAGGCCGACGTAATCCATCTTCGGCTTTTCGACGTGTTCGGGGCGCCCCTTGAGCTGGTTGCCCACCACCAGCGCGGCGAAGATGCCCAGCGGCACGTTGATCAGGAAAATCCATTCCCAACTGTAGTTGTCGGTGATCCAGCCCCCGAGGATCGGGCCGGCGATCGGCGCGACCACGGTGATCATCGCCAGCAACGCCAGCGCCTGCCCGCGTTTTTCACGTGGATACAGCGAGACCAGCAGGCTCTGCGTGATCGGGTACATCGGGCCGGCGACGAAGCCCTGGATCGCACGCGACACCACCAGCATGCCCATGCTCTGGGCCAGGCCGCACAGCAGCGAGGCCAGGGTGAAGGCCAGCGTGGCCCAGACGAACAGCTTGGTTTCGCCGAAGCGCCGGCTGAGGTAGCCGGTCAGCGGCAGCGCGATCGCGGTGCTGACCGCGAACGAGGTGATGACCCAGGTGGCCTGCTGCGAACTGGCGCCGAGATTGCCGGCGATGGTCGGCAACGAGACGTTGGCGATGGTGGTGTCCAGGACCTGCATGAACGAGGCCATCGCCAGCCCTGCGGTACACAGGGCGACGTTGGCCGGCCGGAAGGCCGTGCCGGGCGCCGCGGGGGCGCCCGGCGCGGCGGGAGCTTGTGCGGACATGGTGGCCTCAGCTCGCCTTGGCCTGCTGCGGCAGGTTGCTCTGGATGATCTGGTGGATCACATCGTCGGCGCTGTGCAGCTGCTTGGCGTAGACGTCGGTATCGAACACCTGGCCCTTGGCGGTTTCGGTCGGCAGCACGGTGCCCTTCTGGTCGCGCAGGCTCACTTCGGCCTTGATCGACAGACCGATGCGCAGCGGGTGCTCGGCGAGCTGCTTGGCATCGATGGCGATGCGCACCGGCACGCGCTGCACGATCTTGATCCAGTTGCCGCTGGCGTTCTGCGCCGGCAGCAGCGAGAACGCCGAACCGGTGCCCAGGCCGAGGCTGTCGATGCGGCCCTTGTAGGTGACGTCACCGCCGTACAGGTCCGAACGCAGCTCCACTTCCTGGCCCAGGCGCATGTGGCGCAGCTGGGTTTCCTTGAAGTTGGCTTCGACCCACATCTGCTCGGTCGGCACCACGGCCATCAGGGCATTGCCCGGCTGCACGCGCTGGCCGACCTGCACCGAACGACGGGCGACGTAACCGGTGACCGGCGCAACGATGCCGGCGCGGGCATTGTTGAGATAGGCCTGGCGCAGCTGCGCGGCGGCGGCCTGCACGTCCGGCTGGGTCGCGATCACGGTGTCATCGACCAGCGCGTTGCTGCGCTCGAAGGTCTCGCGCGAGCCGGCCACGGCGGCTTCGGCAGCGGCCAGTTCGGTGCGGGCATGCGCCAGTTCTTCGTTGGAGATCGCGCCGGTGTTGGCCAGATCCTTACGACGGTTGAAGTCCTCGCGCACGCGCTTCAGGGTGACCTGGCGCGCGTTCAATTCGGCCTGGGCGCCTTCCACGCTGCGGTACAGACCGCGCACCTGGCGGACCGTCTTGGCGAGGTTGGCTTCGGCCTGCTGCAGGGCGACTTCGGTATCGGCCGGGTCCAGCTGGACCAGCAGCTGGCCACGCTCGACGCGCATGCCGTCATCGGCGTTGATCCCGACCACGGTGCCGCTGATCAGCGGGGTGATCTGGACCTGGTTGCCCTGCACGTAGGCATCGTCGGTTTCTTCGAACCAGCGGCCGAACATGAAGTACCACAGGGCCAGCGCGGCCAGCAGCAGCACGACGATGACCAGCAGGCCGCGCAGCAGCTTGCCGCGACGGGAGGGAGCTGCCTTCTCGGCAGCGGGGGCGGAGGTCTGACTCATGGGGATGACTCTCAGGAATGCGGGGATTCGGGGGTGGCGGCGACCGTGGCGGCGTCGCTGGTCGGGGTGAAACCACCGCCCAACGCCTGGCTCAGGCGGACCGAAACAAGGATCTGACGCGACTGCAGGCTGGCCAGCCGCTGCTGGGACACCAGCAACTGCTCTTCGACACTGAGCACGTCCAGGTAGCTTCCGATGCCGGCGCGGTAGCGCTGCTCCGCCAGGTCATGGGCGGCGCGCGCGGTGCTGACGGCCTGGGCCTGGGCACTGGCCTGGTCGGCCAGCGAACGCACCGCGTTGACCTGGTCGGCGACGTCACGCAGCGCATTGACCACGGACTGGTTGTAATCGGCCACGGCCAGGTCGTACTGCGCGTCGGTCTTGCCCAGGTTGGCGCGCAGGCGGCCGCCGTCGAAGATCGGCAGGCTCAGCGCCGGGCCGAGGAAGGCGAACGTCGAGCCACTCTTGAGCAGCTGGTCCACTTCACTGGAGACCACGCCGCCCAGGGCGGTCAGGTTGAGACTGGGGTAGAACGCGGCCTTGGCCGCGTGGATCTCGCGGTTGGCCGCCTCCACGCGCCAGCGCGCGGCGACGATGTCCGGGCGACGACCGAGCAGTTCGCTCGGCAGCACGCCGGGCAGCTGCAGCGCCAAGGGGTTCAGCATCTGCGGGCGTTCGATCTGCAGGCCACGGTCCGGGCCCTGCCCGACCAGCGCGGCGAGCGCAGTGCGGGCTTCATCGATCTGCTGCTGCGCGGCCTGCTGTTGCTGCTGCGCGGCCGGGATGCGGGCCTCGGCCTGGCGGGTCTGCAGGTCGCTGTCGATGCCTGCGGCGCGACGCTGGCGGGTCAGGTCCAGGGTCTTCTGCGAGCGCGCCAGTTCTTCGCTGGCCACGTCGTGCAGTGTCCACGCGTAGCCCAGCTGCGCGTACGCCTCGGCGATGGCGGCGGAGAGATTCAGGCGCGCGGCCTGGGCGTCCACTTCCGCGGCGTGACCGCTGTCCACGGCGGCTTCCCAGGCGGCACGCTTGCCGCCCCACAGGTCGATGCCGTAGCTGAAGCTCAGGTAGGTCTGGCCGCTGCCGGCGTAGCTGCCACCGAGTTCGTCACCGACCATCGATTCGGGCAGGCGCACGCCGGTGTAGCCGCCGGAGGCGGACACGCTGGGCAGGCGATCGGCGCGGGCGGTGCCGATCTGGGCACGGGCCTGGCGCAGGCGCGCATCGGCCGCCTCCAGCCCGGGATTGCGCTGCAGGCCTTCGGCGATCAGGGCGTCAAGCTGGGGGTCGCCCAGCGCGCGCCACCAGTCGGTGGCCGGCCAACCGGGCTGGCTCAGGCCGTTGGCGGCCAGGGTGCGCTGGGTCTGCAGGCTGTCTGCGTCGAGCAGACGACCCTGCGGCTCCAGGCCGCGGCTGCTGGCACACGCGGCCAGCGCAAGCGCCAGCGCGGAGACCAGCACCGGCCGCAGCGGGCGCAGTGGATGAGAGCGTTCAAACATGGAAGTCATGGCGTTACCAGTGAGTCGCGTACACGGGTCATGAGGGAAAGCAGCTGCGCGCGTTCGTCCGAAGACAGATCACGCATTGCGTCGTCGATGGTCTGGTCCCCGCGCTGTTTGAGGCGGGCCCACAACTGGCGGCCCGGCTCGGTCAGCACGATCTGCAGTGCCCGCCGGTCCTGGGCATGCGGCTCGCGCCGCACGCAATCCAGGGCTTCCAGCTTGTCCAGCAGGCGGGTCACCGCGCTCGGCACCTGGTCCAGGGCCTGGGCCAACTCGTTGGCGGTGCACGGGGCACGGGCCGCGAGCACCTTCAGGCCGAGATAGTGGGTGAAGCCAATACCGAGGTTTTCCTCGGCCATCGACGTGTCTAGCTGACGGACCAGGCCATCGCGCACTTGGCGCAGCAGGAGTCCGAAGCTGGGGGGATGGGCATCAGGGCAGATCATGGGTGAGCATTCTCTTCCAAAAAATATATTTCTCAATAGAAATATTCAATCTGGAACCAAATGCTGTGTTGCAACAATCAGAACAATGGGCAGGTCGCTACCTTAATGGCGCCCTGGACTGGCCCGGTATTACAATTTGGACAATGGATAACACTTTCAGGCCAGAGCGCGAGACCGACGCCACCCAGATGATCCGCAACCAGGTCTTGGACTGGTTCGAGCGGGACGATGGACTGGGCGTGCTCGGCTTCCGGATCGAGAGCGCCCGCGGGCTGGACCGGGAGATCGACTGGCACCAGCACCGGCGCGCACAGCTGATCTGCGTGGAGGCGGGCCTGCTCACCACCCGCACCCGCCATGGCACCTGGTCGCTGCCGCCCGGCTGCGCCGGCTGGATGCCGCCGGGAGAGCCGCACACCGTGGATATCTGTGGGCCGCTGCGGGGCTGGGGCATCATCGTCAGCGCGGCGATGGCCCACGACCTGCCCGACGAGCCCTGCGTGGTGGCCATTTCCGATCTGCTGCAGGCCTTGTCGCTGCGGGTCACCGCGTGGGTGCCGGCGGCCGAACCCAGCCTGCGCCAGCAGCACATGATCGAGGTCCTGCTGGACGAAATCCGCAATGCCCCGCGCCAGCGCATGCATCTGCCGATGCCGCAGGACCGGCGCCTGCTGCGGATCGCCTCGCAGCTGATCGCCGATCCGGCCGACGGCCGCAGCCTGGAGCAATGGGCCCAGTGGGCGGGCCTGTCGCCGCGTACACTGACCCGGCACTTCCGCGATGAAACCACGCTCAGCTTCGCCCAGTGGCGCCAGCAGGCCCGGTTGGCCGAGGGCCTGCGCCGCCTGTCCGATGGCCAGAGCGTGTCCGACATCGCGCACGAACTGGGGTTCAGCAGCCCCAGCGCCTTCGTCACGGTGTTCCGCCGCCACTTCGGCAGCCCGCCCGGGCGCTATCTGGCGCGCAGCGGGCACCCCCTGAACCCATCACGCGGCTTGGCATCCCCGGCCGCATCCGGATAATCATCCGCCTGCGAGGGCGACAGCCGTCGCCGTCCCTTGCCACAGGTAACAATCCCGCATGACCGATCTTGCCCGCCCCGCGTTCCACGGCTTTGAACAGCTGCCCCTGCGCGAGTACGCCGAACGGGCGTACCTGGACTATTCGATGTACGTGGTGCTCGACCGCGCACTGCCGTTCCTCGGCGACGGCCTCAAGCCGGTGCAGCGCCGCATCATCTACGCGATGAGCGAGCTGGGTCTGAACGCGTCCTCCAAGCCGAAGAAGTCCGCGCGTACCGTCGGTGACGTGATCGGCAAGTACCATCCCCACGGCGACAGCGCCTGCTACGAAGCGCTGGTGCTGATGGCCCAGCCCTTCTCGTACCGCTACCCGCTGATCGAAGGCCAGGGCAACTTCGGCTCGACCGACGATCCCAAGTCGTTCGCGGCGATGCGTTACACCGAGTCCAAGCTGACCCCGATCGCCGAAGTGCTGCTGGGCGAGATCAACCAGGGCACCACCGACTGGACCCCGAACTTCGACGGCACCCTCGAAGAGCCGACCTGGATGCCGGCGCGCCTGCCGCACCTGCTGCTCAACGGCACCACCGGCATCGCCGTCGGCATGGCCACCGACGTGCCGCCGCACAACCTCAACGAGATCGTCAGCGCGCTGCTGCACCTGCTCGACGATCCCGATGCCACGGTCACCGACCTGTGCGAGCACGTGAAGGGCCCGGACTACCCGAGCTTCGCCGAGATCATCACCCCGATCGCCGATCTGCGCACCATGTACGAGACCGGCTACGGCAGCGTGCGGGCGCGCTCCACCTTCCTGAAGGAGAACGGCAACATCGTGATCAACGCGCTGCCGTTCCAGGTATCGCCGTCGAAGGTGATCGAGCAGATCGCCGCGCAGATGCGCGCCAAGAAGCTGCCGTGGCTGGAGGACATCCGCGATGAGTCCGACCATGCCAACCCGGTGCGCGTGGTGCTGGTGCCGCGCTCCAACCGCGTGGACGCCGAGCAGTTGATGGGCCACCTGTTCGCCACCACCGACCTGGAGCGCAGCTACCGGGTCAACCTCAACGTGATCGGGCTGGACGGCCGCCCGCAGGTCAAGAACCTCAAGACCCTGCTCAGCGAATGGCTGCAGTTCCGCAGCACCACCGTGACCCGCCGCCTCAACCACCGCCTGCAGAAGGTCGAGCGCCGCCTGCACATGTTGGACGGCTTGCTGGTCGCCTTCCTCAACCTGGATGAAGTGATCCACATCATCCGCACCGAGGACGAAGCCAAGCCGGCGCTGATCGCGCGCTTCGCGCTGAGCGAGGAACAGGCCGAGTACATCCTGGAAACCAAGCTGAAGCAGCTGGCCCGCCTGGAAGAAATGAAGATCCGCGGCGAGCAGGACGAGCTGGCCAAGGAACGCGACAAGATCGTCGGCATCCTGGAGAGCAAGGCCAAGCTGAAGAAGCTGATCCGCGACGAGCTGGTGGCCGATGCGAAGAAGTTCGGCGATGACCGTCGCTCGCCGCTGGTGCAGCGTGGCGCGGCGCAGGCCATCGACGAGACCGAGCTGGTACCGAGCGAACCGATGACGGTGGTGCTCTCGGAGAAGGGCTGGATCCGTGCGGCCAAGGGCCACGACATGGACCCGTCCACCCTGTCCTACCGCGATGGCGATGCGCTGCTCGGTTCCGTGCGCGCACGCAGCACGCAGCAGGTGGCATTCCTGGACAGCGAGGGCCGTGCGTACTCGACTCTGATCCACACCCTGCCCTCGGCCCGTGGCAACGGCGAGCCGCTGACCGGTCGCTTCTCGCCGGCCCCGGGCAGCGCCTTCATGACGCTGGCCAGTGGCGAGAACAACACGCGCTTCGTGCTGGCGTCCACCCACGGCTATGGCTTCGTGACCCGCTTCGAGAACCTCACCGGCCGCAACAAGGCCGGCAAGGCGATGCTCAACCTGACCTCCGGTTCCAAGGTGCTGACCCCGGCCGTGGTCGCCAATCCGGAGACGGACCGCATCGTGGCCGTGACCAGCTCGGGCAACCTGCTGGCGATCGCCGCCAGCGACCTGCCGGAACTGGACAAGGGCAAGGGCAACAAGATCATCGACATCCCCAAGGCCAAGCTCGCCACCGAGCGCGTGGTCGCGGTGGTGTCGGTGGCGCCGGGCAACACGCTGCTGGTGCGCAGCGGCCAGCGCACGATGAACCTGTCCTTCAAGGACCTGGACACCTACCTGGGGACCCGCGCCACCCGCGGCCATCTGCTGCCGCGTGGCTGGCAGAAGGTGGAAGGCCTGGCGGTGGAATAAGGGTCCAGCGTCGACGTGGATCGGAACGGCCGGGGAAACCCGGCCGTTTTCTTTTGCGCCCACAGAAAAGGCCGGGTTTCCCCGGCCTCTCTGTTCGAATCAACGTCGGCTGGCTGGCGAGGGCTGGCTGGCGCGCAGAACCCGATGCCGCACTCAATGCGCGGCCGTACCCTTCGCATCCATCTTGCTGGTCTGGTACAGCGCCAGGCCGATCCGCTTGATCAGGCCAAGCTGCTGCTCCAGCCACCAGGCGTGGTCTTCTTCGGTGTCCTTCAATTGGACCAGCAGCATGTCGCGGCTGACGTAGTCCTGGTGCTGTTCGCACAGCTTCATGCCGGCAGCCAGGTTGTTGCGGACGCTGTACTCGGTGTCCAGGTCCTTCTGCAGCATCTCTTCCACGGTCACGCCGGGCTCGAACACATGCGGGCGCATGTCCGGGTCGCCGCCGAGGAAGAGGATGCGGCGCAGCAACGCATCGGCGTGCTGGGTCTCTTCTTCCATTTCGTGGTTGAGGCGCTCATAGAGCGCGAACAGGCCCTGGTCTTCGTAGCGGCGCGAATGGATGAAGTACTGGTCGCGCGCGGCCAACTCGCCGCGTAGCAGTTCCTTCAAGCAGGCGATGACGTCCGGGTTGCCTTTCATGGGGGTGCTCCTGATGAATCAATGCGCGCATGGTGCCCTATCTGGAATTCCGGTGATCTAATCGGAATCAGTTGCAGTTGCGCTTCCACCGCTCCATCGCATTCAGCAACGGCCCGGTCATGGCCGTGGTCACCAGCGCCATGATCACCAGCACGGCAAACAGGCGATCCCCCAGGAAGCCCAGCTCGTAGCCCAGGTTGAGCACGATCAGCTCCATCAGGCCGCGGGTGTTCATCAGGGCACCGAGCTTCCACGCGTCATGGCTGCCCATGCCGGCACTGCGCGCGGCGCTCCAGGTGCCGATCAGCTTCCCGAGCGTAGCCACCACGATCACGATCAGGCACAGCACCAGGTCGCTGGCCTGCAGCGCATCGGCGCGCATGCGCAGGCCGGTCATGGCGAAGAACAAGGGCAGCAGCAGGGTGACCGCGAACGGCTCGACACGCTCGGCCACGGTATGCCGCAGGGTGGCGTTGCCGGACACCGCCACGCCGGCCGCGAACGCGCCGAACAGCGCGTGGATGCCCAGCATCTCGGTGACCAGGGCGGAGCCCAACGCCATCAACAGCATGATCAGCAGCCAGCGTCCTTCCTGGCCTGGTGCGATCACCAGGCGCGAGAACCACGGGCGCACTACGCCCAGCATCAGCGCGACGAAAGCGACCACGCAGACCAGGTTGATCGTCGCGGGCACCCAGCCCTGCGATTGCGCAGCCGCCACGATCAGCGCCAGCAGGCACCATGCGGTGGCATCACCGAGCGCGGCGCAGGCGATGGCGGTCTGGCCCAGTGGCGTACCGGTCATGCCACGGTCGGCCAGGATGCGCAGCAGCACCGGGAAGGCGGTGATGCTCAATGAGATGCCGACGAACAACGCAAAGCCGGTGAAGCCCACGCCCGGCGGTGCGTGCGCGCCGTAAAGCCAGATCGCCAGCAGCACGCCCAGCACGAACGGCACCGCGATGCCGGCATGGCTGACCACGAAGGCGAAACGACGCCGCCCCCGCAACCCGCCCAGATCCAGCTCCGCACCGGCCACCAGCAGGAACATCAGCACGCCGAGCTGGCTGAGCAGGCCGAGCGAACCAAGGGACGCCGACGGGAACAGCATGCCGTGCACCTGCGGCAACAGGGCGCCCAGCACCAGCGGCCCCATCATCAGGCCGGCCGCCATCTCACCAATCACACCCGGCTGGCCCAGGCGACGGAACACCCAGCCCGCGGCCTTGGCGACCATCAACAACACCAGCAACTGCAGCAGGAACAGACCGAGCGGCGCATGCAGATGCGCGGCCCAGTCGGCGCCCAGTGAGGACTCCGCACGGGCCACCTGTGCGGTCACGGCCGGGCCGGCAAACCGCGCCAGGCCCAGGCCGATCAACAGCGGCAGTGCCACCCAGCTCAGGTAGCGCCATGCCAGCCCGCTGCGGCGCATGCCGGTGGTGTCAGAGTCCATGACCGATCCCCATCGATTGAAGGGGCGATTCTACGGTCTGCACGCGCTGCCACACCACCGCGGACGACGCGGCGGTGTGGTACATCCGTCAGGCCAGCGCCTGCTCGTGCACGCCGGCGATCGCGCGCCCGGACGGATCGGCCATCGCGGCAAAGCTGGCGTCCCATGCGATGGCGGCCGGCGAGGAACATGCGATGGACTTGCCACCCGGCACGGTTTCCGCCGCGGCCTGGGTCGGGAAGTACTGCTCGAACACGTGGCGGTAGAAGTAGGCTTCCTTGGTCTGCGGCGGGTTGTGCACGAAGCGCTTGTCCGCCGCCGCCATCACGCGGTCGCTGACCTGGGCTTCGGCATGTGCCTTGAGCCCGTCGATCCACCCGTAGCCGACGCCGTCACTGAACTGTTCCTTCTGGCGCCACAGGATCGCGTCCGGCAGGTAGCCTTCGAAGGCCTCGCGCAGCACCGCCTTCTCGATCCGGCGTGCACCGGCGGGGCCCTGCCCGACCATCTTGTGCTTGGCATCGATGCGCATGGCCACATCGAGGAACTCGCGGTCCAGGAACGGCACGCGCGGCTCCACGCCCCAGGCCATCATCGACTTGTTGGCGCGCAGGCAATCGTAGTTGTTGAGCGCGTCCAGCTTGCGCACCAGCTCTTCGTGGAACTCCCGTGCGTTCGGCGCCTTGTGGAAGTACAGATAGCCACCGAAGATCTCGTCGCTGCCTTCGCCGGACAGCACCATTTTCACGCCCATCGCCTTGATCCGGCGCGCCAGCAGGAACATCGGCGTGGACGCGCGGATGGTGGTGACGTCATAGGTCTCCACGTGGCGGATCACTTCCGGCAGTGCATCCAGGCCCTCTTCGAAGGTGTACTCGAAGCCGTGGTGCACGGTGCCCAGTGCTTCGGCGGCGATGGCGGCGGCCGCCAGATCGGGCGAGCCCTTCAGGCCGATCGCGAAGGAGTGCAGGCGCGGCCACCAGGCTTCACTCTGATCGCCATCTTCGACACGGTGGCGGGCATAACGCGCGGCAACCGCAGCGACCAGCGACGAATCCAGACCACCGGAGAGCAGCACGCCGTAGGGCACGTCGGTCATCAACTGGCGGTGCACCGCGCGCTCGAACGCCTCGCGCAGCTCGACGCGGTCGGCCTCGACGCCTTCCACCGCGTCGTAGTCGCGCCAGGGGCGTTCGTAATAGCGGGTCAACGTGTCGGTGGCACTGTCGTACCAGTGGCCCGGCGGGAACTGAGCCGCGTCGGCGCAGATGTCTACCAGCGACTTCAATTCGGAAGCCACGACCAGGCGGCCGTCCTTGTCGTGGCCCCAGTACAGCGGCACCACGCCGATCGGATCACGCGCGATCAGCACGCGCTGCTGGGCGCGGTCCCACAGCGCGAACGCGAAGATGCCGTTGAGGCGGTTCAGGAAGGAGGCCGGGCTGTCCTCGCGGTAGAGGGCGTTGATCACCTCGCAGTCCGAGCCGGTCTGGAAGGCGTACGGCTGGGCCAGTTCGGCCTTCAGTTCGCGGTGGTTGTAGATCTCGCCGTTGACCGCCAGCGCCAGGCCGCCGTCCTCGGACAGCAGCGGCTGCGAGCCACCGGCGGGGTCGACGATGGCGAGCCGCTCGTGGACCAGGATGGCGCCGTCATCGACATACACCCCGCTCCAGTCCGGGCCACGATGGCGCTGGCGCTGCGAGAGGTCCAGCGCATGGCGGCGCAGTGCGGGGAGGTCGTCGCCGGCCTGGAGGCCGAAAATACCGAAGATCGAACACATGGGAACAGCTCCTGATAATGGGGGAATACACGTGTTGCAGGCATTCGACCGGCCACCCGGGCCCGGAAGGGGTAAACCCGGGCCACAAAAAAACCCGCATCGGTCGATGCGGGTTTTCTGGGGTCCGGGCGTGTTGCTTGTACTAGCCCTGGTCGCAGTCCCGCATCGGCCGCGCACGATTATTCGCGCGCAGATTGGTGCGGTTGGTATTGTTGACAGCGGTGGCCGGGAACGAGGACATGGACCGACCGTAACCGGGTTTCGACGGCGGTGCAACTGTTGCGATGGCAACCAAACCGACCGCCGCGGACAACCCAGCGCTCCGGGGCCGGGCGATAATCACCGCCCTTACGCATCACCTGGCTGGCATGACCCCTCGCATCGGACGCATCGCTTCACGCCTGGGCGGCATCGCCCTCACCTTCGCCCTGGTCGCCTGCAGCAGCGCCCCGTCACGGACGCCCGCAAGCATCGTGCAGTCGGTCGAGGCCAAGGCCGCCGACGGCAGCTTCGACAGTGCCTGGGACGCGGCGAAGACCTACGAAACCTTCAACGATCCGCGCGCGGTGACGTGGTATGAGCGTGCCGCCGCCGTCACCCCGTGGAGCTTCCACAACCCCCAGGCCGAAGAGGCGCTGGGCCGGATCTGGACCCACGGTGAGCTGCTGCACGGCACCGGCCCGAACATCGTCCAGGGCACGGCATTGCGTGCCTGGCCGCGGAAGGCCGAGCGCTGGTATCGCACCGCGGCCGAGCACGGCAACCCGATGGCCATGCTGATGCTGGCCAAGTTCCATCGCGAACGCGGCGACGCAGCGAGTGCGCTGCGCTGGGACCTGCGCGCGACCATCTACCACCACATGCAGTCCGAATCCTCGCGGCTGCCGCAGGCGATCGCGCCACAGCCGGATGGCACCCTGCATCCGTTGGTCGTCGACATCCAGCGGCGTGCGCAGCGTGGCGATGCCGACGCCCAGGTGGATCTTGGCGCGATGTACGAACTCGGCATGGGCCTGCCGCGCGATGGCATCGAGGCACTGCGCTGGTATCGGCGTTCGGCCGACCAGGGCAATGTGTACGGCCAGTACTTCAGCGGCCTGCTGCTGGGGCGTGGGCGCGCGGGCGTGACCAAGGATCTCGACGCCGCCGCCGGATGGTTTGCGAAGGCCTATGCGCAGAAGTTCTATCTCGCCGGGGAAACCTACTGGCGCAAGACCATCGAGCCGCCGTTCTGGACGTTCGGGTAGTGCCGGTCGCTCCGTTCTGTACACATTCTGCAGCGACCTTCAAGTCTGCCCCTGGTCCGGGACATCACCCAGAATGGACGCATGAACACTGTCACTTTCCGCGATGAGACCGTCACCCGCGAGCGCATGCAGGCCATCATCGCCGCGCATCCGCGGGCTGCCATTTTCGAGAGCTGCAGCTTCGATCACGGCGACTTCTCGCGGCTGGACATGGATGGCTTCCAGTTCCACCAGTGCTCGGTCACCGGCGCGTCCTGGCTGGCGGCCTCACTGGAAGAAAGCCAGTGGACGAAGTGCCGTGGCAGCCAATGCGATTTCAGCTCGGCGCTGCTCAGCGACGCGCGCTTCTCGCACTGCGATCTCAACAACAGTCACTGGCGCCGCGCGACGTTGTCCTCGGTGCAGTTCCAGGACTGCAAGCTGACCGGCGCGCACCTGCAGGAAGTCACCGGCTGGGCGCTGGAATTCCGCGATTGCCTGCTGGTAAGCGCGGACCTGCGCGGGATGTCGTTCCGCAAGGCGCAGCTGGAGGGCATGGATTTCTCCGAGGCGGAGCTGTCCGGCTGCGACTTCCGCGATGCGGTGTTCAACGGCGGCAGCCTGCGCAACGCACAGACGCGGCTGACCCGGTTTGAAGGTGCGGACCTGCGCGGCACCGACATCAGCGGGCTCAACGTGATGGACGCCAAGCTGTTCAAGAAGGCGGTGATTTCACAGCGCCAGGCGGCAGCTGCGTTGGCGTCGTTCGGGCTGATCGTGGCGTAAGGGCGAACCGACCAACGGTCGGTTCCTACCTGAGGCGGCTATTCCACCTGACGCGGTCGTTCCTCCGTGACGCGGTCGTTCCTACCTGAGGCGGTAGGCGCCGACCGTTGGTCGGCGCAGCGCGTGCATCAGGCCAACAGGCGCTCGATCAAGCGCTGGTACAGCGCCGGCAGCGCTTCCAGATCCGCCACGCGGACGTTCTCGTCGACCTGGTGGATGCTCGCATTCACCGGCCCCACTTCGATGCACTGCGCGCCCAGCGGCGCGATGAAACGCGCATCGGAGGTACCACCGCCGGTGCTCTCCTCCGGCGGCGCACCGGCGAACTCACCCAGGACGTCGCGGGCAACCCTGCGCAGCGTGCCTTCCGGGGTGTAGAAGGGCTCGCCGCTGCGATGCCACGTGAGCGTGTACTCGAGCGCATGCCGCTCCAGCAGCGTGGCGATCTCCTGCTCCAGTGCCGGCGCAGTCCAGTGTGGGTTGTAGCGCAGGTTGAACAGCACCTGCAGCTCGCCGGGGATCACGTTGTTCGCACCGGTGCCGGCATGGATGTTGGAGACCTGCAGGCTGGTCGGCGGGAAGCTCTCGAAGCCATCGTCCCAGTGCCGTGCAGTCAGTTCCGCCAGTGCCGCGGCAGCGAGATGGATCGGATTGCGCGCCTTGTCCGGATACGCGACATGGCCCTGCACGCCTTTCACCGTGAGCGTTCCCGACAAGCTGCCGCGGCGGCCGACGCGCAGCAGATCGCCGAGCACGGCGGTGGAGGACGGCTCACCGGTGATGCACCAATCGATGGCCTGGCCGCGCTCGCGGAAGATGTCGGCCACGCGCCGCACACCGTCGATGGCGTCGCCTTCCTCGTCGCTGGTCAGCAGCACGGCCAGCGTGCCGGGATGGTCTGGATGGGCGGCCACGAACTGCTCGGCAGCTACCACGAAGGCGGCCACGCTGCCTTTCATGTCGGCCGCGCCGCGCCCGTACAGCACGCCCTCGCGGATCTGCGGATCGAACGGATCACTGGTCCAGGCCGAGATCGGGCCGGTCGGCACCACATCGGTATGCCCGAGCAGCACCAGCACCGGTGCGCCCTGCCCGTGTGTGGCCCACAGGTTGTCGACCTCGCCGAGGCGCAGGTGTTCGCAGTGGAAGCCGGCGCGTTCAAGACGGCCGGCCAGCAGCGCCTGGCAACCGGCGTCCTCGGGCGTGACCGAGGCGCGCGCGATCAGGTCGCAGGTCAGCGCGACGACGTCGTTCACGCGCCCACTCCGAACCGCTGCTTGAAGCCGTTGTCCGAGAAGCCCTGGGTCATCACGCCCTCGGCACTCACCACCACCGGGCGCTTGATCAGCTGCGGGTACTCGCGCAGCAGCAGCTTCCATTCGGCCTCCGAATCAGCCGCTTTGCGGTTCTCCGGCAGCTGCCGCCACGTGGTGGAGGATCTGTTGATCAACGCGGGGAAGCCACCGGCCTGGGCCGCCCAGTCGATCAGGGTCTCCGGGGTGGGCTTTTGGTCGCGGTAGTCGACGAAGGTGTACGGCACCTGGAAACGGTCCAGCCACTTGGTAGCTTTCCTGCAGGTGTCGCAGTTCTTCAATCCGTACACGATGGTGGTCATGGCGGTACTCAGTCGGCCAGGCCGCGCAGCAGGTCGTTGACGCTGGTCTTGCTGCGGGTCTTGGCATCGACCTGCTTGACGATCACGGCGCAGTACAGCGAGTGCGAGCCGTCCTTGGACGGCAGCTGGCCGGAGACCACCACGCTGTAGGGCGGCACCGAGCCGTAGCTGATCTCGCCGGTGGCGCGGTTGTAGACGCGGGTGCTCTGGCCGAGGAACACGCCCATGCCGATCACGCTGTGGTGGCCGACCACGAAGCCTTCCACCACTTCCGAACGCGCACCGATGAAGCAATGGTCTTCGATGATGGTCGGGCTGGCCTGCAGCGGCTCGAGCACGCCACCGATGCCGGCGCCGCCGGAGAGGTGGCAGTGCTTGCCGATCTGGGCGCACGAACCGACCGTGGCCCAGGTGTCGACCATGGTGCCCTCGCCCACGTAGGCGCCGATGTTGGTGAAGCTCGGCATCAGCACCACGTCCTTGCCGAAGTAGCTGCCACGACGCGCGATCGCACCGGGCACCACGCGCACGCCGGCGCGACGGAACTTGGCTTCATCGAAGCCGGCGAAACGCGACTCGACCTTGTCCCAGAACGGCGCCGGGCGCGCATCCACCACGGCCATGTCATTGACGCGGAAGTACAGCAGGACCGCCTTCTTCAGCCACTCGTTGACCTTCCAGCCACCGTGGCCATCCGGCTCGGCAACGCGGAACTCGCCGGTTTCCAGGCCATCGATGACGCGGCCGACCAGCGGCTTGGTGGAACCTTCGATCTCATGCAGGGTCAGCGTGGCACGGCGCTCGAACGCGCTCTCGATGCCGAACTTGAGCTCTTCCACGCCCGGCGTGGCCGGCTTGCGCAGCGACTTGCGCGCGATGGTGGCGTCACGGCTGGCACTGCGCTTGGCGGCGCTCTCGGCCGGGGTAGCAGCGACCTTGCGTGCCGGCGCCTTTTTGACCGGCGCTTTCTTCACCGCGGGCGCCGCCTTCTTTGCGGCGGCGGTCTTCTTCACCGCAGGCGCGGCAGCAGGGGTCTTGGCCGCCGCGGTCTTCGCGGCGGTCTTCTTGGCAGGCTTGGTGGCCATCAGTGGGGGTCTCCGGCTTTTCGATCAGGGTCCAGGCAGGCAAGCATCGTGTCTTGCAGCTGCTGTCTGGCGGATTCGGTCAGGGCGTGATCATGCTCATCGCTGATCACGAACATGTCTTCGGCGCGCTCGCCGAAGGTGGCGATGCGCGCATCATGCACGCGCAGTCGCTGGTTGCGCAGCACGAACGCCACGTCGGCCAGCAGGCCGGGGCGGTCGGGCGCGACCAGGCTGAAACGGGTGCTGGTGGTGTCGCCATCGGTGATGTCGCGGAACTCGATGCGCGGCGCGAAGCGGAAGTGGCGCAGCTGGCGCGGGATGACCCGGCGCGACGGGCGCAGGCGGGTCAGGTCGCCGGCCAGCGCTTCACGCAGGCCGGCTTCCAGGCGCAGCGCATCACCGTCGGCGAAGCTGTCGGCCGGGGTCACTTCGAACGTATCGAAGATGGTGTCGACCGGGCCGTCCAGCACGCGGGCGCGATGGATGCCGTAGCCCTTGCGGTCCAGCGTCATCACGATCGCGGCGAACAGGCCGTCGCGATCGGGCGAGTGCACGAACACTTCCAGCGCATGGTCGTCCGGGGTGATCCGTCGCACCTTGACCAGGGTCTGGCCCTGCTTGATCGGCACCAGCGCGGCCGCCTGCCAGGCGAGTTGTTCGGGCCGCAGCCGGATGAAGCTCTCATCGGGCATCACCGTGAACTGGCGCTCGATCGTCGCATCGTCATAGCCGCGCTCGCGCACCAGCTGGCGCACCGATTCGCGCGCTTCGGCGACACGCTCGGCGGCCGGCATCTGGTTTTCCAGGCCATCGCGCAGCGCGCGTCGCGCGGCGAAATACAGGTCGGCCAGCAGACGATCCTTCCACGCATTCCACAGCTTGGGGCTGGTTCCGGCGATGTCGGCGCAGGTCAGCAGATAGAGGTAGTCGAGCCGGTCGCGGCTGGCCACCAGGGTGGCGAAGCGGTGGATCACGTCCGGATCGGAGATGTCCTGCTTCTGCGCGGTGACCGACATGCGCAGGTGCTGCTCGACCAGCCAGGCCACCAGCTCGGTATCGGAACTGCTCAGCGCCAGCGCCTGGCAGAACTCACGCGCATCCACCGCACCGAGTTCGGAGTGATCGCCGCCGCGGCCCTTGGCGATGTCATGGAACAGGCCGGCCAGCAGCAACAGCTCCGGCTTGCGCAGGCGCGGCCACACTTCATGTGCGATCGAGAAGCGCTCGTCGGCACGGCTGCTGGCGAACAGGCCGATGTTCCGCAACACCATCAGCGTGTGCTGGTCGACGGTGTAGACATGGAACAGATCGAACTGCATGCGCCCGGAGACCTGCGCGAACGCAGGGATCCACTGGCCGAGCACGCCCAGGCGCGCCATCCGCGCGAGGGTGTCCACCGCGCGCGGGCTGCGCAGCAGCGCAAGGAACTGTTCGCGGGCGGCGGGGCTGGCGTCGGTATACGCGGCCAGCTCGGGCAGGGCTTCGGCCAGCGCGCGGGCGGTCAGCGAATGCAGGCCGCGCACGTCCGGGTTGTAGGCCCAGCTGGAGAACAGCGCGAACACCTGTTCGATGTCGCCCTGCGGCCACGCGGCATCATTGGCCGCCAGGTAGCCGCGACGCAGCGAGAAACCGACGCTGACCGGCTCGGGCACCGCTTCGCCATCAAACTGTTCTTCAAAGCGCTGCAGCAGGCGATCACTGATCCGCCGGACCACGGTGGCGCTGCGGTAGAAGCCCTGCATCATCTTTTCCACGGCCAGGCTTTCGATGTCATCCTCGAAACCCAGGCGCGCCGCCAGGGTTTTCTGGTAATCGAAGCGCAGGCGTTCTTCCGGCCGGTTGGCGACCAGGTGCAGGCCGAAGCGCAGCCGAGCCAGCGCACAGCGTTCGCGCTTGAGCGCAGCCGCCTCATCCGGGCCGAGATGGCCCAGGCCGACCAGGGCTTCCAGGTCGCGCACGCCGAACGCGCGCAACGCCATCCAGCCCAGCGTATTGAGATCGCGCAGCCCGCCGGGGCCGTCCTTGATATCCGGCTCGAGGTTGTCGGCGGTGTCGCCGAAGCGCTGGTGGCGGGCCAGCAGTTCCTCGCGCTTGGCGAGGAAGAATTCGCGTGGGGGCCACAGGCCTTCCACGTTGACCGCCGCCTTCAGGGCCTGGCGGGCCGCGTCATCGGCGACCACCGGGCGCGACTCGATCAGTGCGGTCAGCACGGTCTGGTCGGCGCTGGCCTGGGTGCACTCGGCCGGCGAACGCACCGCGTGGCTGACCGGCAGGCCGCAATCCCACAGCAGCGCGAAGAAGCGCGCCAGACCGGATTCGTGGCGTCGCTGCTGCTCGGGCATGCCCAGCACCAGCACGTCGATATCCGAGCGCGGGAACAATTCGCCGCGCCCGTAGCCGCCCACCGCGAACAGCGCCAGTCCCGACCCCGCCGGCAGGCAGCGATGCCAGGCCAGCCGGATCAGGTGATCGGCCGCGCGGGCGCGCAGCGCGAGCAGGCGCTCGATGTTGTCGCCCTGGTCGAAGCGGCGATACAGCCGCGCGTCGGTCTGTTGCAGCGACTGGCGCGCCAGTGCCGCCCAGTCCGGGTCGGCGACGGATTCGGCCGGCGCGTCCAGCATCGGGCTCGCCGGCAGCATGCTCAGACCTGCGATTCGCCGGGCGAGAGGGTCAGCACGTCGACGCCGGTCTCGGTGACCGCGACCATGTGCTCCCACTGCGCCGACAGCTTGCGGTCCTTGGTGACCACGGTCCAGCCGTCCGGGAGCACCTTGTTGTAGCGGGTGCCCTCGTTGATCATCGGCTCGATGGTGAAGGTCATGCCGGGCTGCAGCACCAGGCCCTGGCCTGGACGGCCGTAATGCACCACCTGCGGCTCGTCGTGGTAGACCTTGCCGATGCCGTGGCCGCAGTACTCGCGCACCACGCTGAAACGCTCGGCTTCGGCATAGCTCTGGATCGCATGGCCGATGTCGCCCAGCGTCGCGCCCGGCCGCACCGCGCGGATGCCGCGCCACATGGCTTCGTAGGTCGCATCGACCAGGCGCTTGGCCATGACCGACGGGGTGCCGACGCAGTACATGCGGCTGGTATCGCCGTGCCAGCCATCCTTGATCACGGTCACATCGATGTTGACGATGTCGCCGTCCTTGAGGACCTTGGCTTCGCTGGGGATGCCGTGGCAGATCACGTTGTTGACCGACGTGCAGACCGTCTTGGGGAAGCCGCGGTAACCGACATTGGCCGGCGTCGCCTTCTGCACATTGATGATGTGGTCGTGGCAGATGCGGTCCAGCTCTTCGGTCGTCACGCCCGGCTTGACGTGGGGGGTGACGATGTCGAGCACCTCGCTGGCCAGACGGCCGGCGATGCGCATCAGTTCGATTTCCTCGGGGGTTTTCAGATTCACGCTCATGGCGGCCATTATCGCCGATCCGGGGCCAATCTGAACGGGATCGGGTGGAACGCTGACAGCCGCGGTTTGGGCACAGGGTCAGTCAGGTCGATGAATGAATGCGATGAGCGTCGCAGAAATCGGTTTTGTGCCGAAAACGGCCATCGAATCGCCCAAATCTCACGGGGTCCCTACGCCGGCAAACCTATAACCAGATCAACACCGTTCCACCGCCCCACCGTTCGGCAGCATCGTGTTGTTCAGCAAAGGACCCGCGTCCAAGGAGCATGCCCATGCGATTTCTCCGTCCCGCCCTGCTGAGCCTGGCCTTCGCCAGCCTCGCTTCGCCCGCCCTGGCGGCCGATACCACGACCTTCAACGTCAAGATCATCATCACCAAGGCCTGCACGATCACCGCAGCCGCCGCCACGGACGTGGATTTCGGCTCCGCACTGTCCACGGCCACCACCCCTTCCAATGCCCAGGGCACGATCACGGCACAGTGCTCGGCGCTGACCCCGTACACCGTCGCGCTCAATGCCGGCTCCAATGCGGGTACCGCCAACGATGTGACCACGCGGCGCATGAAGAACACCGACGCCAGCGTCACCGCCAACAATTTCGTCGGCTACCAGCTCTACCGCGATGCCGCGCACACCAATGTGTGGGGCGCCACGGCGGGCACCAACACCGCCGCCGGCATCGGCACCGGCCTTGCGCAGACGCTCAATGTCTACGGCCAGATCGCCAACCCCAGCGTCAACAACGCCGCTGCCGGTAACTATCAGGACACGATCACCGCCACGATCACCTACTGAGGTCCGCCATGCCGATTTCCGCAGGGCGTCGCCCTGGGCGGTTCGGGTGCGCGGCCCTGGGCTGGCTGTGGCTGCTGATGGGGAGCGCCGCCGCCGCAAGCCTGCAGGTCGCCCCTACATCACTGCAGCTCACGCCGCGGCAGAACGCCGATGCACTCTGGCTGACCAACAGCGGTACCTCGCCCGTACAGGTGCAGGTGCGGGTGTTCGAGTGGCGCCAGGACGCCGGCCAGGATCACCTTGTGCCCACCACGGACCTCCAGGTGAGTCCGCCGATGCAGTCGCTGGCCGCCGGCCAGCAGCAGCTGATCCGGGTGGTGCGCAGCGTGCCCACCCCGCCTGCTCAGCAACGCGCTTACCGTGTGGTGGTCGATGAACTGCCCACGGTGGATCCCCGCCGCACCGGGATGCAGTTCGTCCTGCGCTATTCGATGCCGGTGTTCGTCCAACCCGACGCGAACGCCCCGCTGCGACACGCCCTGCAGGCACGCCTGACCCGGCTGGATGACGGGCGACCGGCCCTGGAGGTGTCCAACAGCGGCAACAGCTACGCGCAGCTGGCCGATCTCGGCCTGGGCCCGGCCAACCGCCCCCAGATCATCCATCCCGGCCTGCTCGGCTATGTCCTTGGCGGACAGACCATGCGCTGGCCACTGGAGGTTCCGGCGGCCCGCCTGGCGGGCGCCACGTTCTCGGCAAAGATCAATGGCGAGTCGGCCCAGATGCCACTGCCCGCCGCGCCGCCGGCTCGCTGAGGCCTGCATGCGGATGCTGCTGACCGCGACGCTGACCCCGTGCGCCGCGATGGCAGCCGACGCAGACATCGGCGCTTCGGGCGATGCGATGCTGCCCCCGCCCACGCCGTTGACCGCCGCGCAGACGCTGTACCTGGACGTGACGCTCAACCAGACCCCGCGCGGGTTGCTGCCGTTCACCGAGCTGCAGGGCCGGCTGATGGCCGCCGGCGCCACGCTGCGCCAGCTCGGCTTTCCGGCACGCGGCGAGGACCCGGTCGCGCTCGATCAGCTCGGCGGCGTGGTCGTGCGCTACGACGCGGCAATGCAGACGCTGGCCCTGGACGTCCCCCTGGAACAATTGTCGCTGCCCACCACGCGGCTGGAGCGCCCGACCGAGACCGCACCGGCGGCGGCCGCCTCGCCCGGCGTGGTGCTCAACTACGACGTCTATGGGAGCCACAATGAAGGCGGTGGCAACCTGGCCCTGACCACCGCGCTGCGCGTGTTCGGGCTGGGCCAGGGGGTACTGGAGACCAGTGCGCTGCTACGCACGTACCAGGACCCCGCCGATCATCAATGGCAGGGCGAAAGCGTGCGCCTGGACACCGCGTGGCGTCTGGATTTCCCGGATTCGGCGGTCTCCCTGTCCGTAGGCGACTTCTACAGCGGCTTCGTGGACTGGAGTCGACCGGTGCGGATGGGAGGCGTGCAGGTCGGACGCAATTACGGGCTGCAGCCCTACCGCGTGCTGACCCCCACGCCGACCTTCCTCGGCGAGGCGGTCGTCCCCTCCAATGTGGAGCTGTATGTGGACGGCCTGCGCCAGTACAACGGCGAGGTGCCGATCGGCCCCTTCCAGCTGGCCGCGCAGCCCGGCATCAACGGCACCGGCAATGCACAGGTGGTGATCACCGACGCCTTCGGCCGCATGCAGACGCTGGATTTTTCCTTCTACGGTACGCAGCAGCTCCTGGCCAAGGGCCTGTCCGACTGGTCGGCCGGCGTGGGCAGGATGCGCCGGGACTACGGTATCCGCTCATTCGCCTACGAAACGCCGGTGATCGGCAGTGCCACCTGGCGCTACGGCGCGAGCGACCGGTTTACCGCCGAGGCGCATGCGGAAGGCGGTGGCGGCGTCCTCAACGGCGGTGCCGGCGGCTGGTGGCTGCTGGGCGGCGCCGGCGTGGTCAACGCTGCTTACGCGCACAGCCGCTATGCGGGGCTGCAGGGCGGCCAGTATTCCCTGGGGTACAGCTGGAACAACCGCCGATTCAACGTCAATGTGCTGACCCGGCGAACACATGGCGCGTATCGCGACCTTGGCGCGCTGCAGGACACGCTGCCGCCGGACATCAGCGAGCAGGCCACGCTGGGCATCAACCTGCAGGGCGCCGGCTCGCTCAGCGCCAGCTACCTGCGGCTGCGCTATCCCGACGGCGACGACAACCGCTACGCCAGCCTGTTCTGGTCGCGCAGCTTCGGCGATCGCTGGTCGGCGTACCTCTCGTTCAATCAGAACCTGGCCGACAGTGATGACCGCAGCGCGTATCTGTCCGTCTCGGCCGCGCTCGGGCGCAACCGGCAGAGCAGCGTGTCCGCACAGCGCAACGGTGAGCGGCTGACCTATGTCGCCGATCTGTCCCAGCCCGTGCCGGGCGACGGCAGCCAGGGCGGTTATGGCTGGCGGGTGCAGGCGCGCGGGGGCGACGACGGTGCCGGCGGACTGGCCGAACTGGGCTGGCTCAACCGGGTCGGGCGCTATTCGATGGGCTATGCGCGCCAGGGTGATGTCGATTACGGCTACGCCAGTGCCAGCGGCAGCGTCGTCTGGATGGGCGGACACGTCTTTGCCGCCCGCGAAGTACCCGACGCCTTTGCAGTGGTGTCCACCGATGGTTTCGGCGGAATCCCGGTGCGGCTGGAAAACAGGCTGATCGGCAGCACCGACAGGAACGGCCTGCTGCTGGTCACCCCGTTGCTGTCCTGGCAACGCAACCGGCTGTCCATCGACACACTGGACCTGCCGGCGGACATGCGCGCGGACCGCGTGGATACCTGGGTCACGCCACGGCAGAGCGCTGGACTGGGCGTCAACTTCGGCCTGCGCCGCACCCAGGCGATGCATGTGGTCCTGCACGATCCCGCCGGCGCCCCCCTGCCCGTCGGCAGCCAGGTGCGCCTGCCCGGCGGCGGTTCCGCCACGGTGGGCTACGACGGCGAAACCTACCTGGAGGACGTGGCCACGCCGGTCCAGCTCGAGGTCGACCTGCCCGACGGGCACTGCCGCGTGCACCTGGCGCCGCCCGTCGCCGCGACCTCGCCGGGCGTGCCCTCGATCGGCCCCCTGCGCTGCCTGCCGCTGCCGGCGCCGCTGCCATGACGGCCGTGCGACTGCTCGCGATCGTGCTGGCGGTGATGGCGTCGTGCTGGGCAGCGCCGGCACGCGCGGCTACGACATGCACGGCCACGCCACCGACCGCCCTGGCGTTCGGCACGATCACCAATGGTGCGGCGAACCCGACCAACGCCACGACCAGCTTCACCATTACCTGCAACACGGCCGCGCTGAGCCTTCTGGGCAGCGCCAGCGTGCGTGCCTGCCTGAAGATCGGCACCGGCAGCACCGGCAGCACGCTCCTGCCGACCCGCAGCATGACCAATGCCACCGCCGACCCGATGGCCTTCCAGCTCTATACCAACGCTGCACGCACCACGGTGTGGGGCGCGGTGCCGGGCGCTTCACCGCCGGCGGCGGTGGTGACCCTCAGCTACAGCGTGCCCTTGATCACCGGCGGCAGCGGCGCACAGTCGGTCACCGTGTATGGCCAGATTCCCGCCGCCCAGATGCTGTCGGCCGGCGCTTTTACCAGCAGCTTCACCGCCGCCAACGTCAGCCTGGAATACGCCTACAACGAAAGCATCATCGGCACCGCCCAGCCCCCGGCGCTGTGCACCAGCACCAGCGGAGTCAGCGGACACAAAACCGCCGACGGCGCGTTCCCGTTCACGGTCAGCGCCAACGTCCTGCCCCAGTGCAGCACCTATGTCACCACCGACATGGACTTCGGCAGCAACGCCGGCGCGATCAGCGCCAACCTCGATCGCACCTCGACGATCGGGCTGACCTGCATCAATCGCACCGCCTACAGCATCGGCCTGAACAACGGACAGAACGCATCGGGCAACGTGCGCCGCATGCGCTTCACCGCACCGGACAGCAGCGTCTACTACATCCCTTACGAGCTCTACCGCGATGCGGCGCGCTCACAGCGCTGGGGCAACACGATCAACACCGATACCCAGGCCGGCACCGGCACCGGTGCCGCGCAGAGCCTCACCGTCTACGGGCGGGCGCCGCCCACCACCGGGGCGATTCCCGCCCAGGGCAGCTACAACGACGTGATCACGGTGACCATCACCTATTGAGGGGAAGAACGCTCAAGGCGCGCTGATCGCAGCCGTTAACGGTCGCATCCCCCACCGTCCGATGTTCGATGCCCCCGCGACCGCCGTCCCTCGTCCTGGCCTGCCTGCTGGCTGCCTGCGCCACCGCGCCCGTGGGCGCACGTCCGGGCGTGGGCGCGGCCACCACGCTGCGGATCGGGGTACGGATCATCGCCGACTGCCACGGTGCCGGGGCGCGCGACATCAGCTGCCGGCCGGCCCGGCAGCGCAGCGATGACACGCGCCCGGTACCTGCCCAGGTCGCGGCATTGAGTCCCGCCCTCAAGGCCACGGACCGCCCCGTCCCGGTCACCGTGACCTACTGATGCGCTGGCTGCTGGCCCCCTTGCTGGCGGTGGTGGGCATCCTGCCGGTGCGGGCCCTGGAGATCCGCCCGGTCAGCGTCTCGGTCCCGGCGGGCACCTCGCATGCCGAGGTGTGGCTGGAAAACACCGGAAACACGCCCTGGGATGGCCAGGCCCGCCTGTACCGCTGGGAGCAGGCCGGCGACCAGGAGCGCCTGCTGCCCACCGGCGGGGTCGCGGTCAGCCCCGTCCATCTCACCCTCGCTCCAGGCCAGGGCCAGCGGGTGCGCGTGGTCCGGCTTGGCGGCGCCCCCGACGTCGTCCAGCAGGCCTATCGGCTGGTGCTCAGCCCCGGGCCGGATGCGTCGGCGGGAACCGCGCGCTATTCCCTGCCGGTGTTCCTCGAGCCGCAGGCGGTGGCGCCCCGCTCGCGGCTGCGGGTGGCGATCGCCGGCGGCACCGGCGCCCCGCTGCTGCGGCTGTACAATGACGGCGCGGCACACGCCCACCTCGCCGATCTGGCGTTCGTGGATGCCCAAGGCCGGCGACACGGCCTGATCGACGGGCTGGCGGGATATGTCCTGCCGCACAGCGCCCGCAGCTGGACCCTGCCGTTTCGCCCGGATGGCTATGCCGGCGGCCGCTTCCAGGCCCGCCTGGACCACGCCGCAGAGGCCGCCCTGCCCTCCGGACCGCCCGAGATTGCGGCACCGGCACAAGCCGGGCTATAATCGACCGGATCTCCTGCCTCATCGAAGCAGGAAACACGTCAACACCGGACGTCACCGGTGAATCCACACCTGCCGCCCATATCCGTGCCGGGGTGCTCCGCAAGGAGTTCGGTCACGGAAGCGACAGGGAAGCCAAACCCCGGAACCACCCGCCTTGCGGCGGACCGCCCAACTATTACCCGTGGCGGCCGGTTCCCTATCAGGAGTTACTGCAATGCCCCAGGTCACCATGCGTCAGATGCTGGAAGCCGGCGTCCATTTCGGCCACCAGACCCGTTACTGGAACCCCAAGATGGGCCAGTACATCTTCGGCGCCCGCGGCAAGATCCACATCATCAACCTGGAAAAGACCGTTCCGCTCTTCAATGACGCGATGAACTTCATTTCCAGCGTTGCGCAGAAGCGCGGCACCATCCTGTTCCTGGGCACCAAGCGCAGCGCCCGCGAGTCGATCCGTGAAGAAGCCGAGCGTTGCGGCATGCCCTTCATGAACCAGCGTTGGCTGGGCGGCACCCTGACCAACTTCCGTACCGTGAAGCAGTCGGTTGCCCGCCTGAAGGAACTGGAAGCCGGTGAGACCGACGGCAGCTTCGAGAAGCTGGTCAAGCACGAAGTGCTGGGCCTGCGTCGCGAGCGCGACAAGCTGGAAGCCTCGCTGGGCGGCATCAAGGACATGAACCGTCTGCCCGACGCGATCTTCGTCATCGATATCGGCCACGAAGACATCGCCATCAAGGAAGCCAAGAAGCTCGGCATCCCGGTGATCGCTGTCGTCGATACCAACTACAACCCGGAACTGGTCGATTACGCGATCCCGGGCAACGATGACGCCATCCGCGCCGTGCAGCTGTACGCCCGCGCCGCTGCCGACGCCGTGCTGGAAGGCAAGGCTGCTGCTCCGCACGCCGCCACCGTCCGTGAAGAAGAGTTCGCCGACGCTGCCGCCACCGAAGAAGCCAAGCCGGCCCGCCGCGCTCCGGCCAAGAAGGCTGCTGCCGCTCCGGCCGCCGCTGAAGCCCCGGCTGCTGAAGCTCCGGCTGCCGACGCTCCGGCCGCTGGCGAAGCCCAGGCCTGATCCAGGCCCACGGTGGGCGCAGCGCGCCCACCGTTCCTGTCCGCAGCCGATGGCGCGACGACAGGACACTGTCATACGGGCCGGCCACCATGCCGGCCCAACCCCTTTCTTTCGTGAGGAAATCCCGTGGAAATCACTGCTTCCCTGGTCAAGGAACTGCGCGAGCGCACTGGCGCCGGCATGATGGAGTGCAAGAAAGCACTCGTCGAAAACGGCGGCAACATCGACGCCTCGGCCGAATGGCTGCGCAAGTCCGGCCTGGCCAAGGCCGACAAGAAGGCTGACCGCGTGGCTGCCGAAGGCATCATCGTGGCAGCCCAGGACGGCGGCAAGGCCGTGCTGGTCGAAGTCAACTCCGAAACCGACTTCGTCGCCAAGGACAGCAACTTCCTGGACTTCACCAAGGCTGTCGCCGGCACCGCGCTGAGCTCGGGCGCTGCCGACATCGACACCCTGAAGGCCGCCAAGCTGCCGTCCGGCGAGTCGATCGAAGAAGCCCGCGCCGCCGTCATCGCCAAGGTCGGCGAGAAGGTCGACGTGCGTCGCATCGTGCGCCTGGAATCGACCAACAACGTCGCTGCCTACGTGCACGGCGGCCGCATCGGCGTGCTGGTTGAACTGGCCGGTGGCAGCGAAGAGCTGGCCCGTGGCCTGGCCATGCACGTGGCTGCCATGAACCCGCCGCACAACAAGGCGGCCGATGTGCCGGCCGAGTTCGTCGCCAAGGAAAAGGAAATCGAACTGGCCAAGATGTCCGACAAGGACAAGTCCAAGCCGGCCGATATTCTGGAAAAGATCATCAGCGGCAAGATCGCCAAGATCGTCAACGAAGTGACCCTGTACGGCCAGCCGTACGTGCTGGACACCAACCAGTCGGTCGAGCAGGTCCTGAAGGCCGCCGGTGCCGAAGTGGTCGGCTTCCAGCGCCTGGCGGTCGGCGAAGGCATCGAGAAGGTGGTGGAAGACTACGCCGCCGAAGTGATGAAGCAGGCCGGCCTGGCCTGATCCATCGCAGGACTGCCGCAACGCAGTCACTGTACGACGAAAAAGCCCGGCTTGCGCCGGGCTTTTTTCATGCCTAGGGGGCTTGCAGGGCTGGACTCAACCCTTGGCCTGGAAGGTGACTTCCTCGTAGGGCTGCACCACCACCCAGCCTTCACCGGCGAACCGCATCTGCAGGCTCTCGCCCGAGCCGCGGCCGAGCAGCGTCCCCAGCGAAATGTCGGTGACCAGCTCCGGGGTCAGGGTGCCGGCCCAGGCCACGGTGGCATTCGGATCGGTGAAGATCGGCCCCGTCCGGGCATTGACCGGCAGGGTCAGCGGTTCGTAGTGCGAGGTGATCGCCACGATACCGTGGCCACTCAGACGGATGTTGAACAGTCCCCCGGAGAGCATGCCTGCGACCTTGCGCATCATCGTGATCTTCGACTGCACGCCGGACTCGAACGCCAGCACATCATTGCCATTGACGAAGATCGATTCCCCGGCCAGGCGCAGCAGGGTGATCTGCTTGCCGGCATCGGCCAGGTAGACGCGGCCCTGACCTTCAGCCTTCATCAGCTTCAGCCCTTCGCCGCTGGCCATCTTTTTCAACAGCGTGCCCAACCCCTGCTCCAGGATGCCTTCGCGGGTGAACTTGACCGCGCCCTTGCGCGCGACCATGGCGCCGGACTTGGCCCAGACCATGCCGTCCAGACGGACTTCCAGCAGATGCGGATTCTCCAGCTCGAAGGCGTCGGCACTGACATCCTTTTCCTGGGTGGTGGCGAGGAACTGCTCGAGGGTACGTACGGTCATTGCGCTGGACTGCCATGGGGACGGGAGCGCGATGGTAGCCTCCCGGCGTTGCAAAGGGTGACGGAGCCGGACGTGCATGTGCGCCATCCACCCGCCGAGACCCCTTCCGCATCCCTTCCTGCGATGGATGTGATACCAAGGCAGGCACCTGCCGTACTGCACGCGACGCCACCACTGGCTTTGCTTTGTGTGCCGGATCGGGGCAATACTCCCAAACCGATCTGCCGCGTCAACGCAAGAAATCAAGGACGAAACTGTGATGTACCTCAGGTATTCTTGCCCCAACATACTGAAAGCCCCGCCATGCCTCCCGAGCTGACAGCCGCCCTGGCGCTCTGCCGCAACCTGCCCTCCCCGCCCGGTATTGCCCTGCGCATCATCGAACTGGCGCAGGATCCGGAAGCGGACATCACCACCGCCGCCGACATCATCGCCATCGACATGGCGCTGAGCGCCCGCATGCTGCGCATCGCCAATTCGCCGCTGTATGCCAGCCGGCGCCGGATCGAGAACCTCGGCCAGGCGCTGACCATGCTCGGCCTCAACGCCACGGTCAGCCTCGCGCTGGGCTTCACCGTGACCCAGAACCTGACCGCGGCCGGCGACGGCCAGGACCTGCGTGAGCGCGCCTGGCGCCGCAGCATCCTCAGCGCACTGGCGGCCAGCCTGCTCGGCCAGGCCCGTGGCCTGCGCAAGGCCGAGGAGCTGATGCTGGCCGGCCTGCTGCAGGACATCGGCGTGCTGGCGCTCGCCCAGGCGCAACCGGACACCTACCTGCCGCTGCTGCGCCAGGCGACCGACAACGACGCCCTGGTCGCGCTGGAGCGCGAGCACCTGCAGTGCACCCATGCCGATGTCGGCGCGTGGGTCGCCGAAGAGTGGGGCCTGCCGCGCTACCTGGTGGACAGCATCGCGCACAGCGAATCGCCCGCCACCAGCGAAGACAATTTCCAGAACTGCGTGGCCCTGTCCGGCGCCGTGGCCGACATCTGGCTCGGCCCCGATGCGGATGCCGCGCGCGAACACGCCCTGCAGCAGGTGCACGACACGCTCGGACTGGACAGCGCCCAGTTCGACCAGGTGCTGGCCCGCATCGGCGAATCGCTGCCGGACATCAGCACGCTGTTCGAGACCCCGCTGTTCTCGCCGTCCCGCGTGCAGCAGCTGATCGACCACGCCCAGGAGCTGGCCACCCTGCGCAACCTGCGCGAGATGCAGGATGCCGCCCTGGCCCGCCAGCGTGCGGACGAATTCGAAGCCCGCGCCAACCGGCTGGCCGAACAGGCCCACCGCGATGCCCTGACCGGCGTACTCAACCGCCGCCAGCTCGAAGCCGTGCTCGAGCAGGAGTTCCTGCGCGCGACCCGGCATGGCTGGCCGCTGTCGGTCGCCTTCATCGATCTGGACGATTTCAAGAAGATCAACGACGCCCACGGCCACCTCATGGGCGACCAGGTGCTGCGCATGTTCGCCACGAAGCTGCAGGAGCAACTGCGCAACAGCGATACCGTGGCGCGCTTCGGGGGCGAGGAATTCATCGCGCTGCTGCCCAACACCACCGAGCCGGTCGCCCTTGAAGTCGTGCGGCGGGTGCTGGCCACCATCGTCAACACGCCGATGGCCGAGGCCGCCAGCGGCCCGCTGTTCGTCACCTTCTCGGCCGGCGTCGCTACCCAGGGTGGGTATGAACGTTTCGCCGATGTTCAGGACCTGCTCAAGGCCGCCGACGACGTGCTGTACCGCTCCAAGAACCTGGGCCGGAACCGCGTCATCGCCCGCTCGCCGAGCACCGCACCGGCCTGAGCCGGATGCGCGTGCGGGGCCGTGTCCGCGGCGCCCGCGGCGCCTCCATACGCCGCAGT
Organism: Stenotrophomonas sp. JAG2; assembly: GCF_041080745.1. Taxonomy (NCBI): domain Bacteria; kingdom Pseudomonadati; phylum Pseudomonadota; class Gammaproteobacteria; order Lysobacterales; family Lysobacteraceae; genus Stenotrophomonas; species Stenotrophomonas sp. JAG2. The sequence continues at coordinate 187,564 of NZ_JBEUMH010000003.1, read as the reverse complement.
GCAGCAAATTTATGCTGCCCGATGGCCCGGCTTCCAGTAGAATCCGGGCGTTTTCCACGCACCCAGAGATCGCCATGTCAAAGCTCGCCTATCGCCGCATCCTGTTGAAAGTTTCCGGGGAGGCGCTGATGGGAGACGAGGACTACGGCATCGACCCCAAGGTGATCCACCGCCTCGCCCGCGAGGTGATGGAAGCGCAGGCAGCCGGTGCCGAAGTGGCGCTGGTGATCGGCGGCGGCAACATTTTCCGCGGCGCCGGCCTGGCAGCTGGCGGCATGGACCGGGTCACCGGTGACCAGATGGGCATGCTCGCCACCGTGATCAACGCGCTGGCCATGCAGGACGCCCTGGAGAAGCTGGGCGCCAAGGCCCGCGTGATGAGTGCGATCAAGATCAACGACGTCTGCGAGGATTACATCCGTCGCCGCGCCATCCGCCACCTCGAAAAGGGCCGCCTGGTGATCTTCGCCGCCGGCGTCGGCAGCCCGTTCTTCACCACCGATTCCGGCGCCGCCCTGCGCGCGATCGAGATCGGCGCGGACCTGCTGCTGAAGGCCACCAAGGTCGACGGCGTGTACGACAAGGACCCGAACAAGTACAGCGATGCGGTCCGTTTCGACAGCCTGACCTACGACGAAGTGATCCGCCGCGGCCTGGAAGTGATGGATACGGCCGCCTTCGCGCTGGCCCGCGACAGCGATCTGCCGCTGCGCGTGTTCGACATGGGCCAGCCGGGCGAGCTGCTCAAGATCCTGCACGGCGACAACATCGGCACCCTGGTCCAGGGCCGCGACAACGCCTGAGCCTGAGCGGCGCCCCACGCCGGGCGCCCTGAACGGCCCGGAAAGGGTCGGTATTCGCCTATAATCGCCCGATTCCCAGTGACATCCAGGATTCGGGCGATGCTCAACGAAATCAAGCAGGACGCGCAGACGCGCATGGCAAAGAGCATCGATGCTCTGAAGCACACCCTTACCTCCATCCGCACCGGCCGTGCTTCCCCGGCCCTGCTGGATCGCATCACCGTCAAGGCCTACGGCACCGACACCCCCCTGAACCAGGTCGCCTCGATCAGCGTTTCCGAAGGCCACTCGCTGGTCATCACGCTGTTCGACAAGGGCATGATCAAGGACGTCGAGAAGGCGATCTATGCCTCCGACCTCGGCCTGACCCCGAACGTGGCCGGCACCGTCATCCGCCTGAACCTGCCGCCGCCGACCGAAGAGCGCCGCAAGGAGCTGGGCAAGCAGGTGCAGAAGGAAGGCGAAGGCGCCAAGATCGCCATCCGCAACATCCGGCAGGACGCCAACAAGGCGATCGCCAGCCTGATCAAGGACAAGGCGATCAGCGAAGACGACAAGAAGCGCGGCGAAGACGACATCCAGAAGCTGACCGACAAGTCCATCAAGGACGTCGATAGTGTTGTCGCCGAGAAAGAAAAGGAACTGATGGCGGTCTGAGCCCCATGTCCCAGGCCCCGACCAGCGGCTCTGCCGCGCCCATGCCGCGCCACGTCGCCATCATCATGGATGGCAACGGGCGCTGGGCACAGAAGCGTCGTCGCCCGCGCGTGATCGGCCATCGTGCCGGCGCGCGCGCGGTCAACCGCACCATCGATTTCTGCCTCGACAACGGCATCGCCGCGCTGACCCTGTTCGCCTTCTCCAGTGAGAACTGGGGCCGGCCGACCGACGAAGTCGATGCGTTGATGAAGCTGTTCCTCAATGCCCTCGACCGCGAAGTGGACGAGCTGCATCGCCGTGGCGTGCGCGTGCGTTTCATCGGCGAGCGCGAGCGTTTCGGCGCCGGCCTGGTCAGCCGCATGCAGCTGGCCGAGCAGCGCACGGCCGACAACCGCGCGCTCACCCTGAGCATCGCCGCCAGCTACGGCGGCCGCCAGGACATCGCCCGCGCCGCGCGCGAACTGGCTGCCGAGGTCGCGGCCGGCCGGCTGCTGCCCGAGCAGATCGACGAGGCCATGCTCAGCAGCCGCGTCGCCCTGGCCGACCTGCCGCCGCCGGACCTGTTCATCCGCACCGGTGGCGACACCCGCATCAGCAATTTCCTGCTCTGGCAGTTGGCCTACACCGAACTGTGGTTCACCGACGTACTGTGGCCCGAGTTCGATGCCGCCGTCCTGCAGCAGGCGATCGACGCCTATGCCTCGCGTGAACGCCGTTTCGGCCTGACCAGCGCCCAGATCGCCGCCTTGGCCACCGAGACCTCTTCCCCATGACCAAGACCCGAGTCATCGCCGCGCTGATCATGGCGCCGGTCGCCATCCTCGCCATCCTGATGCTGCCGACCCAGTGGCTGGCCGCCGCCGCGGCCGCCGTGTTCCTGATCGGCCTGTGGGAATGGCTGAAGCTGGCCGACGTCGAGGACACCCTCGCCCGCACCATCCTGCTGGTGCTGAACCTGGTGCTGATGGTGCTGATCGTGTGGGCCGATGCCGGCTCGCTGGTGCTGTACCAGATCGCCGCACTGGTCGGCATCGGGTGGTGGTTGCTGGCCCTGCTGTGGCTGCGCTTTTTCAACTTCGGCGCCAGCCCGAGCAGCCCGGCGCGTGCGCTCAAGCTGCTGGCCGGCACCCTGGCGATCGTCCCGGCCTGGGCTTCGCTGGTGCTCATCCATGCCAGCGGTGACAACGGCCACCTGTGGCTGCTGACGGCGCTGGCCGTGGTCTGGGCCGCCGATTCGGGCGCCTACTTCGCCGGCCGTACCTTCGGCCGCACCAAGCTGGCCCCGCGCATCAGCCCCAACAAGACCTGGGAAGGCCTGGGTGGCGGCATGGTCGCCGGCCTGATCGTGGCGCTGGGCTTCGGCTGGCTGGCCGGCATCGACAGCGGCCACCTGGTCGGCCTGGTGATCACCGCCGTGGTCACCGTGTTCGCTTCGGTCCTGGGCGATCTCTACGAGAGCCTGATCAAGCGGCACGCCGGTGCCAAGGACTCGGGGCACATCATCCCCGGCCATGGCGGCGTGCTCGATCGTATCGATGGCGTGCTCGCCGCCCTGCCGGTGTTCGCACTCGGCAAGGAAATCTTCGGGTTCTAACCATGGCCAGCGCTTCCGCCCCCCGCCAGGTCGCCGTGTTCGGCGCCACCGGTTCCATCGGCGCATCCGCGCTGGATGTGATCGCACGCCATCCGGACCGCTACCAGGTCACCGTGCTGGCCGCCGGCCGCCAGGTCGATGCGCTGGTCACGCTGTGCGCCACGCACCGTCCGGCCCACGCGGTGATCGCCGACGCGTCGCTGTATGCCGCCCTGCGCGACGGCCTGCGTGACGCCGGCCTGGCCACCCAGGCCCATGCGGGCGCTGCGGCACTGGACCAGCTGGCCGCCAGCGATGTCTGCGACACCCTGGTCGCGGCAATCGTCGGCGCCGCCGGGCTGTCCTCGACCCTGGCCGCGGCCGCGGCCGGCAAGCGCATCCTGCTGGCCAACAAGGAATCGCTGGTGCTGGCCGGCGAACTGCTGATGCGCCAGGCCGCCGCCGCAGGGGCCGAGATCATCCCGATCGACAGCGAGCACAGCGCGATCTTCCAGTGCCTGCGGTCGCGCGACGCGAGCCTGGACGGGGCCGGCGTCCGCCGGATCATCCTGACCGCGTCCGGGGGGCCGTTCCGTGGCCGTACCCGCGAACAGCTCGCCCAGGTGACCCCGGCCCAGGCCGTGGCCCACCCGAAGTGGTCCATGGGCCCGAAGATCTCGGTCGATTCGGCGACGTTGATGAACAAAGGGCTGGAAGTCATCGAGGCGCACCACCTGTTCGGCGTCCCCGGCGAGCGCATCGACGTGCTGGTCCACCCGCAGAGCCTGGTCCATTCACTGGTCGAATTCGTCGACGGCTCGACCCTGGCCCAGATGGGCCTGCCGGACATGCGCACCACGCTGGCCGTGGGCCTGGGCTGGCCGCAGCGGATCGAATCCGGGGTCGGCGGGCTGGATCTGCTGACCCAGGGCCGGCTGGATTTCGAAGCGCCGGACACCGAGGCCTTCCCGTGCCTGAGGCTCGCCTGGCAGGCCATGGCGGCCGGCGGCACCGCCCCGGCGATCCTCAATGCGGCCAATGAAGTCGCTGTTTCAGCGTTTCTTCAGGGGCGGGCAGCTTTCCTTGCCATTCCCGCGCTGGTCGCTAACGCTCTGTCAACACTGTCGACCGAGTCCGCCGATACACTGGAGGGCCTGCTGACCGCCGATCAGCGCGCCCGCCAGATCACCCAAGCCGCCATCGACCACGCCTGAATGCCCCACACGCCCTCTTACAGTGCTGATCACCATGGGTGATTTCATCGGATCCGTCTGGTGGATGATCGTCAGCCTTGGCCTGCTGGTGACCTTCCACGAGTTCGGTCATTACTGGGTCGCCCGCCGTTGCGGGATCAAGGTGCTGCGCTTCTCTGTCGGTTTCGGCAAGCCGCTGTGGTCGCGCCGCAACCGCGCCGGCACCGAATTCGCGATCGCCGCCATCCCGCTGGGCGGCTACGTGAAGATGCTCGATGAACGCGAGGTCGAGGTACACCCGGCCGAGCGCGGCCAGGCCTTCAACCACAAGACCGTGTGGCAGCGGATCGCGGTGGTCGCCGCGGGTCCGGCCGCCAACCTGATCCTGTGCATCGCCCTGCTCTGGGCGATGTTCGTGATCGGCAAGCAGGATTATTCGGCCACCATCGGCCGTACCACGGGCATGGCCCAGATCGCCGGGCTGCAGTCGGGCGACCGCGTGGTCAAGGTGGATGGCCGCAGCGTGGCCACCGCCGGTGAAGCCAGCATGGCGCTGACCACCGCGGCGATGGATCGTCACGATGCCAAGGTCGAGGTCCTGGACGGCCTGGACCAGGTGCAGACCCGCACCCTGCCCCTCTCGCAGCTGCCGGCCGGCTTCGATGAACGCCGTGTTCCCCAGCTGACCGGGCTGAGCTGGCAGTTCTGGCTGCAGCCGGCGCTGGTCGACAAGGTCCTGCCCGAGGCGGCCGCCCAAGGCGTGCTGCTGCCGGGCGACCTGATCGTGGCCGTGGACGGCCAGCGCATCGAAGGCGCCGACCAGGTCCCGGCGCAGATCGCCGCGCTGGGCCAGCGCGGCGGCCCCGGCATGATCGACGTCCTGCGCGGCGGCGAGCGGCTGGCGCTGGAGATAACCCCCCGCCAGGGCGTGGACGGCCGCGGCCAGCCCACCTGGCAGATCGGCATCGGCTTCCCCGAGAGCCATGCCCCGGCGTATGACGCCGAACTCAAGTTCGGGCCGTTTGCGGCGGTCCCGGTGGCCCTGCGTGAAACCGCCCGGATGGCGGGCGATTCGCTGGGCATGATGCGCCGCATCGTCACCGGCAACGCCTCGCTGCAGAACATCTCCGGGCCGGTCACCATTGCCCGGGTCGCCAATGTCTCGGCCAAACGCGGCCTGGACTGGTTCCTGTATTTCCTGGCCCTGCTGTCGCTGAGCCTGTGCATCATCAACCTGTTGCCCATCCCCATCTTGGACGGCGGGCACCTGCTGTATTACCTTATCGAGTTGGTCAAGGGCAGCCCGCTGAGCGAGCGCGCCATGGCTGCCGGGCAGTATGTGGGCCTGGCGCTGCTGGCCGGGCTGATGGGATTGGCGTTCTACAACGACATCCTCGGCCTGGTCCCGCGATGAACTTTTTTCCTTTTGTCGTCGTCTTATGCGCCGGCATCCCGCAATGTTGAAATCGACTCCAACCGGACGTGACATGACGCGACTCCCCAATCGCCGCCTGCTGGCCCTCGCACTCGTTGCCGGTTTCGGCGCGCCCGCCCTGGCGCAGGCAGCCGAGCCCTTCACCGTCAGCGACATCCGCGTGGATGGTCTGCAGCGCATCACCTCCGGTACCGTGTTCACCTACCTGCCGGTGGAACGTGGCGACACCATCACCGACAACAAGGTCGGTGAAACCATCCGTGCGCTGTACAAGACCGGCTTCTTCGAAGACGTCCAGCTCAACCGCCAGGGCGACATCCTCGTGGTCACGGTCAAGGAACGCCCGGCGATCAACAAGTTGACCGTCACCGGCAACAAGGACATCAAGAGCGACCAGCTGCTCAAGGGCCTGAGCGACATCGGCCTGACCGAGGGCGGCACCTTCGATCGCCTGAGCCTGGACCGCGTGACCCAGGAACTGCGCCGCCAGTACAACGACCGTGGCAAGTACAACGTGGACATCACCCCGACGGTGAGCCCGCTGGACCGCAACCGCGTCGACATCGCCATCGCGATCAAGGAAGGCAAGGCCGCCAAGATCCAGCACGTCAACCTGGTCGGCACCGAGAAGTTCCCGGCCAAGGACATCCTGGAAACCTGGGAATCCAAGGAGCACAACTGGGCTTCGTGGTACCGCCGCGATGACCAGTACTCCAAGGAAAAGCTGTCCGGCGACCTGGAAAAGCTCAACGGCTGGTACCTGGACCGCGGCTACGTGGACTTCAGCATCGACTCCACCCAGGTCTCGATCAGTCCCGACAAGCGCGACATGTTCATCACCGCCGGCGTGACCGAGGGTGAGCAGTACAAGATCTCAGAGATCAAGGTCACCGGCGACACCATCCTCCCGCAGGAAGATGTCGAGCGCATGGTGATCCAGAAGTCCGGCGACACGTTCTCGCGTGCGCTGCTGGAATTCAGCTCGGACCAGATCACCAATTCGCTGTCCAACATCGGCTACGCGTTCGCCAAGGTGAACCCGATCCCGACCAGCAACCGTGCCGACCGCACGGTGGCCATCAACATGCAGGTCGTTCCCGGCCCGCGCGTGTCGGTGCGCCGCATCACCTTCAAGGGCAACACCCGCACCTCGGACGAAGTGCTGCGTCGTGAAATGCGCCAGTTCGAGAACAGCTGGTACTCGCAGGCCGCGATCGACCGTTCCAAGATCCGTCTGCAGCGCCTGGGCTACTTCGAATCGGTGGACGTGGAAACGCCGCCGGTCACCGGCAGCAACGACCAGGTCGACGTGGTCTACAACGTCAAGGAAACCACCTCGGGCAGCTTCGTGTTCGGCCTGGGCTACTCGCAGTCCTACGGCATGACCACTTCGGTGCAGCTGTCGCAGAACAACTTCCTCGGCGGCGGCAACCGCGTGTCGGTCGAAGCGTCGCGCAGCAGCTACCTGCAGCGTTACGGCTTCTCCTACACCAACCCGTACTTCACCGATGACGGCGTCTCGCTAGGCTACAACCTGTCCTGGCGCGAACTGGATTACTCCGACTTCAACACCGCGCAGTACAACAGCACCAACGGTGCCGCGCAGGTGGTGTTCGGCGTGCCGATCACCGAGAACGACACCGTCTCGCTGATGGTGGGCATCGACAGCAACCAGATCACCACCTACCAGGGCTCGACCCCGCAGGCGATCATCGATTACATCGACGCCATCGGCCAGCGCACGTTCCATTCGTGGCGCACCGAGCTGGGCTGGGCGCGCGACACCCGCAACGACTACTTCATGCCGACCCGCGGTACCTACCAGCGCGTCGGCCTGGAAACCACGCTGCCGGGTTCGACCGTCGAGTACTACAAGCTGAACTACCAGTTCTCCAAGTACTGGCCGATCATCCCGCAGCTGGTCATCAACACCCGCGCCGAAGTCGGCTACGGCGACAGCTACGGCAATGACACCACCCGCGTGATCACCAACCCGGATGGCAGCACCCGCGTGGTCACCGCGACGGGCCTGCCGTTCTACGAGAACTTCTACGCCGGTGGTACCAACTCGGTACGTGGTTTCGAGGACAACACCCTCGGCCCGCGTTCGGAACCGACCCTGAGCTACAACCGCGGCCAGCCGCTGGGTGGCTCGCTGAAGACCGTCGGTTCGGTCGAAGCCTACTTCCCGCGCCTGTTCGACAGCCCGTCGGCCCGCATCTCGGCCTTCGTGGACTTCGGCAACGTCTACACCGGCGTGGACAACTTCAAGGCCAACGAGCTGCGCGTGTCCACCGGTGTGGCCCTGCTGTGGCGCGCCCCGGTCGGCCCGATCTCGATCAGCTACGCCTTCCCGCTCAAGAAGGAAGATGGCGACGAAGTCGAGCGCCTGCAATTTACGTTTGGCGGCCAATTCTGAGAATTGACCACCAAACGTACCCAAGGTTTGCGTCGCAAACCTCGGGGCCTGTCCTGCCTCCTTAACCCCGCGCCTGTCGGCGCGCCCCCTTCAACAAGAAGGGGGCTCTCCACCAGACGCGGTACGCATTCGCCGGGCTTTGCCCGGCGTTTTCGTTTTGGGGTTGGGACCGATCGGGGGAAAGGTTTTAGCTTCGGGTAGGTGCCGACCGTTGGTCGGCACGAACGTCCGGGATCAATGCGAGCCGGCCAGCGGCCGGCACTACCCTGCCGCGCGCGCGTTGAACCGTCGGGGGTCGTGGCGGGTAGCCCCGGATGCGCCACGCCGCAGCAAACCGACCAAGACACCCCAAAGCCCCCGCCCCGCATGACCGTTTCGGCAGCACACGGTAAACTCCCCCGGTGAACACTCCTACCTATACCGCCCAGCAACTCGCCGAGCAGTTTGGCCTGCAGGTCCATGGTGATGGCAGCACTGCCATCCATGGCGTGGCTACGCTCGCCCATGCCGGCCCCGGCCAGCTCACCTTCCTGGCCAACCCGCGCTACCGCGCGCAGCTGGCCGACAGCCAGGCCGCGATCGTCGTGCTGCGCGCCGAGGATGCCGAGGCCGCGCCGGGCGCCGCCCTGGTCGCCAAGGACCCGTACACCACGTTCGCCAAGATCGCCGCCCTGTTCGACATCGCACCGCCGCGCGCCCCGGGCATCCACCCCAGCGCCTGCATCGATCCGGACGCACAGGTCGCCGCCAGCGCCCACATCGGCCCGTTCGTGACCATCGGCGCCCGCAGCGTCGTCGGCGAGAACTGCATCGTCGGCCCCGGCAGCATCATCGGTGAAGACTGCACCCTGGAAAACGGCTGCGAACTGATCGCCCGCGTGACCCTGGTCACCCGCGTCAAGCTCGGCAAGCGCGTGCGCATCCATCCCGGCGCCGTGCTCGGCGCCGACGGGTTCGGCCTGGCCATGGATGCCGGCCACTGGATCAAAGTGCCCCAGCTCGGCGGCGTGCGCATCGGCGACGACTGCGAGATCGGCGCCAACACCTGCGTCGACCGTGGCGCGCTGGAAGATACCGTCCTCGAGAACGACGTGCGCCTGGACAACCTCGTGCAGGTCGCCCACAACGTACAGATCGGCGCCCACTCGGCCATCGCCGGCTGCACCGGCATCGCCGGCAGCGCCAAGATCGGCCGCTACTGCCTGCTCGGCGGTGCCGTCGGCGTCGTCGGCCACCTGGAAATCTGCGACAAGGTCGTCATCACCGGCAAGTCGGTGGTGCGCAACTCCATTCACGAGCCGGGCGAGTACTCCTCCGGTACCCCACTGACCGACAACCGCACGTGGCGTAAAAACGCCGCGCGCTTCAAGCAGCTCGATGCGCTCGCCCGGCGCATCCTGTCTGTGAGCAAGGAGAAGGAATGAGCAACAACCAGAATCTGCCGGACATCAACCAGATCCAGCAGTTGATCCCGCACCGCTATCCGTTCCTGCTGGTGGACAAGGTGATCTCGCTCGATTTCGAGAACCGGAAGATCGTCGCCACCAAGAACGTCAGCATCAACGAGCCGTTCTTCCAGGGCCACTTCCCGGGCCAGCCGATCATGCCCGGCGTGCTGATCATCGAAGCCATGGCGCAGGCCGGCGGCGTGCTGACCCAGCTCACCCTGGGCCGCGATGCGCAGTCCAAGCTGTTCTACATGGTCAAGGTCGACAAGGCCCGCTTCAGCAAGCAGGTCGTGCCCGGCGACGTGCTGGAGATGCACGTGGAGATCAAGCGCGTGATCCGCAACATGGCGGTGTACGACTGCGTGGCCAAGGTCGATGGCGAGATCGTCGCCTGCGCCGAAGTGCTGTGCGCCGGCACCCGCGAATGATCCAGGCAGGAGGACTGCAATGAGCGACAACGCCCCTCTCATCCACCCCACCGCGGTCATCGACCCGTCGGCGACGCTGGCTGCGGATGTGCGCGTGGGTGCGTTCTGCCTGATCGGCGCGGACGTGGAGATCGGTGCCGGCACCGAGATCGGTCCGCACTGCTCGATCCATGGCCCGACCCGGATCGGCCGCAACAATCGTTTCATCGGCCATGCCGCGATCGGCGGCGAGCCGCAGGACAAGAAGTACAAAGGCGAGCGCACCGAACTGGTGATCGGCGATGACAACGTCATCCGCGAATTCGTCACCATCAACCGCGGCACCGTCGGTGGCGGCGGCGTCACCACGGTCGGCAACGACAACTGGATGCTGGCCTACACCCACGTCGCGCACGACTGCCACGTCGGCGACCACTGCGTGTTCTCCAACAACACCACGCTGGCCGGCCACGTCACCGTCGGCGACTACGTGATCATCAGCGGCTTCGCCGGTGCCCACCAGTTCTGCCGCATCGGTGCCCACGCCTTCCTCGGCATGGGTGCTCTGACCAACGGCGACGTCCCGCCGTTCACCATGGTCGGCAGCGACACCCTGGGCCGCCCGCGCGGGATCAACAGCGAAGGCCTCAAGCGCCGCGGCTTCGATGCCGAGCGCATCGCCAGCATCAAGCGCGCCTACCGCACCCTGTACGTGGCCGGCCTGCCGCTGGCCGAGGCCAAGGTGCAGCTGGCCGAACAGGCCACCCACAGCGCCGACGTGAAGGACCTGCTGGACTTCATCGAAAGCGCCGAGAGGCCCCTGCTGCGATGACGGGTCCAGGCGGGCACACCCCGGGCATCACGACCGCCGAGATCATTCCGCTCGCCGCGATGGCGACCAGCGTCGAACAGACGCTGGCCGTGCGCACCTCCGACCGGCCGGTGCGGATCGCCCTGGTCGCCGGTGAAGCCTCCGGCGACCTGCTCGGTGCCGGCCTGGTCCGCGAACTTCGCCTGCGCTTCCCCCATGCCGAATTCGCCGGCATCGGCGGCGATGCCATGCGCAGCGCCGGCTGCCAGACCTGGTTCGACGCCAGCGAACTGGCGGTGATGGGGCTGACCGAAATCCTCCGCCACCTGCCGCGCCTGCTCAAACTGCGTCGCGAGTTCCGCGCGCGCGCACTGGAGTGGCAGCCGGACGTGTTCATCGGCATCGACGCACCCGACTTCAACCTCGGCGTGGAGCGCTGGCTGAAGGACCGCAGCATCCGCACCGTCCACTACGTCAGCCCCTCGGTCTGGGCCTGGCGCGAGAAGCGTGCCGAGAAGATCGGTGCCAGCGCCGACCTGGTGTTGTGCCTGTTCCCGATGGAACCGCCGATCTACGCCAGGCACGGCGTCGATGCCCGCTTCGTCGGCCACCCGATGGCCGATGACATTCCCCTGCACAACGACCGCGAAGAAGCGCGTGCCGAGCTCGGCCTGCCCTCCAACGCGAAGGTGCTGGCGGTACTGCCCGGCAGCCGCCTGGGTGAAATCAGCAAGCTCGGCGAACCGTTCTTCGAAGCCGCCTGGCAGGTTTCCGAACGCATCCCCGGCCTGCACGTGGTGGTCCCGGCCGCCAACGCCGCCTGCCGCCAGCTGATCAGCGAACAGCTCTCCGCCTCGGCCCTGCCGGTCGCGCACTCGCACCTGCTCGACGGCAACGCGCGTACCGCGATGATCGCCGCCGACGTGGTCGTGCTCGCCTCGGGCACCGCCACGCTGGAGACCATGCTGGTCAAACGCCCGATGGTGGTCGGCTACCGCGTCGCCGAACTGACCTACCGCATCGTCAAGGCGCTGGGCCTGCTCAAGGTCGACCGCTTCGCCCTGCCCAACATCCTGGCCGGCAAGGACCTTGCCCCGGAACTGATGCAGCACGACTGCACCCCGGACAAACTGGCCGCCGCCATCCTGCAGTGGTTCGATCACCCGCAGCGCGTGATCGATCTGCAGGGCACCTACGAGCGCCTGCACCTGCAGCTGCGCCGCGATGCCTCCGCACGCGCCGCCGATGCCGTCACCGACCTGCTCGAACGCGGCCCCCACCGCAACCGCGCCGCATGAGCCGCCGTCACGCCGCAGCCGCCTCGCTGGCCCTGTTCGACGGCGCTGCCCTGGCCACCGTCGCCCCGCGCTACGTCGCCGGCGTCGATGAAGCCGGCCGCGGCCCGCTGGCCGGCCCGGTCGCGGTCGCCGCCGTGGTGTTCTGCCCCGACCGCCCGCGCCTCAACGGCCTGGACGACTCCAAGCAGCTCACCGCCGCCCGCCGCGACCAGCTCTACGACAGGATTCTCGACCGTGCCCTGGCCTGGCACGTGGTGATGGTGGACGTCGGCGAAATCGACGCGCTCAACATCTACCAGGCCACGATGCTCGGCATGCGCCGCGCCGTCGAAGGCGTCGCCCACGTCGCCCAGTTCGCCCGCATCGACGGCAACGTCGTCCCCAAGGGCCTGCCCTGCCCGGCCCAGGCGCTGATCGGCGGCGACGCCCTCGACCGCGCCATCATGGCCGCTTCGATCCTGGCCAAGGTCAGCCGCGACCGCTTCATGCAGTCGCTGCACGATACGCACCCCGAGTACGGCTTCGACCAGCACAAGGGCTACGGCACCCCCGCCCACCTCGCGGCCCTGCGCAGCCACGGCCCCTGCCCCCAGCACCGCCGCAGCTTCGCCCCCGTGCGCGCGTGCCTGGACGCCGACCGCAGCAGCGTTCCCGCCTGAGTGATGCTGTTGCCGGGCACAGCCCGGCACGGCCCCAGCGCATGACGGCTGCGACGGGAAACCTGAACCCCACCGCCAACCCGCGCCCCCGCAACACCCCTGTCAAGCCTTGTTCGCGTGCACCGCCACGGCTACCCTGACCGGGCATCACATTGGTTCGGCATGTCCACTTCCCGTTTCGTACATCTCCACGTCCACACCGAATTTTCGCTGGCGGATTCGACCATCCGTGTCCCGGCGAAGCCGGATCAGGCTGACCCGAAGAAAGCCAAGCAGGCCAACCTGCTCAGCCGCGCGGTCGAACTGAAACTGCCTGCCCTGGCCGTGACGGACCTCAACAACCTGTTCGCGCTGGTCAAGTTCTACAAAGCCGCCGAAACCGTGGGCATCAAGCCCATCGCGGGCGCCGACATCATGATCGCCGAAGAAGGCATGACGCCCTGGCGCATGACCCTGCTCTGCCGCGACCGCGAAGGCTACCTCAGCCTCTCCAGGCTGCTGACCCGCGCCTGGATGGAAGGCCATCGCCCCGAAGGCGGCGTCGCCGTCCACCCGGACTGGCTCAAAGCCGGTTGCCACAACCTGTTCGCACTGGCCGGGCGTGACAGCCTCGCCGGCCGCCTAGCCGGTGACGGCCGCCACGACCTGGCCGAGCAACAGCTCGCCGACTGGCAGCGCGTGTTCGGCGATGGCCTGCACCTGGAACTGACCCGCACCGGCCGTGACGGCGAAGAAGCCTTCAACCAGTTCGCCCTGCAGGCCGCCGGCCAGCGCGGCCTGCCGGTGATCGCCAGCAACGACGTGCGCTTCCTGCAGCCGGAAGACTTCAACGCGCACGAAGCGCGCGTCTGCATTTCCTCCGGCCGCGTGCTGGACGATCCCAAGCGTCCGCGCGACTACAGCGACCAGCAGTACCTCAAGTCCGCCGAGGACATGTGCGCGCTGTTCGCCGACATCCCCGACGCGATCGACAACACGCTCGCGCTGGCCGAACGCTGCAACATCGAAATGCGCCTGGGCACCTACTTCCTGCCCAACTATCCGGTCCCCGAGGACGAAACCCTCGACAGCTGGATCTGCAGCGAATCGCGCAAGGGCCTGGAAGCACGCCTCGAAAAGAATCCGCTGGCACCGGGCAAGACCCGCGCCGATTATTTCGAGCGCCTCGAATTCGAACTGGCCACCATCATCAAGATGGGGTTCCCCGGCTACTTCCTGATCGTGGCCGACTTCATCCAGTGGGGGAAGAACCAGGGCATTCCGATTGGTCCCGGCCGTGGTTCCGGTGCCGGCTCGCTGGTCGCCTGGGCGCTGCAGATCACCGATCTGGATCCGATCCCGTACAACCTGCTGTTCGAGCGGTTCCTCAACCCCGAACGCGTGTCGATGCCCGACTTCGACATCGACTTCTGCATGGACCGCCGCGACGAAGTCATCGACTACGTCGCGCGTAAATACGGACGCGACCGCGTCAGCCAGATCATCACCTACGGCACCATGGCGGCCAAGGCCGTGGTGCGCGATTCCGGCCGCGTGCTGGGCTTCCCGTACGGCCTGGTCGACGGCGTTTCCAAGCTGATCCCCAACATCCTGGGCATTTCGCTCAAGGATGCGATGGGCGAAGGCAAGGATTCGGAGATGGCCTCGCCGGAGCTGATCCAGCGCTACCAGAACGAAGACGACGTCCGCGACCTGATCGACCTGGCACGCCAGCTCGAAGACCTCACCCGCAACGCCGGCAAGCACGCCGGTGGCGTGGTGATCGCACCGGAACCGCTGGCCGAATTCTGCCCGCTGTTCGCCGAACACGACGAAGGCGGCCGCGGCCGCAACCCGGTCACCCAGTTCGACAAGAACGACGTCGAAGAAGTCGGCCTGGTGAAGTTCGACTTCCTCGGCCTGCGCACGCTGACCATCATCGACTGGGCGGTCAAGGCGATCAACAAGCGCCACGAGCGCGCCGGCATCCCGCCGGTGGACATCACCGCGCTGCCGCTGGATGACGTGCCCACCTACAAGGACATCTTCGCCAACGGCAACACCGGCGCGGTGTTCCAGTTCGAATCCTCGGGCATGCGCCGCCTGCTGAAAGACGCGCGCCCCGACCGCTTCGAAGACCTCATCGCGCTGGTGTCGCTGTACCGCCCCGGCCCGATGGACCTGATTCCCTCCTTCAACGCGCGTAAGCACGGGCAGGAAGAAATCATCTACCCCGATCCGCGCACCGAAGCGATCCTGAAAGACACCTACGGCATCATGGTGTACCAGGAGCAGGTGATGCAGATGGCGCAGATCGTCGGCGGCTACTCGCTGGGCGGCGCCGATCTGCTGCGTCGTGCGATGGGCAAGAAGGTGCCGGCCGAAATGGCCAAGCACCGCGAAATCTTCCGCGAAGGCGCGGCCAAGGACGGTGTCGTCGAAGCCAAGGCCGACGCGATCTTCGACCTGATGGAGAAGTTCGCCGGCTACGGCTTCAACAAGTCGCACGCTGCCGCCTACGCGCTGGTCAGCTACCAGACCGCGTGGCTCAAGCGTCATTACCCGGCCGAGTTCATGGCCGCGACGCTGTCTTCGGACATGGACAACACCGACAAGGTGGTCGGCTTCCTCGCCGAAGTGCGCAACCTCGGCCTGACCGTGCTGCCGCCGCGCGTGAACGAATCGGCGTACATGTTCGAAGCCTCCAGCGCCGACACCATCGTGTACGGCCTGGGCGCGATCAAGGGCGTCGGCCAGGGCGCCTGCGAAGCGATCGTGGAAGAACGCCAGCGTGGCGGACGTTATGCGTCGTTGCTGGATTTCTGCATGCGCGCCGAATCCGGCAAGCTCAACCGCCGTACGCTGGAAGCGATGATCAACTGCGGCGCGATGGACGGCCTCGGCAAGAACCGCGCCTCGCTGATGCTGCAGCTGCCCGAGGTCCTCAAGGCCACGGACCAGATGGCGCGCGAGAAGGCCTCCGGCCAGAACTCGCTGTTCGGCGCGCCCGATCCGGTCAGCACGGCGATGCAGCTGGAGCTGCCCGAAGCCAAGGAGTGGGCGCTGGGCCAGCTGCTGGAAGGCGAGCGCGAAACGCTGGGCTTCTACCTCAGTGGCCATCCGTTCGATCCCTACGCCGATGACGTCAAGGAACTGGTCGGTACCGACCTGGGCAAGCTGGAGAAGTTGATCCCGCCGGCGCGTCCGAGCAAGGACGGCGAGAAGCGCGCCTGGCGCCAGGAAACCCCGGTGATCCTCGCCGGCCTGGTGGTCGGCGTGCGCCGCAAGGGCGAAAGCCAGATCTTCATGCAGCTCGAAGACGGCAAGGGCCGCGTCGAATGCAGCGCCTTCACCGATGGCCTGGCCGAGTTCGGCCACCTGATGACCAAGGACCGCATCCTGGTGGTCAAGGGCGGCCTGCGCGAAGACGAGTTCAACGGCGGCTACGCGCTGCGCATCCGCCAGGTCTGGGATTACGAAGACATCTGCGCGAACTACGCCACCCGCCTGTCGCTGCGGGTGGACCTGCGCCAGGACGGCGCGGTGTGGAACCGCATCAACGCCCTGCTCGACCGGCATCGCCCGGGCCGCACGCCGTTGCGCCTGGACCTGCTGCTCGGTTCGGAGCAGGGCGCGGTGGCCGGCATGCTCGACGTTGCCGGCGAGATCGCCGTGCGCGTGGACAGCCAACTGGTCGACGCCCTGCGCGCCGATCCCGCGGTGCGCACGGTGAAGGTGCGCTACAGCCCGCCGTGGGCGAACTGATCTTTTTTTCTGTTGCAACACAGGTGTTTTGTTTTGATCAAGCGTTTTGCCGTGCTGCTGAGTGCAGCCGTCGCCATCACCGGCTGCTCCGGCCCCGCCCAGACCTTCGAGATCGACAACCCGGGCGCCACGCCACTGACCCTGCGCATCGATGGCAATGAACTGCCGATCGCCGCGCACGCCTCGCGGCCGGTCAAGCTCAAGCCGGGTGAACATCATCTCCAGACCGAACAACTGGGCGACGTGCGTTTCATCGTCTACGCCAGCGGCAAGGGCGGGTTGATCAACCCGACCCTGGCCGAGTACGTGATCGCCAACGAGATCTACGTCACCGGCGAGGACAAGCTGCAGCACTTCGGCAGCCTGAAGAACCAGATCGCGCTGGGCGGCGTGACCTTCGAAGGGCCATACCAGGCCACCCATGACCTGTTCATCGACCAGGCCTGGAGCTTCGGCGTCCGCGAACCGTTCCCCGAGGTCCAGACCGTGTCCCACGTGGACGCCAGCGGCGGCCGGATCAACGCGAAGATCTTCACCGCCCCGGATTTCATCGCTTACGTCGAAGCAGGCATGGGCCAGCCGGGCGCTTATGCGCGCCAGCAGCCCAAGGGCTACATGGCCCCCGTCTACACACTGGACGCCGCGCCGACCGCCCTGCCCGCACTGGATCCGGCCTTCGAAGCCCATGCCGGCCCGCTGCGCGAGCTGTACAGCCGCTACCTGCAGGCCACCACCGCCGATGCGCAGCTGCAGCTCCAGCAGGAGGCCTTCCAGGCCCAGATGGCGTTCACCGCCGCGACGGCCACGCTGGGCTCCGGCCTGTCCAAGGAGGCGAACGAGGGCTACAACACCTTCGTGCGGACCCGCAGCACGCTGATGGGCAGCGCGGCGCTGGTCGTCCCCTGACCTGACTGGCGCCCTTGGCCCCGCTGCGCTACCGTCGGTTTCCAGACGACGGCGTACGGGGCTTTTCGGCGCATTCGGCTACACTTTCCCTCTTTTCTTCACGACGGTTTCCGATGAATCCGAACTACCTCGACTTCGAGCAACCCATCGCTGATCTGGAGGCGAAGATCCAGGAACTGCGCAGCGCCAGCGCCGGACCTGCGGTCAATGTCGAGGCCGAGGTCAATGCCCTGCAGGACAAGCTGCGGGTGCGCACCGCGCAGATCTTCCGCAACCTGACCTCCTGGCAGGTGCTGCAGCTGGCCCGGCATCCGTCCCGCCCGTACACCGAGGACTACATCCGCATCATCTGCGATGAGTTCCAGGAACTGGCCGGCGACCGCGCCTTCGCCGACGACAAGGCGATCATCGGCGGCCTGGCCCGCATCGGTGGCCGCTCGGTGATGCTGATCGGCCATCAGAAGGGCCGCGACACCAAGGAAAAGATCAGGCGCAACTTCGGCATGCCCAAGCCGGAGGGCTACCGCAAGGCGCTGCGCCTGATGAAGATGGCCGAACGCTTCGGCCTGCCGGTGCTGACCCTGATCGATACCGCCGGCGCCTGGCCGGGCATCGACGCCGAATCGCGCGGCCAGTCCGAAGCGATCGCGCGCAACCTGATGGAAATGGCCGAACTGAAGGTGCCGGTGGTCTGCACCGTGATCGGTGAAGGCGGCTCGGGTGGCGCACTGGCACTGGGCGTGGGCGACCGCACCGTGATGCTGGAGTACAGCGTGTACTCGACCATCAGCCCGGAAGGCTGCGCCTCGATCCTGTGGAAGGACCCGGCCAAGGCCAAGGACGCCGCCGAACAGCTCGGCCTGACCGCCCCGCGCCTGAAGAGCCTGGGCCTGGTCGACAAGGTCCTGCGTGAGCCGACCGGTGGCGCCCACCGCAATCCCAACCAGATGGCCAAGCGCCTCAAGGCCGTGCTGCTCAACGAGCTGGACGTGCTGGAGAAGCTGCCGGTCGACGAACTGCTGCAGAAGCGTTACGAGCGCCTGCGCAGCTACGGGACCTACGAAACAGCCTGATCGGGCTGCGGCGCAGACGAAGAAGCCGGACGCGCAAGCGCCCGGCTTTTTTTTCAGAACGGCTTGGCGAGGACCAGCCAGACCACGCCGATGAACAGCACCAGCGGCAGTTCGTTGAACCAGCGCAGCGCGCGCGAGGACGGCAGCACCCTGCCCTTGACCGCGCCTTTCAGCAGCCGCCCGGTCCACGAGTAATACACCAGCAGCAGCACCACCAGGCCGAGCTTGGCATGCAGCCAGCCCGCCGCGCCGGGGGCGACCATGGTCGGGAAATCCGGAATCACGCGGTAGCCCAGCCACAGCACCAGGCCCAGGATCAGCGCGAGGCCGAACATCATGTGGCCGAACCGATACAGGCGCAGGCCCATCAGCTGCAGCCGCTCGGTCACCGGCAGCTGGCCGGCGGTCTCGCTGAGGTTGACCAGGATCCGCGGCAGGTAGAACACCGCCGCCATCCACGCCACCACGAACAGCAGATGGAAGGTTTTGACCCAGTAATAACTCTGCATGCGCTTGCTCCCGCGGCTGGCGTAGGTTGGCCGCCATTCTCGCACGCCCGGTAGAGCCACCCCATGGGTGGCTGACGCGACCGATCGCCACACCTCAACGACGCATCCACGTGCGCCACGCCGTACGATAGACGCCGCTTTCACCCACGTGCACATCCTCCATGGACAAAACCTACGACGCCGCCTACTTCCAGCGCTGGTACCAGCCTGACCAGACCGGTGGCGCCGCGCGCCTCGCGCGCAAGGTGGCGCTCGCGGTGGCCAGTGCCGAGTACTACCTGGAACGCCCGATCCGCAGCGTGCTCGATATCGGCTGCGGCGAAGGTGCCTGGCGTGCCCCGCTGCTCAAGCTGCGGCCGCGCGTGCAATACCTCGGCTTCGACAGCAGCGATTACGCGGTGCTCCGCTACGGCCGCAGCCGCAACCTGCACCCGGCCAGGGTCGGCGATTTCGCGTGGCTGCGCCCGTGCGCGCCGGTCGATCTTCTGATCTGCTCGGACGTGATGCACTACGTGCCCAGCCGCGAGCTGCGCCCGGCGCTGGAGGGCTTCGCCGAACTGACTGCCGGCGTTGCCTTCCTGGAGGCGTTCACCGCCGAGGACGACTTCGACGGGGATCACGAGGGCTTCCAGGCGCGCCCAGCCCGCTGGTACCGCAGCCAGCTCAAGCGCGTCGGCTTCACCGCGCTGGGCTCGCACTGCTGGCTGTCGCCGGCGCTGGCCGGCCATGCGGCCGCGCTGGAACGCGGCGCACCGTGAGTCTCCATAACAATTGAGACAGGACCCGCATTAACGCGCCCGCGCGGCGGGTACGCTATGCTGCGCGGCAACATAAGACCATACATATTGGACGTCATGCTATATCAGCTGCATGAGTTGACCCGCAACCTGCTCGCCCCGTGGGTGCACCAGGCCCAGGCCAACGCGAAGTTCTTCGCCAATCAAGGTCATTGGTGGTCGCAGATGCCCGGCGCGGATCGCCTGGCCGCTGTGAACGAGCTGTTCCACCGCATCGGCAAGGATTACGAGAAGCCCGAGTGGGGCATCAACGAAATCGACGTCGAGGGCGAGCGCGTGCCGATCGTCGTCCACGAAGAGATCAGCAAGCCGTTCTGCAAACTGCTGCGCTTCAAGCGCCACAGCAATGAAGCCGACCAGCTGCACACCATGCTCAACCAGCCGTTCGTGCTGGTGGTGGCGCCGTTGTCCGGTCACCACGCCACGCTGCTGCGCGATACCGTGCGCACCCTGCTGCGCGACCACCGCGTGTACGTCACCGACTGGGTCGATGCGCGCATGGTGCCGGGCAGCGAAGGCGAGTTCGGGCTGGATGACTACATCGCCTATGTGCAGGAATTCATCCGCCACCTCGGTGCGGAGAAGCTGCATGTGGTCAGCGTCTGCCAGCCGACCGTGCCGGTGCTTGCCGCCGTCTCGCTGATGGCCAGCCGTGGCGAAACCACGCCGCGTTCGCTGGTGATGATGGGTGGCCCGATCGATGCGCGCTGCAGCCCGACCGCGGTCAACAACCTGGCCACGCAGAACCCGATGTCGTGGTTCGAGAACAACGTGATCCACACCGTACCGGCCACCTTCCCGGGTGCCGGCCGCCGCGTGTATCCGGGCTTCCTGCAGCATGCGGGATTCCTGTCGATGAACCCGAGCCGCCATTTCAGTTCGCACTGGGATTTCTATGCCGACCTGGTCAAGGGCGACATGGAAGATGCCGACGCGCACCGTCGTTTCTACGACGAGTACAACGCAGTGCTCGACATGCCGGCCAAGTACTACCTCGACACCATCCGCGTGGTTTTCCAGGAGTTCCTGCTGCCGCGCGGCGAGTGGTACGTGCAGGGTGAACGCGTGGATCCCACCGCGATCACCGGCACTGCGCTGCTGAGCATCGAAGGCGAGCTGGACGACATCGCCGGGCTCGGCCAGACCGAAGCCGCGCAGGCACTGTGCACCGGCATCCCGGCCGCGCATCGCGAGCATTTCATCGTCGAAGGCGCCGGCCACTACGGTATTTTCAGCGGCCGCCGCTGGCGCGAAACGGTCTACCCGAAGGTGCGCGATTTCTTCGCCGCCCATGCGCAGACCGTGGCCAGCAAGCCGAAGAAGGCCGCGAAGATCGCGAGCAACGTCACGCCGCTGCGCCGTAAAGCGGGCTGAGCGATCCGTACCGACCAACGGTCGGTACCTGCAGCGCCGGTAGAACGCTTGACGAACGCCCCCCCGACTCGGGGGGGCACTACCGGATCCTCGGGTTCTGCAGCGCCGGTAGGTGACGACCGTTGGTCGTCACCCTCGCCATCCTCGTGTCCCGTTTACAACCGCACCAGCAGGTGCTTGGCCATCATCCCGTGCAGGCGGCCGATGCCGCGGGCCAGATGCAGCGTCGCGAACAGCAGCAGCACGCCCACCACCGCCAGCAGCGGTGTGATCCAGACCGGCAGCATCTGGCTGCCGTCGATGTGCAGTCCTACGTAGCTGCTGGAGAACAGCGCCGCCACCGGTGCCCAGATCAAGCCCATCGAGGTCGACAACAGCGTGGTGGCGATCGTGAAGTAGACGATGCCCAGCGGCAGCATCAGCACGAAGTACAGCAGGGTCAGCCAGGTCCGCCCGTCAGTGAACATGTCGCCGATGCGCTGCAGCCAGCTGCGGCTGCGGTCGGAGTACGTCGGCCGGCGCGGCATGCGCTCGCCCAGCAGTGCTTCCACCAGCCGTCCTTCCAGCAGTGACAGGCCGCGCACCGAGCCGAAGAACAGCACCGCCACCGGGATGCCGATGATCAGCACCATCAGGCCCAGCGACAGCGACAGGCCGGTGACCACCCAGGTGAAGAAGAACGTGCCGGTGGCGAGCGACAGCAGCATGTAGAACAGCGCGCCATAGGTGCGGGCCTCCAGCGCGACACCGAAGAAACGGGCCAGTGCCGAGCGCGGCCTGGGCGGGGCCGGCGGCGGCACCGATTCCGCGCCGGTGCTGACCGGCGCAGCGCGTCGCAGCGGCGCCGTCCCGGCACTGGGCGTGCGCAGCGCGCGGTTCACGGTGATCTCGGTTTCACGGTAGATGTCGGCGACTTCTTCCGGCGCGCCATAGCTGCCGGCGACATCGGCGATCACCTCGGCCTCGCTGCGGCCGGGCTGGGCGGCCAGCTCCGAACGCAGGTACTCCTCGGCGTCGTACAGGGCGTCCTGCACCATCGCCGGATCGGCGTCGTGCAGCGCCGCGCGCAGCTGGGCCAGATACGCGGGAATGGTGGTCGGCAAGGCCCGACCGGCCACGGACTCGATGTTCATTCGGTTACCCCTTCCAGGACGGAATCGACGGAATCACGGGTGGCGCGCCACGCGGCGATCCATTGCCTGAGCACTTCGCGCCCCGTGTCATTGATGCGGTAGTAGCGGCGCGGCGGACCGGCCACTGACGGTTCAACATGGCTTTCCAGCAACCCGGCCCCTTCCAGGTTGCGCAGCACCGGGTACAGCGCGCTCTGCTTGCCGCTCAGCACGCCCTCGCCGATCCGCTCCAGCTCCTTGGCGATCAGGTACCCGTACAGCGGCTCGCCGGCCTTGGCCAGGACCGCCAGCAGGGCCAGTGAGACCGTGCCGGAGCTGAGCTCTTTCTGGAACTTTTTCAGGTGGACGTCGTGGTCGCTCATGGCGGTCTCCGCTAGCGTGGAGTCCACACTAGTCCGAAGTTCGCTATAGCGGATGTGTCGTTAGTCACCGTGCCGGTGGGCATGGCCGGCTGGCCGTAGCTGGCGTGCTTCGCGCACAATCGGGGCACTACCTTCCTGAACGGGTCCGCCATGTCGCCACGTCGTCCTGCCCTGCTCGCCCTCGCCCTGGCCTGCCTGCTCCCCACCCTGGCCAGCGCGGCCACGCCTTACCGCAGCCCGCAGCAGATCCTGGACGCCTCGCCGGACAGCGACTGGCGCACGCCCGACCCGGCCAACCTGCTGTACATGAACCTGCCGGCCGGCCGCGTCATCATCGAGCTGGCCCCGGCGTTCGCGCCGCAGCACGTGGCCAACATCCAGACCCTTGCCCACGAGCATTTCTGGGATGGCGAGAGCATCTACCGCGCGCAGGACAATTTCGTGGTGCAGTTCGGCGATGCCGACGCCGATGATGCAGCCAAGGCAAAGCCGCTCGGCAGCGCCACGCGCAAGCTCCCGGCCGAGTTCCAGCGCGACAGCAAGGGGCTCAAGGTCAGCCTGCTGCCCGACCGTGATGGCTGGGCCGACCAGACCGGTTTCGTCGACGGCTTCCCGGTGGGCCAGGACCGCAAGGACGGCAAGACCTGGCTGGCGCATTGCTATGGCGCGCTGGGTGCCGGCCGCAACAACGAGGAAGACAGCAGCGTCGGCGCCGAGCTGTACGTGGTGACCGGACAGTCACCGCGTCAGCTGGACCGCAACATTACCGTGGTCGGCCGCGTGCTGCAGGGCATGGAACTGCTCAGCGCCCTGCCGCGCGGCCCGGCGCCGATGGGCTTCTACACCGATCCGGCGCAGCGCACCGCGATCCAGTCGATCCAGCGTGCGAGCGACGTCCCGGCGGCGGAGCGACCCAAGCTGCAGGTGCTGCGCACCGACTCCAGGACCTTCGCCGATGCGACCGAAGCGCGCCGCAACCGCGTCGATGATTTCTACAAGCGCCCGGCGGGCCACATCGACCTGTGCAACATCCCGGTGCCGGTGCGCTGAGGATGAGATAACCGACGCGTCAGCGTCCGGATGCCCCGGTAGAGCCACCCCATGGGTGGCTGCACGCGGACCCGCCGGCCTATCGCTGCGATGCCGCCACGCTGCCAAGGATCAGCACACCCGCCACCACCATCGCGCCGGTCACCGGTTCGCCCAGGAACAACCAGGCGAACAGTGCGCCGAACATCGGCACCAGATAGGTCACGGTGGAGGCGCGCGCCGGGCCGATGCGGGCGATGAGGCGGTAGAACATCAGGAACGCCAGGCCGGTGCAGACCACGCCCAGGGCGATCGCGCAGGCCCAGGACAGCATCGGGATCGGGCCGGTCGGCCAGTGGGTCAGCGCCATCGGCAGCAGCAGGATCGCCGCGCAACCCAGCGTGGCGCCGGCCGAGGCCGCCGGCGGCAGGCCGGTCATGTGGCGCTTCACCAGATTGACGCCCAGGCCGTACAGCAGCGCCGCCAGTGCACCGGCCAGCACCGCCGCGCCGATACTCAGGCCGGAGACCTTGGCCGTCGCCAGCACCACCACCCCCGCGAAGCCGACCAGCAGGGCGATCGCGCGGCGCATGCCGATCTTCTCGCCGAAGAACAGGAAGGCCATCAGCGCGGCGAACAGCACCGTCATCGCATTGCAGATCGCACCGATCGCCGCCGGGGCGCGCTGCGCGGCCCAGGCGAACAGCACGAACGGGATGGCCGAGTTGATCAGGCCGATCGGCGCCAGCCACAGCCAGCGGCGAGCCGGGAACTGCGCCCGCGCCTGCCACAGGAACGGCAGCAGCACGAGCGCGCCGAGCAGCAGCCGCACCTCCACCAGTGCGTAGGGTCCGAAGGCAGGCACGGCCACGCGCATGAACAGGAACGAGCAGCCCCAGATCGCGCCGAGCACGGTCAGCTCCAGCGGCGTGCGCCAATCGCGCTCGACCGTGCCGGCCGCCAACGGCGCCCCGCTCATGACCGGCCCCCCAAGCAGGGCAGACACGCGGGGCAAGCGGAAAGGGACGGCAACATGCGCGTGAATCCTGGGAGGAAGGGCGACAGCATCCGCCCGCCGTTGCGCGCCCACAAGCGCGTAGTATCCGTGCAAGCCACAAACATGATTTGGGTCTCGACCATGATCCTTCGCCCCGCCCTGCTGCCCGCCCTGGGGGTGTTCGCGGTAGCCGCTCGCCACCAGAACTTCGCCCATGCCGCACAGGAACTGCACCTCACCGCCAGTGCGGTCAGCCACCACGTGCGGCGGCTGGAGGATCTGCTGGGCACGGTCCTCTTCCAGCGCCATGCGCGCGGCGTGCGGCTGACCGCCGAGGGCCGCCAGTTGGCCGATGCGGCCGCGGCGGCATTGAGCGATCTCAATGCGGTGGCCGGCAACCTGCATCCCCAGGCCGACATCGTGCCGCTGCGGGTCACCACCATCCGCTCGCTGTCGTACTGCTGGCTGATCCCGCGCCTGCCGCGTTTCACCCACCAGCATCCGCGCATGCGCATCGAACTGCAGACCAGCACCGAGCTGGTCCGCTTCGACGAGACCGGCCCGGAGCTGGGCATCCGCTACGGGCTGGGCCAGTGGCCCGGCATGACCGCGCATCACCTGATGGACGACGAACTGTGCCCGGTCGCCTCGCCGTCCCTGGCGGGCGTCTCGACGCTGCGCGAACCGGCGCAGATCGCTGCCCTGCCGCTGCTCAGCGACATGTCACCGCAGGGCTGGCGCGACTGGTTCCGCGCGGCCGGCGTGCGCGGGCTGGATCTGCCGTCGCTGCACACCTTCAGCGACAGCACCGATGCGATGCGCGCGGCGGTGTATGGCATCGGCGCGGTGCTCGCCCGCAAACACATCGCGCAGCCCTATCTGCAGCGCTACGAGCTGGTGCGCCTGCCCGGGCCTGCGCTCAAGGCACGCTACGCCTACTACGTGGTGCACGCCGAGCACCGCCCGCTCAGCCCGACCGCGCAGGCGTTCATGGACTGGCTCAAGCGCGAGGCGCTGGACGAACGCACCCCGCTGCCCGCGCTCCCCGACGAACTGCTGGGGTTGCCCCCTGCCGACGGCACGCACGACTGAACCGCACGCCGCAGTCCGTCGCGCGTCCTCACCCGGCCTTTTCCGTCCGCTGGCTAGGCTGGAGTCCCTTTCCCCCGAGGCTCGACCCATGGCCCTGTTGCGACTGCGAATCACCGGCACCGAAGACGATGCACGTGCCATCACCGACCTGCTGCAGAGCATCGAGGGGATCGAACACGTCGAAGAAACCGACGACCTGATGCCGCACATGGACGACGACGATTCCAGCTCGGCCGGCCTCTCCGACGACATCGGCCCCGGCACCCACGAACTGGAAGTGGAAGTCGGCAATGCACTCGGCGCCCAGCGCGTGCGCGATGCCGTGCAGGAGCTGGCGCTCGAGCTGGATGTCTTCGTCGAATACGAGCAGGACGAAGGTTGAGTCAACGGTCGTGCCGCGCGTTGAGGCGCGGCACGACCCGTTTCATCAGCGCGCGGCCGCGGCGGCCTTGCGACGCTTGCGGCGGCGCCACAGCGCCACGACCACCGCACCGACCGCCCACACCACCACGCCGACCGGCAGCAGGGCCGCCACCGCGCGGATCACGAAGGCGATGCCGGTGGTGAAGATCGCCCCGAACTCGCTGAACGCCTTGCCGATCTCGCTGCGGCTGCGCTGCCCGGCCGGGCCTTCGAAGTTCATCGTCACCAGCTGGGTATCGATCCGCCGGCGTTGCTGTGCCGCGTCCTTGTTGGCCTGCTCCAGCCCCGCCTCGATCTCCGCCATGCGCTGCGAGACCGCCAGCAGGTCGGCCACCTTCATGTCGCTGCGCTGCTGATACGCCTGCAACTGCGCGTGTTCCTTCTGCAACCGCGTCTGGGTCAGCGCGGTATCGGCCACCTGCTGGGCCAGATCTTCGGCATGCGTGTTGCGCGAGGCCACATCGCCGCCTTCACCGGCCAGGGCGATGATCGGTTCCACGCCCTTCGGCGCGATGCGCACGCGGATCGAGCCGGACCGGGTTTCACCGCCCTCCTCGCCCACCTGCAGGACGGCGCAGTCGCCGAAGCGATTGCTCTGGCAGGCCTCGGAGACCGCCTTGACCCGCGCGCTGATGCGCTGCGCATCGAGCTGGATGCGGATGTCGTGTTCGTAGGCCAGGAACGCGCCTTCCGGCGACGCGACGGCCCCGGCAGCCGCATCGGCGGCGTAGTTCGGCCCGCTGCGGCCACAGGCCACCAGGCCCAACAGCAGCATCCCTGCCAGCCCGGCGCGGGCCCCTCCTGTCCATCCAATCACAGTGCAGCTCCATCAACGGCGGTGAATTTCACAGCGCATGGTAATCCAATGGCACGGGGACAAAGGGGGCCATCGGCCCTATGCTCGGGGATTGTCCCCAGTACAGGAACACCGATGCGCCAGCATCTGCTTGCCCTCGCCCTGATCGCCGCCCTCGGTGGCTGCCAGCAGGCCGACTCCCCGACGCCCGCCACCGGCACCGAAGCGGCCACCCCGGCCGGCGATGCCGCGGTCGATGCGGCCTTCGCCGACCTGTCCAAGCGCGCCCTGGACACCTGGATGCAGCTGTCCCCGATCAGCGCCACGCAGATCGGCGACCACCGCTACGACAGCGAGATCGACGACCTCAGCGCCGCCGGCCAGCAGAAGGTGCTGACCGCGTACAAGGCGCTGCTCGGCGATCTGGACAAGATCGATGTCAGCAAGCTCTCGCGCGAAAACCAGGTGGATGCGGCGATCCTGCGCAACCAGCTGCAGTCCGAAGTCTGGACCGCGGAAGTGCTGCAGTCGCCCAAGTGGGATCCGCAGATGTACAACGGCATGGCCGGCAGCGCGCTGTACGGCCTGATGGCGCGTGAGTTCGCGCCGCTGCCCGACCGCCTGAAGTCGGCGACCGCGCGCATGGAGAAGCTGCCGCAGATCTTCGCCCAGGCCCGCGAGAACCTGGACCCGGCCCGCGTGCCGAAGATCCATGCCGAGACCGTGGCCAAGCAGAACCGCGGCATCCTCAGCATCGTCGATACCTTCATCACCCCGCACATCGGTGAACTGCCGGCCGAAGACCAGAAGCGTCTGCAGGCCGCGATCGACGGCCTGAAGAAGGCCGTCGACGAACAGCAGACCTGGCTGGACAAGACCCTGGTGCCGAACGCCAAGGGTGACTTCCGCATCGGCGCCGACCTGTACGACCAGAAGCTGAAGTTCGCCCTGAACTCCTCGCTCTCGCGCGCCGAGATCGGCGAGCGCGCGCGTGCCGAACTCAAGCGCGTGCGCCAGGACATGTACGGCATCGCGCAGACCGTGCTCAAGGACAAGCCCGGCGCCCCGGCGCTGCCGGCCAACCCGAGCGACGAGCAGCAGCAGGCCGCGATCGAAGCCGCGCTGGAGCTGGCGTATGCCGACAAGCCGGCACGCGACAAGGTCGTTGAAGACGCCAAGGCCGCGCTGGAGCAGTCCACCGAATTCGTGCGCAAGCACGACCTGATGACGCTGCCGGATTCCCCGGTCGACATCATCCTGATGCCGGAATTCCAGCGTGGCGTGGCCGTGGCCTACTGCGATTCGCCGGGCCCGCTCGACAAGAACCTGAAGACCTTCTACGCGGTCTCGCCGATTCCGGACGACTGGACCGACAAGCAGGTCGATTCGTTCCTGCGCGAATACAACAGCCGCATGATCCACCTGCTGAGCATCCACGAAGGCACGCCGGGCCATTACCTGGAAGGCTGGCACTCGGGCAAGTTCCCGTCGACGCTGCGCGCGGTGCTGCGTTCGGGCCTGTTCGCCGAAGGCTGGGCGGTCTACACCGAGCGGATGATGCAGGAGCAGGGTTACCTGGACAACGATCCGCTGTTCCACCTGGTGCAGCTGAAGTTCTACCTGCGTACCATCTCCAACGCGATCCTGGACCAGGGCGTGCACGTGGACAACTGGACGCGTGAGCAGGCGATGCACCTGATGACCCATGACGCCTTCCAGCAGGAAAGCGAAGCCTCGGGCAAGTGGGTGCGTGCACAGCTGACCTCCGCGCAGCTGCCGACCTACTTCGTCGGCGCGCAGGAACACTTCGACACGCGCAAGGCCGTGCAGGACAAGCAGGGGGCGAAGTTCAACCTGAAGGCCTACCACGACCAGATGCTGTCCTACGGCGCTCCGCCGGTGCGCTTCGCGCGCCAGCTGATGCTGGACCAGCCGATCGAGTAAATCCACGCCATGCGTGGATGAGCCTGCAGACGGCCCGGGGATCCCGGGCCGTTTTTTTTTGTCACGGAACCAGATGCATCCACGCCAGGCGTGGACCTACGCGTCGGCGGCCACGAATCCGCCGGTCTGTCGCGCCCACAGGCGTGCATACAACCCGCCCGCCGCGATCAGCTCGGCGTGCGTGCCGGTCTCCACGATGCGGCCCTGGTCCATCACCACCAGCCGGTCCATGCGCGCGATGGTGGACAGCCGGTGCGCGATCGCGATCACCGTCTTGCCGGTCATCAGTTCGTCCAGGTTGTCCTGGATCGCCGCCTCCACTTCCGAATCCAGTGCCGAGGTGGCTTCGTCCAGGACCAGGATCGGCGCATCCTTGAGCAGCACCCGCGCGATCGCGATGCGCTGGCGCTGGCCACCGGAGAGCTTCACTCCGCGCTCGCCGACATGCGCGTCGTAGCCACGACGCCCTTCCCCGTCCACCAGCGTGTCGATGAAAGCCGAGGCACGCGCCTTGGCCACCGCCGCATGCAGCTGTTCCTCGGTCGCATCGGGGCGCCCGTAGAGCAGGTTGTCGCGGATCGAACGGTGCAGCAGCGAGGTGTCCTGGGTGACCACGCCGATCTGCCGGCGCAGGCTTTCCTGGGTAATTCCTGCGATGTCCTGGCCGTCGATGCGGATCTGTCCGCTTTCCAGGTCGTACAGGCGCAGCAGCACGTTGACCAGGGTCGACTTGCCGGCACCCGAGGGACCGACCAGGCCGATCTTCTCGCCCGGTTTCACGTTCAGATCGAGTCCGGCGATCACCCCGCCGCTCTTGCCGTAATGGAAATGGATGTGATCGAAATGCACGGCGCCCTGGCTGACCAGCAAGGGCACGGCATCGGCACGGTCCTGCACGGTCAGCGGCTGCGAGATGGTGGTGATGCCGTCCTGCACCGTACCGATATCCTCGAAGATGCCGTTGATCGTCCACATGATCCAGCCGGACATGTTGTGGATGCGGATCACCAGGCCGGTGGCCAGGGTGATCGCACCCACCGTGATGTGCCCACCGTTCCACAGCCACAGCGCCAGCGCGCACGTGCCGACGATCAGGAAACCGTTGACGACGGCGATGGTCACTTCCAGCCCGGTGGTGACACGGGTCTGGCCGCGGTGCTTGGTCGCCAGTTCCCCGATCGCTTCGGCCACGTAGGCCTGCTCGCGCCCGCCATGGGCGAACAGCTTCAGCGTGGGCACGTTGGTGTAGCCATCCACGATGCGGCCCATCGCCTTGGAACGCGCCTCCGAGGCAAGCCACGCCCGCTCCTTGGCGCGCGGCACGAAGTACCACATGATCACCACGTAGCTGCCCATCCACAGGGCCAGCGGAATCATCAGCCGCCAGTCGGCCTGTGCGAACAGGTACAGCGCGGTGCCGGTGTAGACCAGGATGTACCAGACCGAATCGACCATCTGCACCGCCGACTCGCGCAGCGAGGTGCCGGTCTGCATCACCCGGTTGGCCATGCTGCCGGCGAAGTCGTTCTGGAAGAAGCTCAGGCTCTGCCGCACCACGTAGTTGTGCATCAGCCAGCGCGAGCGGTTGCTCAAGCCCGGCACGATCGCCTGGTTGACCAGCAGACTGTGCAGCGATACCAGCAGCGGCCGTGCGATCAGGGTGATGCCGGCCATCCACAGCAGTGTGTTGGCATGCCGTGCAAAGAAATCACTGCCGGGCTGCTCGGCGACCATGTCCACGATGCGGCCCAGAAAATCGAACATCGCCACTTCGACCAGTGCCAGCAGCAGGCCGGCGATCAACGTGGCCAGCAGCACCGGCCAGACCGGGCGCAGGTAATGGATATAGAACGGCACCACCTTGCGGGGTGGCATGCGCGCGTCGATCGGCGGGAAGACCGGAATAATCGATTCGAACCAGCGGAACATCGCAGTGCACCAAAAACAAAACAGGCCGCGATTATCCCACCGCGGCCTGCCCTTTTACTCTCACCCCCATCACAGGCCGGCGACGGGGTTCAGCCCTTGGCCTCCACGGCGATCGGCATCAGCAGCAGGTCCTGGAAATCGAAACTGAAATCGGTGAGCGAGGACACTGCCTGCATGCGCACCTCGCGGACCTTGCCGTCCGGATCGAGGCTGAAATTCACGAAGGCATCGGCATTGAGCGAACGATCATCCCAGCGCACCAGGAAGGTATCGTGCTGCCAATGCTCCAGCGTACCGATCAACTGCGCGGTCTTGCCGAAGCGCAGGCGCAGCTTGCCGCCCTGCTGTTCGACGAACACATCGCCGTACCACGCGTCGCGGTAACCACCGGCATAGCGCGACAGCGGCAGCGACGGCCTGGATTTCGCATCGCGCGCGGCCT
Organism: Stenotrophomonas sp. JAG2; assembly: GCF_041080745.1. NCBI lineage: Bacteria > Pseudomonadati > Pseudomonadota > Gammaproteobacteria > Lysobacterales > Lysobacteraceae > Stenotrophomonas > Stenotrophomonas sp. JAG2. The sequence continues at coordinate 156,308 of NZ_JBEUMH010000003.1, read as the reverse complement.
GGTGCCTGGCCCAGCCTTCGTCTGCTTTCTCCTGTGACTTGGCAACGGCAGCGGCATAGGCGGCGACCCAGTCGGTGGCCGGGGCCTGCAGGTAAGCGTCCAGCGCTTCCATCGTGATGGCGTTGAAGGCCGCGCCGACTTCCTGGTTGGTGAGCACCACGATGCCCAGCTTGTGCTCCGGCACCAGGGTCACGCGCGACACCATCCCCGGCCAGCCGCCGGTATGCCAGACCAGTTTCTGGCCGCGGTAGTCGCTGAGGCTCCAGCCTTCGCCATAGCCGGCGAAGTTCGGCCGCGCCGCGGCCAGCTGCGGCACGCTCGGCTCGGGCACGACCTGCGGCGTGATCATCTGCCACATCGCCTGCTGGGTCTTGGCGGTGAACAGCGGCTGCCCGTTCTCCAGCGTGCCCTGGGCCAGCTGCACGTTCATCCAGCGCGCCATGTCGTGGACGCTGGAATAGATGCCGCCGGCGCCGGCATTGTTGGACCAGGTCAGCGGCGCGACGGTGCGCAGCTGGCTGAAATCGAACTTGGCGTGTCCGACCGCGGCGTTGTCGCCGGGCTGCAGATGGTCGGCGTTGTAGCGGGTGCCGCGCATCCCGACCGGCGTGAAGATGTGCTGCTGCAGGAAGTCCGCATAGGTCTGCCCGGACACCTGCTCGATCACCTGCTGGGCGACCGCGTAGAGAATGTTGTCGTAGGCATAGCGATCACGGAAACCCGCCTTCAGCGGCACCTTGCCCAGACGCTGCACCACCTCTTTGTTGCTGTAGGAGGTGGTCGGCCAGAACAGCAGGTCGCCCGCCCCCAGGCTCAGGCCACTGCGGTGCGAAAGCAGATCGCGGATGCGCATCTCACCGGTGACGTACGGATCGGACATGCGGAAGCCGGGCAGATGATCGATCACCCGGTCGTCCATCTTCAGCTTGCCCTGCTCGGCCAGCAGGTTCAGCGAGGTGGCGGTGAACGCCTTGGTGTTGGAGGCGATCGCGAACAGCGTATCGGCCTGGACCGGATCCGGCTTGCCCAGTTCGCGCACGCCGTAGCCGCGTTCCATCACCACCTTGCCATCCTTGACCACCGCCACGGCAATGCCGGGAATGTCGAACTCGGTGCGAGCGCGTTCGATGGTGGCGTCCAGCCGCTGCAGTTCGGCCGGCACGGCGGCCGATGCCAAGGGTGCGCATGCGAGCAGCACGGCGCCTCCGATCCAGGATGTGTTCAAGCAGTGTCTCCGGTTGCGTGTGGCGGGGGCGTCGAGGGTCGCGATGCCCCGGTTTCGCACGATGGTAACGCGGCCCGGATCAGGCTCGCCTGTGCCAGAAGGAGGCCCGTCATGACCGCGCCCGCCGCGACCACCGCCACCATCATTCCCTGCCTGCGCTACCGCGATGCCCACGCCGCGATTGCCTGGCTGCAGCAGGCGTTCGGCTTCCAGAAACACGCGGTGTACGCCGATGGCGATACCGTCCACCACGCCCAACTTGTGTACGGCCACGGCATGATCATGCTGGGCTCGGTGGACAACGCCAGCGAATGGGGCCGTTACAGCGTCCACCCCGATGAGGTCGACGGCCGCCAGACGCAGACGGCCTGCGTCATCGTCGCCGACCCGGACGCGCACCACGCGCGTGCCGTCGCCGCTGGTGCGCGGATCGTGATCGAGATCGCCGACCAGCCTTATGGTGGCCGCGGTTACGCCTGCCGGGACCTGGAAGGCTATCTGTGGTGGTTCGGCAGTTACGATCCGTGGGCCGACCCCGCGGGCGGCGCATGAGCACAGCGGCCGGCTCCATCTGCACGGGTATCGGTGGCTGGGTGTTCCCGGCGTGGCGCGGCGGCACGTTCTATCCGGCCGGGCTGCCGCAACGCGAGGAACTGGCCTACGCCAGCCAACAGCTGGGCTGCATCGAGATCAACAGCACGTTCTACCGCGCGCAGAAGCCGGCCATCTATGCGCAGTGGCGCGAACAGACGCCCGAAGGTTTCCGTTTCTCGGCCAAGGCGCCGCGCACGATCACCCAGACCCATGACCTCACCACGGTCGGCGAACGTGCCGAGCGTTTCATCGATGGCATCGCGGCGCTGGAAGACCGGCTTGGCCCGTTGATCTGGCAGTTCGGCGACAGCCATCCGGCCGGTGCGGCCGAGTTCGATCGCTTCCTGGCGATGCTGCCGCACAAGGTCGATGGCCACCGCCTGCAGCACGCACTGGAGGTGCGCAATCCCGCGGCGTGGACGCCCGGGCTGCTGACCGCCGCCCGTGCGCATGGCGCCGCGCTGGTGTTCAGTGGCTCGGACGAGCATCCCAGCTTCGCCGACCCCACGGCGGACTTCATCTATGCGCGGTTGATGGGCTCGCGCGCCAACCTGCGTGCCGGCTACCCGGCACGTGCGATGGAGCAGTGGTGCCTGCGGGCGATGCGTTGGGCCCGGGGCGAGGACAATCCGGACCTGCCCCATCTGGGCGCCGAGGTGCCTGCCTCGCCGCCGCGCGAGGTCTATGTGCTGTTCATCGGGGCGGCCAAGCAGCGCAATCCCGGCGCGGCGATGGCCCTGCGCGACCAGCTGCAACAGCTCGGCGGCGGCTGACGCCCTTAGCCGCGCCGGCGGCGTTGCGCCAGCGCGCCATCCAGCCACCACAGCAGCCCGCCGCACACGACGAACACCACCGCCACGGCCAGCACGTTGCGCAGGACCAGCACGAGGCCCAGCGTGCCCAGGTCCAGGAAGGGGTACGGGTACTGGCCACTGACCCGGCCGACCAGCAGCGCCCAGCCGAGATAGACCATCGGAAACGCCAGCGCGCCGAGCAGCCCGCGCCGGTGCAGGCCACCGTGCGGGCCGGCCAGCCAGCCCAGCAGGTACAGCACCGGTACGGCGTAATGCAGGCCCCCGTCTGCCCACCATTGCGCGCCCTGCGGGTGCCACAACGGGCGCAGGATGATCACGTAGATCAACCCGGTGATGCCGATGAACAACGCCACCGCCGCGCGCGGGGCGGGGCCGGCCAGGGAGTCGCCACGGCCGCGGGCCAGTGCCAGGCAGACCGCGGCCACCCCGATGTTGCTGAGGATGGTGAAGTAGCCCAGGTAACGCAGCGTCGCGTCCGCCGCACCCAGGCCGGGCGTGCGCAGCAGCAGGTGGTACTGCAGCAGCAGGGAGGCCACGGCAATGACCGCGGTCAGGCCGGCCCAGGCGCGCAGCGCGGAGGTCGGGGCGGCACGGACGGGATCGGTGCGGAGGCGTGTCATCGCCGCAGGATGCCACGGCCGTGCAGCGGATCGCGTGGAAGGCATCCTTCGCGGCGCGGCTTGCCGCACAATATGCCGATGCCGATGACCGATACCCGCAGAGCCCTGCTGCAAATCCATTTCTGTGTGCTGCTGTGGGGCGTCACGGCCATCCTCGGCAAGCTGATCACCCTGCCCGCCCTGCCGCTGGTGTGGTGGCGCATGCTGCTGGTGGTGGCGATGCTGGCGCTGGTGCCACGCGTCTGGCGCGGCCTGCGCCAGCTGTCGCCGCGTCTCGTGGCCGGCTACTGCGGCGTGGGCGCCCTGGTCGCCCTGCACTGGCTGACCTTCTATGGTGCGGTGAAGTTGGCCAATGCCTCGGTGGCGGCCACCTGCATCGCGCTGGCGCCGGTGTTCACCGCAGTGATTGAACCGTGGGTGGCCAAACGTCCCTTCCAGTTCCGCGAACTGGCCTTCGGCCTCCTGGTGCTGCCCGGCGTCGCGCTGGTGGTCGGTGGCGTGCCGGACGGCATGCGCCTGGGCGTGCTCATCGGCGCGTTGTCGGCGCTGCTGGTGGCGATCTTCGGCTCGTTCAACAAGCGTCTGGTCAGCCACGCCGACCCGCTGACCGTGACCGCGCTGGAACTCGGTGCGGGTACCCTCACCCTGACCCTGCTGGCGCCGGCGCTGCCGTTCCTGCTGCCGGCCCTGGCCAGCCCGTTGTGGGTGATCCCGGACCTGCACGACGGCCTGCTGCTGCTGGCCCTGGCCGGGCTGTGCACGCTGCTGCCGTTCGCGCTCGCGCTGGTGGCGCTGCGCCATATCAGCGCCTATACCTCGCAGCTGGTGACCAATCTCGAACCGGTCTACGCGATCCTGCTGGCGATGGTGCTGCTCAGCGAGCAGCGCGAGTTGACGCCGCTGTTCTATGCGGGCGTGGCGATCATCGTCGGCGCGGTGTTCCTGCACCCGCTGCTCAACCGCCGCAGGAAGGTCCAGCACCCGGAAATCCTGGCGACCTCCGAGGCGCGCAACATCGCCGAGTGAGGCGAAGGCCCCTCAGTCGGCGCGGATGACCCGGTTGCGGCCGTCGCCCTTGGCCCGGTACAGCGCGGCATCGGCGCGGGCCAAGGTCTGCTCGATCCCGTCGCCAGGGCGGTGCGCGGCCACCCCGATGCTGATCGTCAGCGGCAGGCCCAACGGCAGATCGGCCACCGCCATGCGCAGGAAGTCGCACTGCAGTTCGGCCGTGGCCAGCGGGGTATCCGGCATCAGCACCACGAACTCCTCGCCACCGTATCGCGCGGCCAGGCCGTGCCCGGCGAAATGCGCGCGCAGCAGCCGCGCCAGTTCCGCCAGTACATGGTCGCCGGTGGCGTGGCCGTAGAGATCGTTGACGGTCTTGAAGTGATCGATGTCGAGCAGCGCCACCGCGGTCGCACGCGGTTGGCCATCGGCATCGACCACGGCCGCTTCCAGCGCGGCGCTCATCGCACGGCGGTTGGGCAGGCCGGTGAGCGGATCGGTCCGGCTCTGCTCGGCCAGGTCGGAGTTCTGCTGCTCCAGCAGTTCGTTGTATTCGGCCAGGCGCTGCTCGTACCAGGCGCGGTCGGTCATGTGCTGCTGGATTTCATGGGCATACCGGCGCAGCTCCATCACCAGCGAGACCTGTCGCGACAACGCCGACAAGGCCTCGCGCTGGCCCACGCTCAGGTGCCCCGGAAGGGCATCGAACACGCACAGCGTGCCCAGCGGCAGCCCTTCGCTGCTCAGCAGGGGGGCACCGGCATAGAACCGGACATGCGGATCGTCGACCACCACCGGATTGTCGAAGAAGCGCGGATCGGCAAGGGCGTCTTCGACCACCATCACCTGGTCCGGCTGCAGGATGGCGTGACCGCAGAAGGAAATGTCCCGGTGCGTTTCAGCCGCCTCGAGCAGCTGCCGCGACTTGAACCACTGGCGGTCCTGGTCGACCAGGGTCACCGCGCCCATGCGGGTGCCGCACAGCGCGGTGGCGATCGTGACCAGATCGTCGAAGGAGCGCTCGCGGGGCGTGTCCAGGATCTGGTACCGCTGCAGCGCCAACAGGCGCTGCGCTTCGTTGTCCGGTTTGGACGGCTTGATCATCGTGGCAGGCGGTAGCGTGTGCCTGCGCAGTCTAGCCCGGGTGCGGCGTCAGCACGTGACGCACGGTTATCACCAGTCCAGCTGTTTGGGCAGCAGACCCTTGAGCTCGGCATCGGTGAGGTTGCGCCACTGCCCCGGCTTGAGCGCGCCGAGCTTGATGTTGTCGATGCGCACGCGGCGCAGCTGGGTGACGCGGAAGCCGAACGCGGCGGCCATCAGGCGGATCTGCCGGTTCAGGCCCTGCTGCAGGGTGATCCGGAAGCCGAACTTGGCCAGTTTGCTGGTCCGGCACGGCAGCGTGACTTCATCACGGATGCGCACGCCACGGGCCATGCCGCGCAGGAACTCATCGGTGACGGCCTTGTTGACCGCGACCATGTATTCCTTCTGGTGGCCGTTCTCGGCGCGCAGGATCTGGTTGACGATGTTGCCGTTGCTGGTGAGCAGGATCAGGCCTTCCGAATCCTTGTCCAGGCGGCCGATCGGGAAGATGCGCTGCTCGTGGCCGACGAACTCCACGATGTTGCCCTTCACCGAGCTCTCGGTGGTGCAGGTGATGCCCACCGGCTTGTTCAGCGCGATGTAGACGTGCTTGCGGCCACCGGCCTTCTTCGCTTCGCGCGCGCGCAGCGGCTGGCCGTCGACCAGCACCACGTCCTGTTCGCCCACCACCGCACCGGTGCCGGCCGGATGGCCGTTGACGGTGACGCGGCGCTCGCCGATCAGGCGGTCGGCTTCGCGCCGGGAACAGAAGCCGGTGTCGGCGATATGCTTGTTGAGTCGGGTTGTCATCGGCCCATTATCGGGCAAAAGGCGGCCGCCGCTGCGTTTTTCGGCACGCGGGCGGTTCAGGCCGGTACCGGCTCGCCGGCCGTCGTGGTGCGCTCGCCATCATGGATCTGGTTGCGGCCGTTGCGCTTGGCGCAGTACATGGCATGGTCGGCCCGGCGCAGCAGCCCGGCCAGGTCATCGCTGCCGGGCCTGAGCACCGCCAGCCCGATGCTGGCCGAGACCGTCAGGCCGGGGATGCCGAGCGTCTGGGTGACCGCCGCCACCTGCTGGCGCACCGTCTCCAGCCGCGCCACGGCGGCGGCATGCCCGGCCCCGGGCAGCAGCACCAGGAATTCTTCCCCGCCCATCCGGATCACGTCGTCGTGGTTGCGCACCGACCCGCGCAGCGCGCGCGCCACCGCGACCAGGACCTGGTCGCCCACGTCGTGGCCGAACTGGTCGTTGATGTCCTTGAACAGATCGATGTCGAGGAAGCCGATCGCCAACGCATGCGGCTGCTGATGCGCCCGCTCCAGGTACTCGGCCAGCAGGCGCAGGCCGGCGCGGCGATTGGGCAGCCCGGTCAGCATGTCGGTGTCCGCCAGCTGGCGCATTTCATCGCGCTGGCGACGCAGGCGCCCGAGCCGCAGGTTGAGCGCATAGGCGGCCATCATCAGGAACCAGGTGGCCGCCAGCTGCAGCGCTTCGATCCGGTAGGCCACCAGCCAGCGCGCATCCAGCACATCGGCCCCGATCATGATCCACCACGGGGCCAGTGCGGCCAGACCCGGCAGTGCGTGCGCATCGCGCCGCCACACGCCCCACAGGCCCGCGCCGAGGCACAGCGTGCAGACCGCCAGGAAGCTCCACTCCAGCACGAACGCCACCGCGCCCAGCCCCTCCAGCCCCCACAGCGGTACGCTCAGCCCGATCGCGACCAGCCCCCACAGCACGAGATGCTGCGCCGGGCGCGAGCGCGGCCAGCGCCGGTCGCCACCGCTGAGCCGCCACAGGATCGGCAGCAGCAGCGCCTCGCTGAACGCCGTGAGCGCGACCAGCCACCAGGAGGCACGCTCCTGCACCGGCAGCCAGGGCTCGGGATAGCCGCTCAGGCCGCCCAGCACCGCCTGCCACAGCACGAACACGGCACAGGCACCGACATAGACAAGGAAAGATTGATCGCGGGTGGTGGCCCAGCCCATCAGCGCCGACAGCGCCAGGGCGATCGCCACGGCGATGCAGGCCGCACGCACCAGCAGGCGGGCGGTGTCGTTCTGCTGGACCGGACTGGGCGCGCCGAGCTGGATGGTCGGCACCCAGCGGGCCTTGAGCGGGCGGGTCCAGGAGACCACGATCGGCTCGTGATCGCCGGCCTCGGGCACGACCACCAACCCGACCCCGGCGCGGAAGCGCGAATCGCGCGTGCGGGCATCGTGCATGCTGCCGCAGATCTCGCGGTCGCCGTGGCTGATGCGCACTTCGCCGGTCAGCACCCCGAACACATCCACGGCCTGCGGCTTGCCCGACCAGCCGGCGGCGGGCGCGGGGATCGAGAGCACTTCCTGGTGGCGCGCCAGCACATCCGGCGTGCAGGCACGCTGCGGCGTCACTTCATCGGTCGCCCCGCCGAGCAACAGGAAATCCTGGCCCACGCGCGGGGCCGCCTGCAGGCTCCATGGCAACAGCCACAGCAGCACCATGATCAGCGCCGCCCACCCGATTGAATACCCGCCCCCGTTGCTCACACCTGCGCCCTGCCCGCCCGTGATCGCCCGCGGACACCTTGTCCGCTGCCGCCGGTGGCGATTATCGCATCATGGCATGCCCCGCCAGGGATCGGACGAGCCCCCTGCCCGGACCGGCCGTATCGCCAACTGCGTCATCCTTTCCAGCGGAATCGGCCGTTCGATCGCATACCCCTGCAGGCCTTCCACGCCCATCTGGGCCAACTGGTCGGCCACCACCGCCGATTCCACCCACTCGGCGACCACCATCATGTGCAGCTCGCGGCCGACCTCGGTGATTGCCCGGACGGCGGCACGGTTGACCGGATCCACGTTCATGTCGCGCACGAATACGCCGTCGATCTTGAGCATGTCCGCCGGCAGCTGGCGCAGATAGCCGAACGAAGAAAGCCCGGAGCCGAAATCATCCAGGGCCATGCGGCAGCCACGCGCTTTCACCGCATCGATGAAGGCGCGCGCCTGGGCCAGGTTGCTGACCGCCGCGGTCTCGGTGATCTCAAAGCAGAGCTTGCGGGCCAGGCCGCGGTTGCGCTCGAGCAGGTCGGTGACGAACGCCAGGAAGCTCGGCTCGGCAATCGACTGCGCCGACACGTTGACGTTGCACAGGCCCAGTTGCTGCACATGGTTCGGGCACACCTGCAGATGCCGGAACAGCAGCGACAGCACGTGCCGGTCCAGCGCCATGGCCATGCCGTAGCGTTCCACCGCGCCCATGAATTCGGCCGGCCCCTGCAAGGCCCCCTCCGGGCTGCGCATGCGTACCAGCACTTCGTAATGCAGGAACTCCGGGTCACCGACCCGCTCGATGCGCTGGGCATACAGCAGCATGCGGTTCTCGGCGATCGCGCTGGAGACATTGGCCAGCCGCTCCGCTTCGTGGCGGCGCTCGTCCAGCGCCATGCGACTCTCGTTGTAGCAGTGCACGCGGTTGCGGCCGGCCTCCTTGGCCGCGTAGCAGGCGCTGTCGGCCGCGCTCATCAACCAGTTCACGTCCGGTGCCTCGGCGGTCACTTCGACTACGCCGATGCTGCAGCTCACCTTGGGCGCGCCGTCCCCATGCTGGAAGCTGACCTGGCCAAGCGTGCGGATCACCCGCTGCAGCACCTGCTTGGCCTCGTCCTGGCTGGCGTTGGCCAGGAACAGGGCGAATTCGTCGCCCCCCAGGCGGCCGACCCAGTCGCCGTCGCGCACCGCCCCCACCAGGTAGTCGGCGAAGCTGCGCAGGAGCTGATCGCCGGCGGCATGGCCGAGCCCATCGTTGACCAGCTTGAAGTAGTCCAGGTCGATATAGCACAACGCGTGGGTACCGCCTTCGGCACGCACCGCCGCCAACGCCTGGTCCAGCAGCCGCTCGATTTCGCGGCGGTTGATCAGGCCGGTCAGCGGATCGTGGCTGGCATGGTGTTCCACCTCGCGCGCCAGCGCATGGTTCTGCGACACGTCCTCGACCAGCGCGAACACCGTCGGCGCCCGCGCCCGGGTGTGCACCACGGTCCCGCTCCAGCGCCCCCACATCAGGCTGCCGTCGGACCGCAGGAAACGCAGCTCGCCCGGGCGCAGCTGGCGTGGCCAGTCGATCCGGCCGTGCTCGTCCAGGATCAGCTCGCCTTCCACCAGCAGGTCGGCCAGCGACAGGCCGAGCAGCGCCTCGCGGCGATGGTCGAGGATGTCGGCCATCGCCTGGTTGGCTTCGACGATGCGGCCGCCCTCGTCGAGTTTGAGCATGCCCACCGTGGCCTGGTAGAAGGCCGCGCGGAAGCGGCTCTCCTGCTCGGTCAGGTCGTTGCGCACGCGCCGCGCCAGCAGCACCGCGATCAGGGTGATCGCCAGCACCGACAATCCGCCCACGACGAAGGTCGTCATCCGCACCATCGCCGCGGTATGCAGCAACGCACTGGAGAACGCACGCGCCTGGTCCTGCATGCCCACGTCCAGCGCCTGCACCCGGCGCACCAGGGCCTGCTCCACCGCCGGGGTCAGGCTGCCGGCGGCATGCCCGGCCTGGACCCGGTCGGTGATGGCGGCCAGCTGCAGCAGATCGTCATCGGTGTCGCGCCACAGGCGGACCGCATCGCGGAAATACGCCTGATCGCGCAGGTAGCGGTAGGAGAGGATCAGGCGGTTGATGTCACCGCGGGCGTTGCCGCCTTCGATGAAGCCCTGGCGTGCCGCGGCAACGTCCGGCTCGGCCTGTTCGAGGGCGAGGCGGGCATGTAGATCGCCCAGCGGCACCCGCAGCGCCTGCCGTGTCGCGGCCAGATCGGCGGGATCGCCGGAGGTGATGTACCGCGACAGCGCATGGGTAGCCTGCTGCTGGCCACGCGACCAATGACTCTGGCCCATGATCCACGCCGTGGAGGCCGCCTGCAGCTCCTGGATCAGCGCGGAGATGCCGACCAGGCCGATCGCCATGCCGGTCAACAATGCAAAGCGCAGGGTCAGGCCCCGCGTTGAATACGGTATCGCGGTGCCGCCACTCTCCCTGCGACCTCCAGACATCGCCGATCCCCCCGGGGCTGCGGATGTGGAAACTCATTCCATTGGAGCATGGTCCAATCCGCAGGCTAGGGCCAGCACTGTTGAGACCGTGCGAAACCGGCACGGCGGGGACGCGGACCCCGGAAACGACGACGCCAGCCCGGAGGCTGGCGTCGAGGCGATCACCCGGGGGCGATCAGAAGTTGCGCGGACCGCGCGGCTTGAAGCCATCGCGACGCGGCGGGCGGTCGTTGCCGCCCGGGCCGCTGCGCGGGCCACCCGGGCCACCCGGACCACGCGGCTTGCCCTGGCCGAACTTCGGCTTGAACGGCGGACGCGCGGACGGGGTCAGGTCTTCACCCGGCTCGACCTTGCGCATCTGAAGCTGCTGGCCCGAGACCCACACCTTCTTCAGGTGGGTCAGCAGGTCCTGCGGCATTTCGGCCGGCAGGTCCAGCACCGAGAAGTCGTCATGGATGTCGATGCGGCCGATGAAACGGCTTTCCAGGCCGGCTTCGTTGGCGATCGCGCCGACGATGTTGCCCGGCTTCACGCCGTGGACGTGGCCGACTTCGATACGGAAGGTTTCCATGCCCGCCTCGGCGGCACCGCGCGGGGCGATGTCACGGCGCGGGGCGCGCTCGAAACCACCCTCGCTGTTGCCGAAGTCGCCTTCCGGACGCGGCGGACGCGGGCCGCGGTCGTCTTCACGGCGCGGGCCACGCTCGAAGCGCGGCTCGAAACGGGCCGGGCGTTCGCCACGGTCGTTGCTGCGCTCGTTGCGCTGGTGCGGGGCACGCTCTTCACGCGCACCACGGACCGGCGGGGTCAGCAGGAACGGCGAATCGCCCTGCAGCAGCTTGGCCAGCGCGGCGGCGATCTCGATCGCCGGCACGTTCTTCTCGCCTTCCAGGCGCTGCAGCAGGTCGCGGTAGAACTCGGTGCCGCCGGCATCGAGCACATCGCTGATGCGGCTCATGAACTTGGTGATGCGGGTGTCGTTGACCGCGTCCACGCTCGGCAGCTGCATTTCTTCGATCGGCTGGCGGGTCGCGCGCTCGATCGCACGCAGCATGCCCTTTTCGCGCGGGGTGGCGAACAGGATCGCGTCACCGGTGCGGCCGGCACGACCGGTACGGCCGATGCGGTGCACGTAGCTTTCGGTGTCGTACGGGATGTCGTAGTTCAGCACGTGGCTGATGCGCTCCACGTCCAGGCCGCGGGCGGCCACGTCGGTGGCGACGAGGATGTCCAGCTTGCCTTCCTTCAGCATGCCGATGGTGCGCTCGCGCTGGGCCTGCTGCATGTCGCCGTTGATGGCGGCCGCGGCCAGGCCACGGGCCTGCAGCTTCTCGGCGAGCTCTTCGGTGGCGGCCTTGGTGCGCGAGAAGATGATCATCGCGTCGAACGGTTCCACTTCCAGGATGCGGGTCAGCGCGTCCAGCTTGTGCATGCCGCTCACCCACCAGTAACGCTGGCGGATGTTGGCCGAGGTCGTCGTCTTGCTGACGATGGTCACTTCGGCCGGGTTCTTCAGGTAGGTCTGCGCGATGCGGCGGATCTGCGACGGCATGGTGGCCGAGAACAGGGCGACCTGGCGGGTCTCCGGCAGCTTCTTCAGCACGGCTTCGACGTCGTCGATGAAGCCCATGCGCAGCATCTCATCGGCTTCGTCGAGCACCAGCGTCTTCAGCTCGGACAGGTCCAGGGTGCCGCGCTCGAGGTGATCGATCACGCGGCCCGGGGTGCCGACGATGACGTGCACGCCACGGCGCAGGGCCGACAGCTGCTGGCCGTAGGGCTGGCCGCCGTAGACCGGCAGCACGCGGAAGCCGGGAATGCCCGACGAATAGGTCTGGAACGCCTCGGCGACCTGGATGGCCAGCTCGCGGGTCGGCGCCAGCACCAGCACCTGCGGCTTGGTCTGGTTGAAATCGAGGTTGGACAGCACCGGCAGCGCGAACGCGGCGGTCTTGCCGGTACCGGTCTGGGCCTGGCCCAGCACGTCGCGACCTTCCAGCATGGCGGGAATGGTGGCGGCCTGGATCGGCGAGGGGGTTTCATAGCCGACGGTGGCGACCGCCTGCATGACGGCGTCGGACAGGCCGAGGTCTGCGAACAGCAGCGGCGTGGTGGTTTCTTGGGACATGGGGAACTCCGAAACACTGCCGTTTACAGGCAGTGAGATAAAAAAGGGGGATGGTCCGCGCTTTGGGCGCCCTTTCTTATCGCGTGCCCTAGCGCTGCTCGGTCGGAGGAGAATTCACTCGCTCAGGGCGCGATGATACCGCATCGTTCCTGAACAACGCGTACAGATTCCCGCATGGATGCGGTCCTGCCCCGCGCTGGCGCACAATACGCGCCCTCTTCCGGCCCGGCCCAGCGGCCGCGCCCCTTCCCTAGGATACCCGTTCCATGCAGACCCTCGAATTTGAACTGGACCGCGACTATGTCGAGCTCAAGCAGCTGCTCAAGCTGGCCGACCTGGTCACCAGCGGGGGTGAAGCCAAGACCGTGATCGGCGACGGCCAGGTCCTGGTCGATGGTGAAGTCGAACTGCGCAAGGCGTGCAAGATCCGCGCGGGCCAGCAGGTGCAGTTCGCCGACACCGTCATCCACGTGATCGCCGACAGCGACGCGCCCTGACCATCTGTGACGACCAACGGTCGTCACCTGCCGGTGAGGTGGGCCGCGATCAGCTGGCGGAACGGGGCCACCCCGTGCGCCAGCCGCAGCCCGGCCCGGCGCAGCAGCCGCGCCGGCAGGCGGTCATCGGTATACAGCGTGGCGATCGCATTGGTCGCCTCGTACAACGGGCGCGAGGCCAGACGATGACCGCGTTCGTAAGCGGCCAGTCCGGACGGTGCGCCGATGTCGCGCCCCTGCCCCGCGGCCTTGCGCAGGATGCCGGCCAGCCGGTGCTGGCTCTGCAGGCCCAGGTTGAATCCATGCGCGGTGACCGGATGCATGCCGACGGCGGCATCGCCGATCAACGCGCAGCGATCGCCGGCGAACGCATGGGCATACACACCCACCAGCGGATAGGCCACCGGTTTGGCGACCGGCCGCATCGCGCCCAGCCGATGCTCGAACAACGTGCTGATGCTGCGGCCGAATCCGCCCTCGTCCTGGGCCATCAGGCCGGCGATCTCGCGCGGCGGCAGGGTGATCACCGCCGAGGCCTGGTCACCGTTGAGGGGCAACAGCGCCATCGTGCGGCCGTAGCCGAACCATTCCCAAGCGGTGTGCTGGTGCGGCACCTCGATCTGCATGCGGCAGACCAGCATGGACTTGCCGAAGTCGCGCATCTGCGCGCCGATGCCGAGCAGGCGACGGGTCGAGGAGAAGCGGCTGTCGGCCGCGACCACGAGCCTGGCGGCCACTTCGCGGCCATCGGCCAGGGTCACGGTGCTGTGCGTCTTGCCGGGTGTCACGGCCGTCACGCTGGCCTGGTCGACGATCTCCAGCCCGGCCTGGCCCTCCACGCTCTGCCACGCCGCGCGGCGGAGCAGATGATTGGGCACCAACCAGCCCAGGTCTTGACCCGTGCGCGGGTCCGCCGCGAAGGTCAACGCGAACGGCGAGCCGCCGTCCATCACCTTGGCATCGCGCAGCGGGGAGATCTCGGCCGGGTCCAGCCGTGCCCACAGGCCCAGCGATTCCAGGATCTGGCGCGAGGCATGGGTCAGCGCGATCTCGCGGCCATCGAACGCGGGCGCGGCCAACGCGGCACGCGGCTGCTGTTCGATCAGGGTGACGCTGAGGCCGGTATCGGCCAGCGTGCGTGCGAAGCACAGCCCGGCCGGGCCGGCGCCCACCACCACCACATCCACTGACTGCATGATCCCCTCCTGCCGTTACGTGTCCGCTGCAGCTTACCGCCGCCGCACCGGCACCGTCCTTGATCTGGATCAGGGGCGCCAGCGGAGGTTCACAGCAGCGCCCACAGCAGCATGACGATCCCGAGCAGGGAAACCAGCCAGACCAGGCTGCGCACGTACGGCACGCCGGCCGCGTACAGCGGCAGATAGATCAGGCGCGCCCAGAAATACAGCTGCACGGCCACGGCGGTCATCCCGTCCTGGCGCTGGGTCAGCACCACCGCCAACACCGCGGCGGCGAAGAACGGGAACGTCTCCATGAAGTTGCTCTGCGCACGCTGCAGCCGCCCGGCCAACGGTCCCGGCGGCGGCATCGGTTGATCGCGCGCCGACGCATTCCAGCCGATCCCGCGCTCGCGGGTGATCAGCGTGGAAGGGGCGAAGACATGCACGATGCCCAGCAGCATCGACCACACCAGCATCTGGATTTCGATACTCATCTGCGCAGGCTCCGGCAATCAGGGGGTGGCGGCGCGCACGCTGTAACCGGCCAGGCGCCAGATGCGGTCTTCATCGAACCGGAAGGAGACCAGCTCGCGGACCGGCTGGGCACTGTTGGCAAAGCGCGTGGGGAAACTGACGTTGATGTAGAGGCCCTCGGGCACGGTCGCGCCGGCGGCGTATTTGACCCGGGTCACCACCGGCTGGCCACGCGAGGCCAACGCACCGAGGCGCTGGCGATCCGCGGTGAGCTGGCTGACGAAGGCCTGCTCGGTCACCGATTTCTTCGCCACGGCGGAGGCACCCTTCCATGCCTCGCCGGCACGATTGGCGTCGATCAGGCGGGCAACCTGCAATGCGGCGGCGGTCATCTCCGCATCCTGCTTCTGCACCTGCGCCTGCTGCGCCGGGCTCAGTGCCGGGCGTGCCGCAGGGGCGGCGGCGGGCGCGGGGCGCGCCGGGGCCGGTGCAGGCGTGGCCGGTGGTGGTGGCGTCTGGGCCAGCGTGGCGAAAGGCAGCAGAGCGGACAACAGCAGCAGCGGAACACGCATCAGGGACACCGTTGGCTGGAAGGAACTGCGCTCCAGTCTACGGGAAGGACGTGAGTCCTCCGTCAGTTGCGCTCGGCCGCGTCCGCCGGTGCCGGGCGGGCATCGCCCAAGGTCTGCTCCACCGCCTCCGGCTGGCCCGGTGCGGTCGTCTCCGGCAACAGCGTGGAGACATCGATCTCCGACAGCGGACTCTCATCCGGGCAGGTCTCATCCGGGAAACCGAAACGCTGCTTCAGCGCCTGCCCGCAGCTGTTGACGGCGTCCAGCTCGCTGCCTTCGCGCTTGCACTCCTGATCGAAGGCGACAAGGAACGCATCCTTTCGGCGGACGAAGGCATCGCCGCATTTGCGCATCTGCTTGATCCGCTCCAGATCGTCCTGCACCGCATTGGTGCCATCCAGACCGAACTGGCGCAGCTCCTCGGCGGTCAGCAGGCGCAGGCTGCGGTTGGGCACGGTCATCATCAGGTCGGCCACGCCCACCGCCACGCCATTGCGCTGCAGGTAATCCTTGACGTTGTCGTAGACCTCGTGGAGCTCGCGGTTGAGCTCGGCGCGCGAGGTCGCCTTCGAGCTGATCCGCATCATGCGATGGATGCCGACCTTGCCCGACACCAGCCGGTTGTCGCCGGCCGCCAGCACGAACACGCAGGCGCTGTGGCAGACCGAGCCTTCGCGCACCCAGATCGTCCAGTTGGATTCGCCGATGCGGTCACCCGCTACGATGGCGGCTTCGACCTGGCCGCCGCTGGAATCCAGATCGAGGATGCGGCGGGAAATACGCTGCGCATCGGCGACCACGGCCAGCCGCGCCACCAGCTCGGAGAAACCGGGGTTGATCTTGCCCACGTAGCGCACGCGCACCAGGCCGCGTTCCGCACAAGGCTGCAGGGCAGCATCGATGCTGGCCCGATCCAGCGCCTCCAGCGGTGCACCATCGCCCGCATCGCCGGCGTAGTCGGTATCGCAGCTGATCCACGCCTTGCCGTTTTCCAGGGCGGCGGCCGGCCAGCTCAGGTCGCCGCGCTTGGGCGCGGGCGGCGGCGGTGGCGGCGCATCGGCGGCGTTGATCGACACCATGTGGTCGCCATCGGCGGTCTGTGCCCGCACGGCCTTGTCGGCGGCGGTGACATTGCCGGGGTTTTCGAGCTGGCTGCAACCGGCCAGGCCCAGGCACAACAACGGCAACCACCACGACTTGAGCAACATGGACAACCCGGAATCCTTGCGAGGGGGAATGCGCGGCAAAACGAGCGCGGATGCACAGTCTAGTGCGCGGCTGGCGTGTCGCGGCAACCTGTCCTGAACCGGGCGGCGCGGGGCTGGCATTGCTGTCCGAAAATGGCGAGCCTGCACCGGCGGGCAGGCATAGACTGGCCCCCATGGAGACCGCCCTGCCCCTGGATCACGCCGCCTGCGAAAGCGCCCGCCTTGCCCGCGATGCGCGCTTTGACGGGGTGTTCTTCACCGCCGTGCGCAGCACCGGCATCTATTGCCGGCCGGTCTGCCCGGCCCCGGCGCCGAAGCCGTCCAACGTGACCTACTACCCGACTGCCGCCGCCGCAGCCGCCGCGGGTTTCCGCCCCTGCCTGCGCTGCCGCCCCGAGCTTGCGCCGGAGGCGCAGGACGCACTGAACAATGAAACCCTGCAGCGCGCGTTGGCGCTGATCCAGGATGGCTACCTGCAGGACCAGCCGGTCGCCGATCTGGCCGCGCACGTCGGCCTGAGCGCCCGACAGCTGCAGCGCCTGTTCGTCGCCCGCCTCGGCGCGGCGCCGGCGCAGATCCACGCCACGCGTCGGCTGCTGCTGGCCAAGCAGCTGCTGACCGAGACCGCACTGCCGGTCACCGATGTGGCGATGGCCTCGGGCTACAACAGCCTGCGCCGATTCAACGCGGCGTTTCTGGAGGGCTGCGGCATGCCCCCCACTGCGATCCGTCGCCAGCGCGGCGCGCTCACCGAAGGCGCATTGACCCTGCGCCTGGGCTATCGCCCGCCGCTGGATTTCCCCGCGATGCTCGGCTTCCTGCGCCGCCGCGCGATTCCCGGCATCGAACAGATCGACACCGCCAGCTATCAGCGCGTGATCGGCCCACCCGAACGTCCCTCGCTGCTGCGCGTCACCGCGGACCCGCGGCGCCCTGAGCTGCTGCTGCAGCTGGGCCAGGTCGACCCGCGCGCGATCCCGGGCATCGTGCGTCGCGTGCGCCGCATCTTCGATCTCGATGCGGACCTGCGCATGGTGCACGCGACACTGGGGCAGGAACCCCTCCTCGCCACGGGTATCGCGCAACGCCCCGGGCTGCGCGTGCCCGGCGGCTGGGACGGGTTTGAAGTCGCCGTGCGCGCGGTGCTCGGCCAACAGGTCAGCGTCGCGGCCGCAGCCACCCTCGCGCGGCGGGTGGTGGATCGCTTCGGCGCCACCCTCGAGGGCATGCCGGAGGGGCTGGACCGTCAGTTCCCCTCCCCCGGGATGCTGGCGCAGGCCCCTTTGGAGACGATCGGCCTGCCGCGTACCCGTGCCGCCACCGTGCGTGCCGTCGCCCAGGCGGTGGTCGATGGCCGGCTCGATTTCCGTGCCGGCCAATCGCTGGCCGGCTTCGTCGACCGCTGCGTGGCGCTGCCCGGGATCGGGCCGTGGACCGCGCATTACATGGCGCTGCGCGCGCTGGCCCTCCCCGATGCCTTCCCGGCCGGCGACCTGGTCCTGCAACAGGTGCTCGGCGGTGATGCGCGCTTGAGCGAACGCGCCACCGAGGCACGTTCGCAACCCTGGCGTCCGTGGCGCGCCTACGCCGTTCTCCACCTGTGGCACCTGGCCACGCCTTCTTCCGGAGTCACCTCATGAGCCTGCTCTACGACACCTTCGACAGCCCGATCGGCGCGCTCACCGTGGCCGGTGACAGCCAGGGCATCCACCACATCCTGTTCGAGAACAATCGTTACGACGCCAAAGGGCGTGAACACTGGCAGCGCGATGCCCATGCACTGCGGGACGCACGCGGACAACTGCTGGAGTACCTGCGCGGCGAGCGCATGCGCTTCGATCTCCCGTTGGCGCCGCACGGCACCCCGTTCCAGCTGCGGGTGTGGAAGGCGCTGGCCGATATTCCGTTCGGCCAGACCTGGAGTTACGTGGCGCTGGCGCGGCATATCGACCACCCCACCGCCAGCCGCGCGGTCGGCGCGGCCAATGGCCGCAATCCGCTGCCGATCGTGCTGCCCTGCCACCGCGTGATCGGCAGCAGCGGTGCGCTGACCGGGTTCGGTGGCGGGCTGGAAACCAAGGCGGCCCTGCTGCGCCTGGAAACGCGGCGCGATTCGCTGTTCGCGTAGGGCAACACGCGTCACCGCGGGCATGTGCCATGGGTTGTCTTCGACGCGTCACCGCCACGCACTATCATGTCGCGATGATTTCCGTCCGCCTTCCGCTGGCGCTTGCCGCCGCTCTTTCGCTGGCCGCCTGCGCCACGACACCGTCTTCCCCACCTGCCGCGGCGACCGCGACGACAGCGCCGAACGTGGCTGCGCAGCAGCAGAAGCTGCTGCTGATCTCCATCGACGGCCTGCGTGCGGACATGCTTGATCGGGGCATCACCCCGAACATCAGCCGGCTGGTCCGCGAGGGCGTGCGCGCGCAATGGATGACGCCGTCCTATCCATCGCTGACCTTCCCCAACCACTACACGATCGTGACCGGCCTGCGCCCGGACCACCACGGCATCATCCACAACAGCATGCACGAGGACGCACTGGGCCAGTTCCAGCTGCACGTGCGTGAGTCGGTAGCCGACGCACGCTGGTGGGGGGGCGAGCCGATCTGGGTGGGCGCGGAAAAGGCCGGCGTGCGCACCGCGGTGTGGTCCTGGCCGGGCAGCGAGGCCGCCATCCAGGGCGTCCGCCCCAGCCAGCTGCACGGCTACGACGAACGTGTGAGCCTGCCGGACCGCGTCGATCAGGTGCTGGGCTGGCTGGATCAGCACGGCCCGCAGTCGCCGCGCCTGGTCACGCTGTACATGGAGCAGGTCGACAAGGCCGGGCACAATCACGGCCCGGAATCGCCCGAGTACACCGACGCCGTGGCAGTCGCCGACAGCGCGGTCGGTCGCCTGCTGGATGGCCTGCAGGCGCGTGGGTTGGCCGATACCACCAATGTGATCCTGGTCTCCGATCACGGCATGGCGGGCGTGCCGGCCGGCCAGGTGGTGGCTACCGAAGACATGATCGATCCCGCCATTGCCCGGGAAATCTCGGTGGGCCAGTCGATCGGCTTCGCGCCGCTGCCCGGCAGACAGGCGCAGGCCGAGCAGATCCTGTTGGGCGCGCACGCCCACTACGACTGCTGGACCCGCCAGACCCTGCCGCCGCGCTGGAAGTACGGCAGCAACCCGCGCATTCCGCCGATCATCTGCCAGATGCATGAAGGCTGGGATGCCCTGACCCGCGATCGCATCGCAAAACGTGGCCCGGGCAATCGCGGCTCGCACGGCTATGACAATGCCCTGCCCTCGATGCGCGCAGTGTTCGTGGCGCGCGGCCCCGCGTTCAACCAGGGGCAGAGCCTGCCCGCGTTCGACAACGTGGATGTGTATCCGCTGCTGACCCGCCTGCTCGGGATTCCGGCGGCGCCCAACGATGGCGACGCCGAGCGACTGCTGCCTGCGCTGCGCTGAGCACGCAGCGGCTTCGTCGCCGGAACGCGGGCACAAAAAAAACGCGGCGCAAGCGCCGCGTTTTTCATGACCCGCCTGGCTGGATCAGCCGGCCTTGGCCACCGCTTTCTTGGCAACGGCCTTCTTGGCCGGCGCCTTCGTCACGGTCTTCTTGGCAACCGGCGCAGCTGCGCCCACGGCCGCCTTGCTCACGACGTGCGAACGCGAATTGCCGTAGCTGGCATTGAAGCGCTTGCCCTTGGCGGTCTTGCGGTCACCCTTACCCATGTCGTAACTCCTTAGTCTGAATGCTGCGAAATCTGATTACCCCGTACTGACACGGGTTCGGCGGGGCCGCCCTCTCAGGCGCCCCCGCGCACGATCGGAAAGCCTACCATGCGCGCTCTCAATGAGCACAGCTGGCGTCATGCACATGGCCGTGGTTCAGGCGCAGATTCACCAGATGGGCCACACCCACCAGCACGCCGCCCAGGGTCATCACCACGGCATGCGGCACGGCCGAATGGTGCAGCGGGCCGTACAGCAGCCCGGCCCACAGCGCGGTCAGGCCGGGAATGAGGAAGCCCAGCGCACGCAGCGCGCCATGCCGACGCCAGCCCCAGACCAGGCTGAACAGGCCCAGCAGGGTCACGAAGCTCACCAGCGCCAGCTCCACCCCATCACTCATCCAGACCGACAGGCCCAGCGAGGGCGCAGCGGCCAGCAGCACCGGGAGCACAGCGCAGTGCACCGCGCACAGCAGCGAACCGGTGGCACCGAAACGATCGATCAGATGGCGGAGGCGAGGGAACAGGGGCATGACTTCCAGCAGGGTCGGCGAAGCGTTATGGAATAATATAACATCAATCCTGACGCGCACCCTGCCTCCCCCTGACTTGCCCTCCCCCGTTCCGCTACGGGATTCGCGCGCCCCACCATTGATATATTGTAACAATTGACCGAAGGCCCTTGCCCTATGCGCTCCAGCTCCCTCCTGCTCACCCCCCACGCCCTGTCCTTGGCCCTTGCCGCGGCGATGCTGCCCTCGCTGGCAAGCGCCGCCGACGCCCCCGGCAGCCATCGCGACGGCCACCTGACCGAGCTGTCCACCGTGAAGGTCACCGCCTCGCCGCTGCAGGGCGATGCCGAATCGCTGGCCCGCCCGGTCGACGTGCTGGCCGGTGAACGCCTGGACGAGCAGAAGGCCGGCACCCTCGGCGACACCGTGGCCAAGCTGCCCGGCGTGCAGAGCACCTTCTTCGGCCCCGGCGTCGGCCGCCCGATCATCCGCGGCCAGGAAGGCCCGCGCGTGGCGGTGCTGTCCAACGGCATGGGCAACATGGATGCCTCGACCGTCAGCGCCGACCATGCCACCAGCATCGAGCCGTTCCTGGCCGACCAGATCGAAGTGCTGAAGGGCCCGGCCACGCTGCTGTTCGGCAGCGGCGCGATCGGCGGCGCGGTCAACGTGGTCGATGGCCGCATCGCGCGCGAACTGCCGGACCGTCCGCTCAGCGGCCGCGCCGAACTGCGTGGCAATTCGGTCAACGACGAGCGCAGCGGCATGTTCCGCCTGGACGGTGTCAGCGGCAACGTGGTGCTGCATGTCGACGGCCTGGTCCGCAACGGCGATGACTTCCGCATTCCCGGCTACGCCGTGATCGATGGCCTGGAAGACCACAGCGGCCACGACCACGAGGAAGGCGACACCGACGAACCGCGCCGCGGCCGCCTGGACAACAGTTCGATCCGCACCCGCGCCGGCGGCGTCGGTGCCACCTGGCTGGGCGACGAGGGCTACTTCGGCGTGTCCGCCAGCACCTACCGCACCAACTACGGCATTCCCAACGGCGCGCACGTGCATGCGGACGACGACCATGATCATGACCACGATCACGACCATGGCGACGAGGAAGAAGGCGACGAGCATGACGTCCGCATCGACATGGTGCAGAACCGTTTCGAAGCCAAGGGCGGCATCTACCAGCCGACCTCGTTCCTGAAGAACATCAATCTGCGTACCGCCTACACCGATTACGAGCACACCGAACTGGAAGCCGGCACGCCGGCCACCCGCTTCACCAACCGCGGCATCGAAGCCCGCCTGGAAGCGGTGCAGGAACAGATCGGCGGCTGGGACGGCGCGTTCGGCCTGCAGTTCGGCAACAGCGACTTCGGCGCCAAGGGCGAAGAAGCCTTCGTGCCGGACACCGGGACGAAGAACATCGGCCTGTTCGTGCTGCAGGAAAAGCAGTTCGGCCCGTTCAAGCTGGAACTCGGCGGCCGCCATGACCAGGTCAAGCTCGACCCGACCGGTGACTACCGCGCCCGCAAATTCGATGCCACGAATCTCTCTGCGGCCGGCATCTGGACGCTCAATGACGCCGTCGACCTGCGCTTCGGCATCGACAGCTCCGAGCGTGCCCCGACCAACGAAGAGCTGTACGCCGCCGGCGCGCACATCGCCACCCGCTCGCTGGAAATCGGCGATGCCAACCTGAAGACCGAACGCGGCCAGCGCGTCGAACTGGGCATCCACACCCATAGCGACCGCGTCGATTTCTCGGCCTCGATCTACCAGACCAGGTTCAAGGACTTCATCTACCTGGCCGACACCGGCGTGGTCGAATCGCTGCCGGTCCGCCTGTGGACCCAGCAGGACGCCACCTTCAAGGGGGCCGAAGCCGAAGCCCTGTTCCATCTCTTCGAAGGCAACGCCGGCGACTGGGACCTGCGCGTGTTCGGCGACTACGTCAAAGCCGAACTGGATGGCAGCGGCAGCCGCAGCGTCGATATCGCCGTCCCGCACGGTGACCACAACCACAACTACACCGTGGACCTGGCTAACACCGGCTACCTGCCGCGCATCGCCCCGGGCCGCGTCGGCGCCGACCTGCGCTGGTCCAGGGACGGCTGGCGCGCCTCGGTCGGTGCCGTGCGCTACAGCAGCCAGAAGGATGTCGCCCAGAATGAGGACCCGAGCAACGGCTACACACTGGTCGATGCCCACCTCGCTTACCGCTGGGACCGTACCGACAGCAACAGCTACGAAGTCTTCCTGGATGGCAACAACCTGACCAACCGCGAGGTCCGTCCACACACCTCCCTGCTGCGCGACTACTCGCCGCTGCCGGGCCGCGGCGTCGCGTTCGGCATCCGCGCTTACTTCTGATCGTTTGATCGGGCGTTGGTTTTACCCGAGGGGGGCCGCAAGGCCCCCTTTTTTGGTGCTTGACTAACTACGTGCATATGCACGTATCATCCAGCCATTCCCCCCGGCGCACGCCCATGGACCCGCTGACCCAGAGCCCCTGCACCTGCTTCCGCCTGCGCCGCGCGGCACGCCGGCTCTCGCAGATCTATGACGCCCATCTTGCCCCCGCCGGGCTCAGCCTCAACGCCTATTCCATCCTGCGCCGCGCCCCCGCGCCGCGGCAGCTCGGCGAGCTCGCCGAAGCGCTCGGCATGGACCGCACCACGCTCACCCGCAACCTCAAGCCGCTGCTCACCGCCGGCTGGCTGGAACAACGCCGCGGCGACGATGCCCGGCAACGGCTGATCGTCATCACCGCTGCCGGCAAAGCGTGCCTGCGCCGCGCGCGCCCTCTGTGGCAACGGGCGCAGGACGAAGTCGAAACCACCTTCGGGCCCACTCCCACCGCTCGACTCAACGCCCTGCTGGATCAACTCGACCACGCCCTGCCTGCCGGAGCCGACGCATGAGCACGTCCACCGCCGCGACCCGCGCGCCTTCCATGCATTGGGGCCTGCTGGTCGCCGCCTCCGCCATCCTCATGGTCACCATGGGCGTCCGCCAGACCTCCGGGCTCTATGTCGACCCCATCCACCGCGGCACCGGCGTCAGCATCGTCGAGATCAGCTTTGCGCTGGCCATCGGCCAATTCGTCTGGGGCGCGGTACAACCGGTGTTCGGGGCCGTCGCCGATCAGCGCGGCGCCCTGCCCGTGCTCATCTTCGGTGCGCTGCTGCTGGCGGCCGGGCTGCTGCTCGCCCCGCTGCTGACCAGCCCACTCGGCATGACCTTCACCCTTGGCCTGCTCATGGCCGCAGGTGCCGGTGCCGGCAGTTTCTCCGTGCTGATCGGCGCCACCGCCCACCGCCTGCCCGCCGAAAAGCGGTCGTTCGCCGCCGGCCTCATCAATGCCGGCGGCTCGCTGGGCCAGTTCGTATTCGCACCGCTGGTGCAATGGATCATCGGCACCGCCGGCTGGGCGCGCGCCATGATCACGATGGCCGTCATCACGCTGCTCTCGGTTCCTTTGGCCTGGCCGCTGCGCCGTCGCACCGGTGACCACGCGCCTGCCGTCGGCGGGACCGATGAAGGTGGCCTGCGCGCACAACTGCGCGTCGCCCTGCGCGATCGCAGCTACTGGTATCTGCATCTGGGCTTCTTCACCTGTGGCCTGCACATCGCCTTCCTGGTCACCCATCTCCCCGGCGAGATCGCGCTGTGTGGCCTCTCGCCCACCGTCGCCTCCTCCTCCATCGCACTGATCGGCCTGTTCAACGTCGCCGGCAGCCTGATTGTCGGCGCCCTCGGCCAGCGCTACCGCATGAAGTACCTGCTGTTCTGGATGTACGCCAGCCGCGCCGTGATGATCGGGGTCTACCTCGTCGCTCCGCCCACGCCGCTCACCTTCTACGTCTTCTCCGCCGCGCTCGGCTTCACCTGGCTGGCGACCGTTCCGCCCACCGCAGGCCTGGTCGGCAAGCTGTTCGGTCCGCGCTACCTCGGCACCCTGTTCGGCCTGACCCTGCTCTCGCACCAGCTCGGCGGCTTTTTCGGCGCATGGCTGGGCGGACTCGCCCTGGCCCACACCGGCAACTACCTGTGGATGTGGTACGCCGACATGGGCCTGGCCGTGCTCGCCGCGTTGATCAATCTGCCCATCCGCGAGGCCCGGATGGGGGGCTGTCACGGCGTGCCCGCCCCGCGCTGAGCTCACCCGCCCTCGACATTGCCCAGCGCGCGCCAACCAGCGCGCGCCAAAACCGACACCTCCCCCTTCCGCGCCGGACAGTTGTGTCCGATGATGCGCGCATGCCTACCCAACGTGCCGACGCGGCCGCCCGCCGCGCCCAGATCCTCGACGCTGCCGATGCCGTGTTCGGCCAGCACGGTGTCACCGCCCCCCTGGATCTGGTGGTCGAACGCGCGCAGGTCGGCCGCGCCACCCTGTATCGCAACTTCCCCGACCGCACCGCGCTGGTCGAGGCCCTGCTCCAGCGCACCGTCAACCGCATCGCCCGGCAGGTACAGACCCTGGGCGACCGCGACGACGCGCTGTTCGAGGTGCTCGAGAGCATGGCCAACCGCATCGTGCAGTCACCGGCCCTGTCGGACTACTGGCGCGCCGTCGATCCCGACCAGATTCCGATCCGGGCCGCGCGCGAGACCATCTACGAACTGCTGCGCGAACCGATCGCGCGCGCGATCGCCGCCGGGCTGTGCCGGCCGGATCTGGAAACGACGGACATTTCACTCATCTCAGGCATGCTGGGAGCCGCGCTGCGTGGCAAGACGCGTGACGAACGCGCCCGGCTGGTCACGCGCGCCCTGCAATTGCTGCGTGGCGGATTGCGGGGGCCTGCCGACGGGGAGGGATGATGTCGCAGTACCTCAAGCCGGTTCCGGACTGGGAGGAGCACGAAAAACCGACCCTGCCGGGCTCGGCCTCGATGCCGTGGCATCCCCCGCACCGCCGCGTGGCCTATGCGCTGGTCGCCCTGCTGGTCGGCATCACCGGTGGCCTGGGCAATGCACTGGTCAGCGCCAACCTGCCGTTCCTGCAGGGCCAGCTCGGGCTCACCCCGGCGCAGGGCAGCTGGCTGGTGGCGGCCTATGCGATGGTCAACGTGACCGCCAACCTGCTTGCCTTCAAGTTCCGCCAGCAGTACGGCATCCGCCTGTTCGCCGAGATCGGGCTGGGCCTGTATGCCGCCCTCGCGGTGCTGCATCTGTTCGTCGGCACGTTCGAGACCACCGTGTTGATGCGCGCGGCCAGCGGCTTCGCCGGCGCGGCCTGTACCACCCTGGGCACCCTGTACATGCTGCAGTCGCTGCCGCGCAGATACACGGGCAACCTGCTGGTGATCGGCGTCGGCATCTCGCAGCTCGCGGTGCCGATCGCCTGGCTGGTCTCGCCCGGGCTGGTCGACACCGGGCAATGGCACAACCTGTATCTGTTCGAAGCCGGCCTCGCCCTGTGCGCGTTCGCCGCCGTGGTCGTGCTCAAGCTGCCGCCCGGCGCGCAGATCAAGGCCTTCGAACCGCTCGACTTCCTGACCTTCGCCCTGCTCGCCCCCGCCGTCGGCCTGCTGGTGGTCGTGCTCGCACAGGGGTATACGCGCTGGTGGCTGGATACCCCGTGGCTGGGCTGGGCGCTGGTCGCCTCGATCGCGCTCTCCACCACCGCCTTCATCATCGAGCACTACCGCCGCAATCCGCTGCTGCAGACGCGGTGGCTGGCCAGCCTGCCGGTGGTCCATTTCATCATCGGCGCGTTCCTGATCCGCTTCCTGACCACCGAGCAGTCCTACGGCGTGGTCGGCCTGATGCGCACGCTGGGCATGGGGCCGGACCAGATGCGGCCGTTGTTCGCGGTGATCCTGGCCGGCGTGATCACCGGCATGGCCGCCAGCTCGCTCACCTTCGGCCCGAAGCGGCTGATCCCGCAGTTGTTGATGGCCATCCTGCTGCTCGGCAGCGCCGCCCTGCTCGACCAGAGCCGCACCAGCCAGGACCGGCCACACGATTTCTTCGCCAGCCAGTTCCTGGCCTCGGTCGGCGCGGGCATGTTCATGGGCCCGCTGATCATGCTCGGCATCACCCAGGCCTTGAAGCAGGGTGTGGACCACATGATCACCTTCCTGGTCACCCTCTCGATCACCCAGACCCTCGGCGGCCTGGCCGGCTCGGCGGTGCTGGGCACCTACCAGCTGCACCGCGAGCAGGTGTACTCCAGCGCACTGGTCAGCCAGCTGGACCCGGCCGACAACGTGGTCGCCCAGCGCCTGAAACAGCAACAGCAGCTCTACGGCCGGCTGATCACCGACCCGGTCCAGCGCAGCGCACAGGGCACCGCACAGCTGGCACAGATCACCCGCCGCGAAGCCAACGTGCGCGCCTTCAATGATGTGT
Organism: Stenotrophomonas sp. JAG2; assembly: GCF_041080745.1. NCBI lineage: Bacteria > Pseudomonadati > Pseudomonadota > Gammaproteobacteria > Lysobacterales > Lysobacteraceae > Stenotrophomonas > Stenotrophomonas sp. JAG2. The sequence goes on along the minus strand of NZ_JBEUMH010000003.1, from coordinate 129,264 downwards.
TCGCGCTCAGCGGCCGCGTCGCCTTGATCTTCCTCGGCTGGTTGCTGCTGCTCGCGGTACGCACCGCCGTGCTCAAGCAATGGCGCAAACGCCACGCGCCGACTCCTCCCCTTTCCGCGCCGACGCCTGGCAGCGTCGCGCCCCGATGAGCCCGCCCATGTCGACCCAACCGCCGCACGACGACGCCGCCCCGGAAAACGTCAACCCACCGCCGCCGACCGACGCCGCGCCCGCCCCTGCACCGCCACCGACGGCCGCGCCGTCGGGCGTGCCCAAGTACCTCAAACCCAGCCTGCGTGCCGTGATCATCATGATCGTGGTCGCGTTGATCGGCATCGCACTCATCCTGCGCGCCTGGTCACTGTGGCCGTTCGAAACGGCACGGGTGACCACCGACAATGCCTACGTGCGCGGCCAGATCACCGTGCTCGCGCCGCAGGTCAACGGCTACGTCACCGAGGTCCTGGTCAAGGACTTCCAGCACGTCAAACAGGGCGAGCCGCTGCTGCGCATCGACGACCGCATCTACCGCGAGAAAGTGGTCCAGGCCGAAGCCGACCTGGACAGCGCGAAGGCCGCACTGGCCAACTCCGACCAGTCGCAGGCGCAGAACCGCGCGCAGATCCAGGCCGCCCAGGCCAACCTCTCCGCCGGCCAGGCCGAGCTTTCCCGCTCGCGTACCGAGCTGAAGCGCTACGAAGAACTTGCCGCCCAGCAGCTGGTGGCCCTCAACGACCGCGACAAGTTCCGCACCACCACGCAATCCGCGCAGGCCAGCGTGCAGCAGTCGCAGGCGCAGATCCGCATCGCCGAGGAAACCCTCACCTCCACCCGGGTCGCCCGGAAAGGACTGGAGGCCCGCGTCGAGACGGCCCAGGCCCAGCTGGAACTGGCCAGGATCGACCTCGCCAACACGGTGATCCAGGCCCCACGCGACGGCCAGGTCAGCGAAGCGTCGGTGCGCCTGGGCCAATACGTCACCGCCGGCTCGCAGCTGCTGTTCCTGGTGCCGGACACCTTGTGGGTGGTCGCCAACTTCAAGGAAGGCCAGACCTGGAAGATGCGCATCGGACAGCCGGCCACCTTCACCGTGGATGCCTTCGATGGCCAGAAACTGCACGGCCACATCGAACAGATCGCACCGGCCACCGGCTCGGAGTTCAGTGTGCTGCGCCCGGACAACGCCAGCGGCAACTTCACCAAGGTCGTCCAGCGCCTGCCGATCCGCATTTCCATCGACCCCGATCAGCCACTGGCACCGCGCCTGCGTCCGGGCATGTCGGTGATCGTCAAGGTGGATACCGGCGTGGAAGGGCGTGAGCCGGTCGAGGGGACGCCGTGATACGGCTGCGATGACGCCGACTGGCGTGGCAATGATCCCGCGCATCCCGGGGCGAAAGATGGCCGTCAAAAGCATCGAGCGCGGCCTCGATCCAGCGTACGCGACGCCCAACGCAACGCAGAAACGGCAGATCAGCGGGCACGGAACAGCGCCACGTAGCGGGAGACGGGGCGACGAGCATGGAGTCATCCGGTGGCCATGAAAATGGAATGGCTGCTCTCGTGCAGAAACGAAAAAGCCGCGCAGGTGCGCGGCTTTCAACATCAACAGCGTACCGACCAACGGTCGGTACCTACCGGTGCAACGTACCGACCAACGGTCGGTACCTACCCCGCAACGGTCGGTACCTACCCCGCACAGCGCGCGCACAGGCCATGCACTTCCAGCGTCTGCGCCTGCGGCTGGAACCCCAGCTCCTTCGCCCGCTTTTCCAGCTGGCTGACAATCTCCTTGTCCTCCAGCTCCACCGCACTGTGGCAGCTGTTGCAGATCAGGAATGGCACCGAATGCTGCGCACTGCTCGGGTGGTGGCACGCCACGAACGCGTTCACCGATTCCAGCTTGTGCACGAAGCCATTGGCCATCAGGAAATCCAGCGCGCGGTACACCGTCGGCGGCGCGTCGGCACCGACGCCCTTGCCATTGCGCACCCACTCCAGCAACTCATACGCCTTGACCGGTTTCCCGGCCTCGGCGATCAGGCGCAGCACGTTCGCGCGGATCGGCGTCAGCCGCAGCCCGCGCTCCGAGCACACGCGTTCGACCACCTTCACGAAGTCGGAGGCATCGTGAACATGATGGTGCGGAGCGGTACAAGCGGTCTTTGCGGACATGCGCGGTCTCCTGTGGTCAGGCCGTCGGTACTTTAGTGAGTGCGACGTCGATGCGTTTCAAGGCCTCTTCACGCCCGGCCAGGAACACCGTCTGCGAAATGTCGGGGCTGACCTGGGTGCCGGTGATGGCCACGCGCAGCGGCTGGGCGACCTTGCCCATGCCGATCTCCAGCGCCGTTGCGACATCGTGCAGGGCGGCCGACACACTCTCCACCGTCCACTCCCCCGCCGCACCCAACAGCTCGCGGGCCTTGCCCAGCGCCAGTTCCGCGCCCGGCTTGAAGTGCTTGGCCACGGCGGCCTCGTCGTACTCGGTCAACGGCTGGTACCAGACCACCGCCTTCTCGGCCATTTCCTTCAGCGTCTGCACACGGTCGCGCAGCGCCACCACCACGTCCGCCGGCGCCGGACCGGCGTTCAGATCCAGGCCCAGCTTGTTCAGCTGGTAGACCAGGTGCGGCGCGATGTCGGCCGGCTGCTCGGTCTTCAGGAAGTGCTGGTTGACCCAGCCCAGCTTGGCCATGTCCAGGCGCGCGGCCTTGGAATTGCAGTGGGTCACATCGAACAGATCGATCAGCTCCTGGCGGCTGAACAGCTCCTGGTCACCATGCGACCAGCCCAGGCGGGCCAGATAGCTCAGCAGCGCATCGGGCAGGTAACCGGCGTCCTTGTACTGCATCACGTCGGCCGCACCGGTGCGCTTGGACAGCTTGGCGCCCTGCTCGTCCAGGATCATCGGCATATGGCCGAACTTCGGCACCGGCGCACCGATGCCTTCATACAGATTGATCTGGCGCGGGGTGTTGTTGATGTGGTCGTCGCCGCGGATGACCTCGCTGATGCGCATGTCCCAATCGTCCACCACCACCGCGAAGTTGTAGGTGGGGAAGCCGTCCGGACGGAAGATCACCATGTCGTCCAGCTCGCTGTTGGCGATCTCGATGCGGCCCTTGATCAGGTCGTCGAACACCACGGTGCCCTCGAGCGGATTCTTGAAGCGGATCACGCGGTTCGGGTCGTCCTTGTACGGCAGGGCCAGATCGCGCGCGGCGCCGTTGTAACGCGGCTTTTCCTGCTTGGCCATGGCGGCCTCACGCATCGCGTCCAACTCTTCCCTGGTCTCGTAGGCGTAGTAGGCCTTGCCATCGGCGACCAGCTGCTCGGCCACTTCCAGGTACCGGGCCACGCGCTGGGTCTGGTAGATCGGGCCTTCGTCATAGCCCAGGCCCAGCCACTCCATCGCCTCCAGGATCGCGTCGATCGCGCCCTGGGTGCTGCGCTCGCGGTCGGTATCTTCGATGCGCAGCACGAACTCGCCGCCGCGGTGACGGGCCTCCAGCCAGCAATACAGCGCCGTGCGGGCGCCACCGATGTGCAGGTAGCCGGTGGGACTGGGGGCAAAACGGGTGCGGCAGGTCATGGAGGGCTCAGGGCGGGAAACGGAATCCCGGCAATTTTACCCCGCCCCGGCCGCAAACCGGGCACTCGTTGCCCGGCATGGCCGGGACCGCCCTCTCCGGGCGGTCCCGCGGTGCCTCTCAGGGCGCCAGCAACGGCTTGCGCGGCAGCTTTTCATCGCGCATGGCCGCGTTGTACACGAACGAGGCGACGATGGCGGCGGCCTGCTTCAGGTCTTCCGGCTCGGCGTGGTCCCAGGTGTCCAGGTTGCTGTGGTGGACGTTGGTGAAGTAATCCAGGCGATCCTGGATGAACTGGAACCCGGGCAGGCCGACACGATCGAACGCGATATGGTCGGTGCTGCCGGTATTGCGGGTCGCCACGGTGGTCGCGCCGACATCATGGAACGGGGCCAGCCATGCCTCGAAGATCGGCACCGCGGCCAGGTTCTCCTGCGCATAGATGCCGCGGAAGCGGCCCGAGCCGTTGTCCATGTTGAAGTACGCCGAGAATCTGTCGTAATCGCGCTGGCGCTGCAGGGCGCCGGTCGGCTCACGCATCGAGGCCGGCAGCGTGAGCTGCGCCGGGTCGGTCGGCTCCGGGTAGCGCGCCAAGTGCTTGGACACGTAGTCCTGTGAGCCGACCAGGCCCTGCTCCTCGCCGCTCCACAGCGCCACGCGGATGGTGCGCTTGGGCTTGGCACCCACCGCCTTGAGGATGCGCATGGCCTCCATCATCACCGCCACGCCGGCGGCGTTGTCGGCCGCACCGGTGCCGGTGTGCCAGGAATCCATGTGCGCCCCCAGCATCACGATCTCGTCGGCCTTGCCGCTGCCGCGGATCTCGGCCAGCGTGTTGTAGCCCGGCTGGTCCTGCGCATCGGTGAAACGCGCCTCGACATTCACGCGCAGCTTGACCGCCTGCTTCTGGTCGACCGCCCGCACCAGCTGGTTGTAGTGCTCGGCCATCATCGCCAGTTCGGGCACGCCGACCGGCTCGCCGGCCTTGCGCGAGCCACCGCCGCCGACGCGGATGATGCCGTTGTCCCAGCCGCTGATGCTGATCGTGGCCAGCACGCCCTGCTCGGCGAAGAAGGCGTTGGTGGCGCGGGTCAGCGCCTGCTTCTCCAGGTATTCCTTGGCCTTCTTGGCCCGGTCGGCCTTGGCATCGGCGACATCCTTGGGTACCGCGAACACCTGCAGCTCGGCCAGGCCGGCGTCATCGTGGCGGTGCGAATCGGACTTGGTGGCCCGCTCGTAGTCGCGCGCATCGTTGAGCAGCAGGATCTTGCCGGCCAGCTTGCCCTTGTACTGATCCAGGTCGGCCAGCTTCTTGATCTCGACCTTGATCACCTCGCCTTCGACCGGACCGTTGGTGCCGGGCGTCCAGGCCTTCGGCAGCGCATACAGCGGCGCAACGCGCGGGCTCAGCAGTTCCACGCTGGCGTTGCTGAATTCCCAGCCGCGGCCGAACGCGTCGAACGCCTCGTCGTGCACATTGACCAGACCCCACTCGTTGAACTTGCTGCGGGTCCAGGTGTTGGCCTCGCCCATCGCGGGGGAATTGGTCAGGCGCGGGCCGATCTGCTCGGTCAGATGGCTGAAGGTCGCCATCACCTGCGATCGGTGGAAGGCTTCCTGACGGATGCGGCTGACCATGTCCAGGTCCACCGTTTCCCTCGTCTGTGCATCGGCGACGCCGCTCAATGCCAATGCCACGCTCAACATGCCCCACTTGAACACGATTACCCCCGCCTTTCGGCCAGACCACGAACAATCCCCGAGTCTATCGAGCGCTGGCCCGGTACCCCCGGGCCAAGAGTCATGGTCCGTCCATCCAGCCGTACCAGAGCTGGCCGCGGCTCGGCAGCACCAGCAACCAGCGGCTGCGGTCCAGGGAGGCGCTGGCGTAGACCGGCGCATGCACCGGCCAGTCGCCGGGCAAGCCGCGGATGCCGATCTCGCGCAGGGCCTGCGCACCTTCGCGCCACGGCCGATACTCGCCACACCACTGCGGCAGCGGCAGGCGCCCGCGCGCCTGCCGTGCCTGTTCCAGAAAGCGCAGTCCCTGCGCCGCGATCGCCTCGCAGGTGACCGGGGCCAGCCCGAAGCGGACCAGGCCCGGTGCCCCCTGCGCGCCCGGCAGTGCCATCAGTGGCGACGGCCATCCCGGGGCCTCGCCGTCCAGCAGCGAGGCCACCTCCAGCCGGGCGGGGAGCGCCCGGCGCATGCGTTCCTGAAGACAACGACGCCAGCTCATGGTCGGTCCTTACTTCAGGCTCGCGCCGAGTTCGTACCAGTCGACCCGGCGGGTCACCCACATCACCGCGGCCAGCACGCCGAACAGCAGCAGCGAGCCCATCAGCAAGGCGTTGTTCTCCGAGATCAGCAGCCCGTACAGCGCGCCGTACAGTGCGCTGAGCATCAGCGCGAAGCCCAGGCCGCGTTTCCAGCTTTTCAGCACCCCGGCCAGGTACACGGTCTGGATGCCGATGCACGCCAGTGCCGAGAGCGCATAGGCCTGCCAGAACGCGATGTGCTCGGAGAGGCTGAGCAGCAGCAGGAAGAAGATCGCCAGTGCCAGGCCGACCATCAGGTACTGCAGCGGGTGGATGCGCAGCTGCTTGATCAGCTCGAACAGGATGAAGCCGACGAAGGTGAGCAGGATGAAGAGGATGCCGTACTTGCTGGCGCGGTCGGCCTGGGTATACACATCGACCGGGTTGACCAGCTCCACGCTGACGGCTTCGGCGTCGATGTCCGGCCGGTTGCGCAGCTGGTGCTGGGCACGCGAGGCCAGCGAAGACACCGCCCACTGCGCGTCGAAACCCTGCGCGTCGACCCTGCGCTCGTTGGGCAGGAAACTGCCACCGAACAGCGGATGCGGCCAGGGCGAGCGCAGCGCGATGCGGCTGTCATCGCCGACCGGCACCACCGACAGCGACCGGGTGCCATCCAGCACCAGCTCCAGTTCGACCTTGCTGCCCTTGAGCAGCCCGCCGCGTGCATCCTCCAGGCCCGGCAGGCCGACATGCAGGCCGGTGCCGATGCCACTGACGCCGCCGGCATCGGGCAGCAGGTTCAGGGCATTGCCATCCACCCGCAGGTTCGGCGAACCGACCAGGCCGCGCACGTCGGCGATGCCCACGGTCAGGAACGGCGCGCCATAGACGCGACCCGCCTTCACCGGGTAATCGTCATCGGCGAACTCGGCGGTGACCGTGGCCTTCCAGCTGTAGACCGGCACCCGGAACAGCCCGACCCGGCGCTCGTCCGGCTGCATCACGCCGTCCACCTTCAGCGTGGCCGGCATCTGCAGCCACTGGCCCTGCTCGACCTGCTTTTCCTTCTTCTTGGTGCCGGCCGCATCCACTACCTCCACCTCGCGGGTCTCGGTCCACGGCACCACGCGGATCGGGCCGGTCAGGATCTGCGCGCCGGCACGGCTCTGCGCCACGCGCTGGTAAGCCTCGTCGCGATACGCCTCGCGTTCGCGGATCACGCCCTTGATCAGGCTCAGCGGAATCAGCAGCAACAGGATCAGCCCGCCCACGATGGCGAACCGCAACAGCATCTTCAGGGATTTCATGACCCGTCCTCGGTTGGGAGGGGGCCAGCTTCCCGCGCGCCGGTGTGCGGGGTTTGTGCCAGGTTTGAAGTCTGTGTGAAGTGTGGCGCGGCGGTCAGCGCCGCGGCGGGAGCGCGGGCAGCCGCGACGGCAGCCACAACACCGCCTGCGCGCCGCCGTCATCGCGGTTGCGCAGGCTCACGCGGCCGCCGTGCAGGCGCGCGACTTCCTGCACGAAGGACAGGCCGAGGCCGGAGCTGCGCTGGCCGGTGCCGGGGCGCGCCAGCGAATAGAAGCGTTCGAACACACGGTCGAGCGCGTACTCCGGCACGCCGCTGCCGCGATCGGCCACGCTCAGTGCGATGCCCTCGCCTTCCACACCCGCACCCAAGGTGATGGCGCTGCCGGCCGGCGAGAAAGCCACGGCATTTTCCAGCAGGTTGTTGAGGGCCTGGCGCAACAGGTAGCCATCGCCCTGCACGCTGTCGGCCCGCACGTCGATCGCGATCACCACCCCGGCCGCCTGCGCGCGTACCGCCACCGCGTCGGCCGCGGCCTGCAGCAACGGTGCCAGCGCGAGCCGCTCATGCTTCTGCAGCCAGCCGTACTGCTCCACCTCGGCCAGCGCCAGCAGTTTGTCGATGGTTTCGGTCAGGCGCTGCGCCTGGCCTTCGATGCTGCGTGCGAAGTGCGCGCGGTCGGCATCCGGCAACGGCTCCTGCAGCAGTTCGGCCGCGCCGCGGATCGCGGCCAGCGGGCTCTTCATTTCATGCGTCAGCGACTGCACGTACTGCTCGACGTAGGCCTTGCCTTCCAGCTTGCGGCGCATGGTTTCCAGTGCCTGGCCCAGATCGCCGATCTCATCGCGGCGCGGCTTCGGTGGCGGCACCGGCTCACCGGCGCTGACCGCCTTGGCATAGCGGTTGAGCCGGCTCACGCCGTGCATCAGCCACGCAGTCATCAGCAGGCCGATCAGTGCCGACAGGCCGATCAACCACGCGCCACGTTTCATGATGGCGCGCTGGCTGGCCGCGATGAACGGATCGATGCTGCGGTTGGGCTGGGCCAGGCTGAGCACGCCGATCAAACGGCGCCCATCGGCCGGATCGAAGATCGGCGCGGCCACGTGCATCACCGAGTGGGTATCGTCACCCGGGGTTTCCGGGCTGGAACGCGCGCCGTATTCGCCACGCAGTGTGCGGTAGACGTCATTCCAGCGCGAGTTGTCGCGGCCGACATCGCGCCCGGTCGAGTCGTACACCACGATGCCCTTGGCATCGGTGATGGTGACCTGATAATCCAGCGTGCGTTTGGGGAACCGCCATACCATGGCCTTGGGGTCGCGCCGCTGCGCCCGGGCCAGGTCGGCGACGAAGCGGCCCTGGCGGATCTGCCCGGCCTTGAGATCGGCCGCGGCCATTTCCGCCAGCACGTTGGCCGCATCGACCAGCGTCGACTCCATCGCCTGGCGCACGCCCGGCTTCACTTCGTTGACGAAGATGCGCATCACGAAGAACGCGGCGATGCCCACGATCAGGAAGAAGCCCAGGAACAGTTTCAGGCCCAGCCGCATGCCTACACCTCCAGTGCGTAGCCCAGGCCACGGTGGGTGCGGATCGGGTCGGTCGCGGCCCCAGCGGCACGCAGCTTGGCGCGCAGCGTTTTGACGTGCGTATCCACCGTGCGGTCGGCGCTGTCGGCGTCACTGTCCCACCCGCGGTCCATCAGCTGGGCGCGGCTGAGGATCGCGCCGGGGCGCTGCAGCAGGGCCGCCATCAGCGCGTACTCGTAACGGGTCAGGTCCAGCGGCTGGTCGCCGAAGCGGATCCGGCTGCCCTCGCGGTCGATCGAGAAACGGCCGTGCTGCTGCCAGCCCGAGGTCTCCGCGGGCGCCGCCGACCGGCGCAGGCGCGCACGGACCCGCGCCACCAGCTCGCGCGGCGAAAAGGGCTTGGCCATGTAATCGTCCGCGCCCAGTTCCAGCCCGAGCACGCGGTCGAACTCGTCATTACGGGCGGTCAGGAAGATCACCGGCACCTCGCTGAAGGTACGCAGCGTGCGGCAGACCTCGAAGCCGCTCATGTCCGGCAGGCCGACGTCCAGCACCACCACGTCGAACGCCTGCTGGCGCAGCCGGACCAGCGCCTCCCCGCCGAGCAGGCTGTGGTGGGCACCGTAGCCTTCGCTGCGCAGCGCATACAGAACGGTGTCGGCGATGGCGGTTTCGTCCTCGACCACCAGGACGTTGTGCAGGGGGTGGTTCATGCGCGCAGCATAGCCGCTGGGCCCGCCGCCCCGTACACTGCCCCGATGAATTACCGCCACGCCTTCCATGCCGGCAACCATGCCGATGTGCTCAAGCACATCGTGCAGCTTGCCCTGCTCGACACCTTCAAGCGCAAGGACAGCCCGTTCTTCGTGCTGGACACCCACGGCGGCGCGGGCCGCTACCTGCTGGCCAGCGAGGAAAGCCGCAAGACGCTGGAGGCCGAGGACGGCGTGATGCGCCTGATGGCCCAGCCGCAGCTGCCGGCGGTGGTCGAGCGCTATCTCAAGGCGGTTCAGGCCGACAATCCGGTCGGGGCGATGATCAGCTACCCCGGCTCGCCGTTGCTGACCGCCCAGACCCTGCGCGAGCAGGACCGCATGGCGGTCTGCGAGGTCCAGGATGCAGAAGCCGCCGCGCTGAAGGCGCTGTTCGCCCATGACAGCCGCGTCGCGGTGTACCAGGCCGACGGCTACGCCCAGAACAGGAAGCTGCTGCCGCCCAAGGCCAACGGGGTGAAGATCGGCCGCGGGCTGGTCCTGATCGACCCGCCCTACGAGGGCCAGGACGCCGAGTACCAGGCCATCATCGCCTCGGTGACGGAGATCCTGGGCCGCTGGCCGCAGGCGAGCTTCGCGATCTGGTTCCCGATCAAGCAGCGCCGGACCATCCTGCATTTCCTGCGCAAGGCCTGCGCCCTGCCGGTGAAATCGGTGCTGACCGCCGAGTTGCTGATCCGCCCGGACGACTCCCCGCTGCGGCTCAACGGCAGCGGCATGCTGCTGCTCAACCCGCCGTGGCAGTTCGACCAGGTCCTGGCCCCGGCGATGCCGGCGCTCAAGCAATACCTGGGCGAGGCCGGTGCCTCGACCCGCCTGCAGTGGCTCAAGCAGGCCGAATGACCCCTCCAGGCCAGACCGGAACCCCGGCCTGGCCGGCTCCTCCCGGCCGGATCGGCGTGAGTGATCCGTTCACGGAACGCTGCCCCCGGGATGCGAGAATCCTGAGACCACCAAGGAATCACCGGTATGGCTACCCGTAACCGCATGCCGCCCTGGCACGAAATTTTCAAGGCACCCAGTGGCCACGAGCTGCTGATCCGCCCGATCCGGCCGGAAGACGGCCCGCCGCTGCATGCTGCCTTCAGTCTGTTCGGTCCCGAAGAGATCCGCGACCGTTTCCTGCAGTCGGTGACCGAGCTGTCGCCGGAAACGACGCAGCGCCTGACCCACCCCAATCCCAAGAGCGAAATCACCCTGGTCGCGGCCGAATCCCTGCCCGCCGGTGAAGCCGTGGTGGGTGCGGTGGCGCGCGCCTCCATCATCCCCGGCACCCGCGAAGCCGAGTACGCGATCCTGGTCAGCCGCTTCCTGGTCGGCCAGGGCCTGGGCCGGCAGCTGATGCGCAAGCTGGTCAAGTGGGCCCGTGGCAAGTACCTGGACCGCCTGTACGGCGATGTCGCCGAGGAGAACGAGCCGATGAAGCAGCTGGCCGCCTCGCTGGGCTTCCAGCCGATCCCGCACCCGAACGGTACGCCGGGCCTGGTGCGCATGGTGCTCGAACTCGACAGCTGAAAGGGGCGCCTGTCCGCGCCCTGACCGGTAGTGCCGGCCGCTGGCCGGCTGACCTTGCCCCGGTAGTGCCGGCCGCTGGCCGGCTCCCGAACATCACGCATCGCCTGGAGCCGGCCACCGGCCGGCACTACCGTTGACTGCCAGCGGCCTGCACGCTGCGGTCTGCTAAAATCGACGGTTCATGTCACGCACCTCCTATCCCGTACCGCCGCTGCCACGTCCTGGACAGCTCCGCGCCTGGTGGCGCGCTCCCGCTTCGGCGACAGCGCTGGCGTGGTACATCGCCCGCGCGGCGCAGTCGCACGACGGGCCGTTGCTGGTGGTCGCGCGCGACAACCACGGCGCGAACCAGATCGAAGCGGACCTGCACACCCTGCTGGGCACGGCCGGCGACGTGCCGATCGTGGCGTTCCCGGACTGGGAAACCCTGCCCTACGACGCCTTCAGCCCGCACCCGGACATCATTTCCCAGCGCCTGGCCGCGTTGCACGCCCTGCCTGCGCTCAAGCGCGGCATCGTGGTGGTGCCGGTGCAGACGCTGCTGCAGCAGCTGGCCCCGCTCAAGTACGTCATCGGCGGCAGCTTCGACCTGACCGTCGGCCAGCGCCTGGATCTGGATGCGGAAAAACGCCGCCTGGAATCGGCCGGCTACCGCAACGTGCCGCAGGTGATGGACCCGGGTGATTTCGCCGTGCGTGGCGGCCTGCTCGATGTTTACCCGATGGGGGCCGACGCGCCGCTGCGGGTGGAACTGCTCGACGAAGACATCGATTCGATCCGCGCCTTCGATCCGGAATCGCAGCGCTCGCTGGACAAGGTCGAGGCCGTGCACATGCTGCCCGGCCGTGAAGTGCCGCTGGATGACCTCAGCGTCTCGCGCGTGCTCAACACGCTGCGCGAACGCTTCGACGTGGATACCCGGCGCAGCGCGCTGTACCAGGATCTCAAGGCCGGTATCGCACCGGCCGGCATCGAGTATTACCTGCCGTTGTTCTTCGACAAGACCGCGACCCTGCTCGATTACCTGCAGCCCAACGTGCTGCCGGTACTGGCGCCGAACGTGTTCGATGCTGCGGCCGCGTTCTGGGCACAGACCCAGAACCGCTACGAGCAGCGCCGTCATGATGTTGAACGCCCGCTGCTGGCGCCGGAAGAGCTGTATGCCAGCCCCGAACAGCTACGCGCCACGCTCAACGGCCTGGCCCGCGTGGAAGTCTGGCCGCCGGATCACGATCGCATCGGTGATGCACAGCCGCTGGGCGACCAGCCGCTGCCCCCGTTGCCGGTGGCCGCGCGCGATGCCCCGGCCGCCGAGGCACTGAAATCCTTCATCGGTCACTACCCGGGCCGGGTGCTGATCGCCGCCGATTCCGCCGGCCGCCGCGAAGCGCTGCTGGAAGTGCTGCTCGCCGCCGAGCTGAAGCCGCCGGTGGTCGCCGATCTGCCCGGCTTCCTGGCCGACGACAGCGTGCGCTTCGGCATCACCGTGGCGCCGCTGGAAGATGGCTTCGCGCTGGAAAATCCGCCGATCGCGGTGCTGACCGAGCGCCAGCTGTTCCCCGAACGCGCCGGCCAGCAGCGCCGCAGCCGCCGTGCCGGGCGCGAGCCCGAAGCGATCATCCGCGACCTCGGCGAGCTCAGCGAAGGCTCGCCGATCGTGCATGAAGACCACGGTGTCGGCCGCTACCGCGGCCTGATCGTGCTGGATGCCGGCGGCATGCCCGGCGAGTTCCTGGAAATCGAATACGCCAAGGGCGACCGCCTGTATGTGCCGGTTGCCCAGCTGCACCTGATCAGCCGCTATTCCGGCGCGTCGCCGGAAACCGCGCCACTGCATTCGCTCGGTGGCGAGCAGTGGACCAAGGCCAAGCGCAAGGCGGCCGAAAAGGTCCGTGACGTCGCCGCCGAGCTGCTGGAAATCCAGGCGCGTCGCCGTGCGCGTGCCGGCCTGGCGCTGCACGTGGACCGCGCGATGTACGAGCCGTTCGCGGCCGGCTTCCCGTTCGAGGAAACGCCGGATCAGCTCGCCGCGATCGACGCGACGCTGCGCGATCTGGCCAGCAGCCAGCCGATGGACCGCGTGGTCTGCGGCGACGTCGGCTTCGGCAAGACCGAGGTCGCCGTGCGCGCCGCGTTCGCCGCCGCCAGCGCCGGCAAGCAGGTCGCCGTGCTGGTGCCGACCACCCTGCTGGCCGAACAGCATTACCGCAATTTCCGCGATCGCTTCGCCGATTGGCCGCTCAGAGTGGAGGTGCTGTCGCGCTTCAAATCCACCAAGGAGATCAAGGCCGAACTGGAGAAGGTCGCCGCCGGTACCATCGACGTCATCATCGGCACCCATCGCCTGCTGCAGCCGGACGTGAAGTTCAAGGACCTCGGTCTGGTCGTGGTCGATGAGGAACAGCGCTTCGGTGTGCGCCAGAAGGAAGCGCTGAAGGCGATGCGCGCCAACGTGCATCTGCTGACGCTGACCGCCACGCCGATTCCGCGCACGCTCAACATGGCCATGGCCGGCCTGCGTGATCTGTCGATCATCGCCACGCCGCCGCCGAACCGGCTGGCGGTAAAGACGTTCATCACCGCCTGGGACAACGCGTTGCTGCGCGAAGCGTTCCAGCGCGAACTGGCCCGCGGTGGCCAGCTGTATTTCCTGCACAACGACGTGGAGAGCATCGGCCGCATGCAGCGCGAGCTGTCCGAGCTGGTGCCCGAAGCGCGCATCGGCATCGCACATGGGCAGATGCCCGAGCGCGAGCTGGAGCGGGTGATGCTGGACTTCCAGAAGCAGCGTTTCAACGTGCTGCTGTCGACCACGATCATCGAATCGGGCATCGACATCCCCAACGCCAACACCATCATCATCAACCGCGCCGACCGCTTCGGCCTGGCCCAGCTGCACCAGTTGCGCGGCCGCGTCGGTCGCTCGCATCACCGTGCGTACGCTTACCTGGTGGTACCGGACAAGCGCGCGATGACGCCCGATGCCGAGAAGCGCCTGGAGGCGATCGCCTCGATGGACGAGCTCGGCGCCGGTTTCACCCTGGCCACCCACGATCTGGAAATCCGCGGTGCCGGCGAGCTGCTCGGCGAGGACCAGAGCGGCCAGATGGCCGAGGTCGGCTTCAGCCTGTACACCGAGCTGCTCGAACGTGCGGTGCGCAGCATCCGGCTGGGCAAGCTGCCGGACCTGGATGCGGGCGAAGAAGCGCGCGGTGCCGAGGTCGAACTGCATGTTCCGGCACTGATCCCCGACGCCTACCTGCCTGACGTGCATACCCGCCTGACCCTGTACAAGCGCATCAGCAGCGCGCGTGATACCGGCGAGCTGCGCGAACTGCAGGTGGAGATGATCGACCGTTTCGGCCTGCTGCCGGACCCGGCCAAGCACCTGTTCGCGATCGCCGAACTCAAGCTGCAGGCCAACGTGCTCGGCATCCGCAAGCTGGAGCTGGGCGAGAACGGCGGCCGCATCGTGTTCAATCCCAAGCCGGAGATCGACCCGATGGCGGTCATCCAGCTGATCCAGAAGCAGCCCAAGCTGTATACGATGGATGGGCCGGACAAGCTGCGCATCAAGCATCCCCTGCCGCTGCCCGAAGACCGTTTCAGTGCCGCCAAGGCGTTGCTGCTGACCCTGTCCCCGCGCTGATTTCACGCCTGGCGCCGGTCGCCAGGCGGTATCTTTCCACCGGCACGGGCGGCATGCCGTCCTGCCAGGATGGCGGTCTTCCGGCCGCCCACCACCGGACGCCCCATGTTCGACTCCCCCCGGTTCGACGATGCCCACCCGCAGGCGTGCTCCATCGATGCCCTGTCGATGTCGCTGCAGATGCGCGACCAATACACCCGTTTCCACTGCGACCGCGTCGGCCTGCTGGGCGAACAGCTCGGCCGTCTGTGCGATCTGGATGAGGCAGAGCGCGCGCATCTGGCGCTCGCCGCGCGCTTCCACGACATCGGCAAGATCGGTATTCCCGACAACGTGCTGCTGCACCCGGCCCGCCTGGATGACGAACAGCGCGCGATCATGCGCACCCATCCCGAGCGCGGTGAACGCATTTTCGCCGCGACCGGGCGCAGCGACGCGGCCGCGGTGGGCCGCCTGATCCGGGCACACCACGAAGCCTTCGATGGCGGCGGGTATCCGGACGGCCTGAAAGGCAGCGAGATCCCGCTGGCCGCCCGTGTACTCACCATCGTCGACGGTTACGACGCGATGACCAGCAACCGCCCCTACCGTGGCCCGATGCCGCACGCCAAGGCCATGGGCATCCTCGCCGAGCAGCAGGGTGGCTTGATCGATCCGGACGTGTTCGCCACGTTCACCCGCATGATCTCCACGGCTGTCTAGCGCCGCACCCTGCATGGCCCACAAAAAACCCGGCGAATGCCGGGTTTTTTGTTTCACTCAACCGCGTGCGATCACCAGATCACGACGCGCTTGTCGTCGGCCCGCACCATCGCGTCGCCGGCCTTGCACTCGAACGCCTGCGCGTACGCCGGCATGTTCGACGGCGCGCCGTTGGCACGGAAGTTGGCCGGGGCGTGCGGATCGGTGTTCAGACGCACGCGCAGCTCGCCTTCATTGAAGTTGCGGCGCCACACGGTGGCCCAGTTCATGAAGAAGCGCTGGTCCTGCGAATAGCCGTCGACCTCGACGTTGGCCTTCGGGTCTTCCTTCAGTGCCATCTGCAGCGCGTCATACGCCACGGTCAGGCCACCCAGGTCGCCGATGTTCTCGCCCAGGGTCAGCTTGCCCTTCACGTTCACGCCCGGCAGCGATTCATAGCCGTCGAACTGCGCGACCAACTGGTCGGTACGCTGGGTGAAGGCAGCACGGTCGCTGTCGGTCCACCAGTTGTCGAAGTTGCCGTTGGCGGCGAACTGGCTGCCCGAGTCGTCGTAGCCATGCATCATCTCGTGGCCGATGACCGCACCGATACCGCCGTAGTTCAGCGCCGGATCGGCCTTGGCGTCGAAGAACGGCGCCTGCAGGATCGCCGCCGGGAACACGATCTCGTTCTTGGTCGCGTTGTAGTAGGCGTTGACGGTCTGCGGGGTCATGCCCCACTCGGTCTTGTCGACCGGCTTGCCGATCTTGTTGAGCATGTAGCGGTAGTTGAACGTGCGCGCCGCCTGCATGTTGCCCAGGTAGCTGTCGCCGTTGGTTTCCAGGCCCGACCAGTCACGCCACTTGTCCGGATAGCCGATCTTCGGGGTGAAGCTGGCCCACTTCTCGAGCGCCTTCTTGCGGGTGTCTTCGCTCATCCACTCCAGCTTCTCCAGGCGCGCCTTCAGCGCCACCGAGAGATTCTCCACCAGGTGCTGCATCTGCACCTTGGACTCGGCCGGGAACACGGCGTCGACATACATCTGGCCCAGGCCTTCGCCGATGGCACCATTGACCGACTCCAGCACGCGCTTCCAGCGCGGCTGCATTTCCTTCTGGCCACGCAGGGTGGTGCTGTAGAAATCGAAGTTGGCCTTCTCGAAGGCGCTGCTCAGGTACGGCGAGGCGTCATCGATGGTGTGGAAACGCAGGTAGGCCTGCCAGGTAGCAGCCGGGACATCGGCCAGCATCTTGTCCACTTCACCGAAGAAGCCCGGCTGGGCCATCGAGAACTTCTGCGCGGCCGGCACCTTCAGCGTATCGAACAGCGCGGTCCAGCTGAAGTTCGGGGTCAGCTTGTCCGCGTCGGCGGCACTGACCGGGTTGTAACGCTTGGCCGGGTCACGCATGTCGATGCGCGACATCGAGGCCTTGGCCAGGCGCGTTTCGAAGTCCATCACGGCCTTGGCCTGGGTCTTGGCCTGCTCGGCATCGACGCCGGACAGGGTCAGCACCTGCGCGATGTAGGCAACATAGGCGTCGCGGATCTTGGCCTGCGAATCGTCGAAGTAATAGCCCTTCTCCGGCAGGCCCAGGCCGCCCTGGCCGACGTACGCGATGACGTTGGCCGAGTCCTTGTAATCCGCATTGGCGAACAGCGAGAACAGCACGCCCTGGCCCTGCGCCTGGCTGTCGCGCAGGTACTGGGTGATGGCCGCGGTGTCGTTCAGCGCGGCGATCTTGTCCAGCTGCGGCTGCAGCGGGGTAATGCCGGCGGCCTCGATCTTGGCTTCATCCGAGCCGGTCTTCCAGATATCGCCGATCTTGGCTTCCACCGTACCGGCCTTGGCCTGGCTGGCGGCGGCCTGCTGGACCAGCGCGTGCTGCACTTCCAGCGAGCGCTCGCGCAGGATTTCGAAGCTGCCCCAGGTGGTCTGGTCGTTCGGCACCGGGTTGGCCGTGAGCCACTTGCTGTTCACGAACCCGTTGAGGTCGGTGCAGGCGGCGATGGCGGTATCCAGATCGGCAGTGTTGAGCGAGATCAGCGCGGTCTTGATCTGCGACTGGTCAAACGCCGGCTTGTCCGCATCGGCGGTGGCGGCAGGCGCGGTATCGGTCTTGCCGCAGGAGGCCAGCGACACGGCGATGGCGACGGTCAGGCCCAGCGGGACCAGCTTGGAAAACTTCATTCGACTCTCCGGCTACAGATGGATGCATCACCCGGATCACGGGCAATCGGGCAGCGTAGCGCGGGAGGGGCCGGGGCGGACCGGCCAAAGGTCACAGATGGGAACGCCTGCGGTCGGTGTGTGCGGACCGTTGGTCCGCACACACCGGGCAGATGCATCCCTACCGACGGAATGCATCCCCATCAATGGAATGCATACCCACCAACGGTGGGTATCTACCGCGCTTTGCCCTGATTGGCCACGGCCTCAGCGGCCTTGCGTGCCGCCTCGGGGTCGCCCAGGTAGCGGAACGACTGCACCGTCAGGTCGTCGTTGAGTTCGAACAGCAGCGGGATGCCGGTCGGGATGTTGAGCTCCAGGATCGCTTCCTGCGAAACGTTGTTGAGGTACTTGTACAGCGCGCGCAGCGAATTGCCGTGCGCGGTGACCAGCACGGTCTTGCCGTCCTTCAGCTGCGGGGCGATCGCATCGAACCAGTAGGGCAGCACGCGGTCCAGCGTGGTGGCCAGCGATTCGGTGCCCGGCAGCGCATTGCGGTCCAGCCCGGCATAGCGACGATCGTGAATCGGGTGGCCCGGATCCTCGATGTCCATCGCCGGCGGCGGGATGTCGTAGGAGCGGCGCCAGATCTTGACCTGGTCCTCGCCGTGCTTGGCGGCGGTCTCGGCCTTGTCCAGGCCCTGCAGTCCGCCGTAATGGCGCTCGTTCAAGCGCCAGCTCTTGCTGACCGGCAGCCAGTCCTGGTCCAGCTCGGCCAGGGCACCCTGCAGGGTGTGGATGGCGCGCTTGAGCACCGAGGTGTGGGCGACATCGAACTGCAGCCCTTCTTCACGCATCAGGCGGCCGGCGGCGGCAGCCTCGCGGCGGCCCTGTTCGGTCAGTTCCACGTCCACCCAGCCGGTGAAGCGGTTGTCCAGGTTCCACTGGCTCTGGCCGTGGCGCAACAGTACGAGTTTCCGGGTCACTGCAGTATCTCCGACAGATGGCAAGGCAGGCCCGCATTGTAGCGGCAACCCTGCCCTGCCCGTCCGCCGTGGGGCCCAGAAGACAGCCCTCAGGGATGCGGATGCCCGTGGTGGCCCTGCGCATCCGGTGCAGCGCGGCGGCTGTCGTGGCTGCCGTGTGCATGGCCGCCATGGTCATGGGCGGCGTGGTCGTGCCCGGCATGGTCATCGGCATGCCGGTCGCGCGGGCTGCCGACGCTGCAGGGATCCCCACAGTGGTCGGCCTCGATCTGCAGGGTCACGTGGTCGATGCCGTACTGCTCGTGAAGATCGGCACCCAGCTCGCGGCGCAGGCGGTCCGCATCCACGCCGGTGCCCATCACCACGTGCGCGGTCAGTGCCGGCGTGCTGGAGGCCAGCGCCCACACGTGCAGGTCGTGCACGTCCACCACGCCATCGTGCGCGCACAGCGTGCGCCGCACCGCGGCGACATCCATGCCCTTGGGCACGCCTTCCAGCATCACGTTGATCGCTTCGCGCATCAGCACCCAGGTGCGCGGCAGCACCCACAGCCCGATCAGCACGGCCAGGATCGGATCGATCGGCTTCCAGCCCGTCCAGCGGATCAGCAGCGCGCCGAGGATCACCGCGACCGAGCCGAGCATGTCCGCCCAGACTTCCAGATACGCGCCCTTGACGTTGAGGCTCTCGCCGCTGCCCGCGCGCAGCAGGCGCATCGAGATCAGGTTGATGACCAGCCCGAACACCGCGATCACCAGCATGCCGGTGGACGCGATCTCCTGCGGAGCGCGGAAGCGCTGCACGGCTTCCCAGAGAATGTAGCCGGCCACCACGAACAACATGCCACCGTTGATCATCGCGCCGAGCGCTTCCAGCCGTGCGTAGCCGTAGGTGCGCTTGGCATCGGGCGGGCGCCGGCTCAGCCGGACCGCGACCAGCGCGATCATCAGCGCGAGCGTATCGGTGGCCATGTGCGCGGCATCGGACAGCAGCGCCAGGCTGTTGGTCCAGAACGCGCCGGCCACCTCCACCAGCAGGAACGTGGTGGTCAGCCCCAGCGCCCACCACAACGGTTTTTCGTGGCGGATCTCGTTGGGCAGATGGTCGTGGTCGTGACCCATGAAAGCTCTCCTGGACAATGCCGGCAGGTTAAGCAGCGCCTCGCGCGGAGACTATTACACTTACTGCAGCGTTCAGTTTGCAACTCAATAACAACAGCGCCCGGCCGCTACCTCTCGACGGTCTGTGTGGCGGGAAGACAATCGTGCATAACGTTCCAAACCTTGATGATGCCAGCCAGCCGCTCGCGCTGGCCTGGAGCCAGACGCTGGCGCAGACGCCGGCCGCCGCGGCGACACTGTTGGCGAGCCTGTCGGCGGAAAGCCCGCCCGAGCTGGCCCACCACTTCTACGATGTGCTGCTTGAAGACCCGCGCGCGGGCCGCTTCCTTTCGCACGACCAGGTCCGGCTGCGCCTGAAGCCGGCGATGCAACGCTGGCTGCAGCAGATCCTCACCGCCACGCCGGACAGCATCAACGCACTGGTCGCCGCGCAGCGCGTGATCGGTGACGTGCACGCCCGTGTCGGCATCCCGGTGGATCTGGTCGCCCGCGGCGCGCGCGTGCTCAAGCACCGCCTGTTCGATCGCATCATCGCGCAGGCCGAGGAAAGCGCCACCGCGTTCGCGGCGATCCACTGTCTCAGCGCGTCGATGGATATCGCGCTGGAGGGCATGACGCTCGCCTATACCCACGCACGTGAGCGCTCCTCGCGTACCGATGCGGCGTATCGCCTGTTCTCGCTGGTGCAGAACGTCAGCACCGAGCGCGAACGGCAGCGTGCCCTGCTGCTCGACTGGGAAAACGCCCTGCTCTACGCGATGGCCAGCCAGAATGCCGAGGCGGAGCTCACCGGACTGGCGCAGTCCGAGTTCGGCCTGTGGTTCACCCACAAGGGCATTCCCAGTTTCGGCGAAAGCAGCGAGACCGGCCAGGTCGGTGCGTTGGTGGCCGCGGTCGATACGCAGCTGCAGGAAGCCCTGGCGCATGCCGATTTCGCGGCACGCTTCGGCGCCCTGCAGGGCATCCGCGAGCGGCTGGCGCAGATCCGTACGTTGATGGGCATGTTGTTCGAGCGGATCGGCGAACTCGATGCCGGCAGCGATGCGTTGACCAACCTGCTCAACCGCCGCTTCCTGCCGACCGTGCTGCGCCGTGAAATCGAACTGGCCAATTCCACGCAGACGCCGTTCTCGGTGCTGCTGCTCGATCTGGATCACTTCAAGGCGATCAACGATGCGCACGGCCACGACGGCGGTGACCGCGCCCTGCAGCACGTGGCCGCCCTGCTGGGCCAGCTCACCCGCGGCAGCGATTATCTGTTCCGCTATGGCGGCGAGGAGTTCGTGGTGGTGCTGGTGGCCGCCACCGACGTGCAGGCCGAAGTGATCGCCGAAAACCTGCGCAAGCACATCGCGCAGAGCCCGGTGCAGCTGGCCAGTGGCCAGACGCTGTCGCTGACCACCAGCATCGGCGTGGCGGCTCATGATGGCCATCCCGACTACGAGCGCCTGATGGCGCGTGCCGATGCGGCGATGTACCAGGCCAAGAAACGCGGTCGCGACCGGGTGGTGCTGGCCAGCGACGACCTGCCCGATGCACCCGGACGACAGGCCCTGCAGCGCGGGTGAGGCACCTGTTGCGGCATACCGGGCTGACCAATGGCGCATGCCCGGGGCGGCGCAGGCGGCGTAGCATCGCCGCATTGCACTCCGCCACAGGAACACCCCGATGTCGATCCGCCGCGCCCTGACCCGCCCTGCCGTGCTGCTGCTCCAGTCGACGCTGCTGATGGCGCCGCTGCTGGGCGCCGCGCGCGAGGTGGCCGCACCGGCCGAGCACGTCGATGCCGACGGCCCCTATGTGTTCCGCACCGCCACGGGGCTGGAAGCCGCCTGGGTATGCAAGGACCAGGTGATCCGCCGCACACTGCCGGCGCGCGGCGAGGCCACGGTGATCGCGCCCGTATGCGGCTATCCGCACCCGCTGACGGTGCTGCCACCGCGAACCGCGGAGGTCGCCCGGTTCCCGGCCACGCCGCGGATCGTCGCGCTGTCGGACATTCACGGCCAGTACGGCCTGCTCGTGACGCTGCTGCGCGCCCATCACGTGATCGACAACGAGGACCGCTGGGCGCTGGGCGACGCCACGCTGGTGGTGGCCGGCGATGTGTTCGACCGCGGCCCGCAGGTCACCGAGGCCTTCTGGCTGCTGTACAGCCTGCAGCAGCAGGCCGCGGCCGCCGGTGGTGCGGTGCACTTCGTGCTGGGCAACCACGAGACGATGGTGCTCTACAACGACCTGCGCTACGTCAACCCGAAGTACCTCAAAACCGCGCACCTGCTCGGCCGCTCCTATCCGGCGCTGTATGGCCCCGATTCGACGATCGGCCAGTGGCTGCGCACCCGCCCGGTACTGCTGCGCATCGGCGATACCCTGTTCCTGCACGGCGGCATCGCACCGGAGAACCTGGACCTGGTCCGCGGGATGGACGCGACCAATGCCGGTTATCAAGCGGCAGTCGGCCTGCCCAAGGACCAGGTCAAGGCCGCGCCGGACACCGCCCGCCTGTTCGACGGCAAGACCAGCCCGATCTGGTACCGCGGCTACTTCGATGGCCGCATGGACACCGCCCAGGTGGAGACGCTGCTCGAACAGCTGGACCTCGCCCGCATCGTGGTCGGCCACACCTCGATGCCGCATGTCAGCAGCTTCCACGGTGACCGCATCATCGCCATCGACAGCAGCATCAAGAACGGCGAGAACGGCGAGCTGCTGTTCATCGAGAACGGCACGCTCAGCCGCGGTCTGCTGGACGGCTCGCGGGTGCCGCTGGCCGAAGGCCGGCTCGGCGAGAGCGACTGACCGGCCGTTCTCGCCGGTCAGCCCCCGCAGCTCACCGTGGCCTGTAAATGCGCGAGACCATCCAGCCGCCGTGACTGCGGAAGCGGCCGCTGTCGCCGGTCAACGCGAAGCGCACTGCGACGACCGCGGCGCGCCCGCGGGAGCAATGCCAGTCGCGCGCTTTGCGGTAGGCCTTCCGGAAGGCACGGAACGGGCCGCGTGCCTGCGTGGTGTCCAGCCCGGCGTCAGCCGGGTCCAGGGCATCAGCGGAGGCCGCTGGCGGATTCGGTGCAGCGCGGGTGGCGTCCGGATGGAGATGGTTTGACATGGCTTCCCTTCGATCAACGAGGCCCGGAATCGGCCTCCTGATCGATAAACCGTGAAAACCATCACAAAACTATCGCCTCCCGGACAGACCCGCGTCGTGATCCGCCATGCGCTGCTCCAATCCCTGGATGCGACTCAGGAATTCCGACGTCGGCGCCAGTTCCACCAGGTGCGGCCGGGCCCGGGCGATCTGGGCGCGGGCGCCAGCGCCATCGCCGTTGGCGAACAATGCCTCCGCCAGCGGGATACGCCACTTGGCGGTGGCCGTGGAATCAGCCCCGTACAAACCAGCGAATGTATCCACCAGCTGGGCTGACAGCGGCACTGCCGCGGGATCATCACGGCGCTGGGCAAGCAGTGCCTGCTGCATCTGCAGCCGCAGCCCCAGCCACGGGGGCAGGCTCGGATGGGCCTGGCCGAACGCGGCCAGGGCCCGGGCGGCCTCGGCATGCTGTCCGGCGCGGGTCAGCCATTCAATCTCGACCAGGCGCAGCACCAGCAGCTGCGGCGACTCGGGCGGGAGTTCGCGCCGCCACAGGGCGGCCACCTGCTGCAGCGGTGCCTGCGCCTCGTCCGTGCGGTCGGTACGCAGCAGCAACCGGGCCAGCACCATGTCCACGTCGAGGGTGTCGGCGTGCTCGGGCCCGAGCAGCGCCCGATAGCGCGCCAGCGCAGCGCGGTAGTTCTGCTCGGCCTGCACGTAGTCGCCGCGGGCTTCCTCCATCAGGCCATGCGCATACTGTTTGACCGCGTAGGCGCGGCTGTCCACGCCATCCACCGCGGCGCTGGTCTGCAGGCTGTTGCGGAAGTGCTGATCGGCCGCCTGGTAGCGGCCAAGATCGAGATACTGTCCGGCCAGCGCGGCTTCGGCCGAAGCCGTGTAGCTGCTGCCCGCGCCGAACATCTGCCGTGTAAGCGCGAAGCCGCGCTCGGCCAGCGCCAGCGCTTCATCGATACGTCCCTGGTTGAGCAGCGTCGAGGACAGCGCCCGCAGGACCCGCTGGTACTCGGCCCCCTGCACACCAGGCTCGCGCGATGCCTCGGCCAGACCCTCGCGCAGGATCGCGTCGGCCTTGTCCAGCTCACCCTGGCTCCGGTACAGATCGCCGAGGTTGGCCATCGCCGCCAGGCCGCCGCGCTGGAGCGGCGCACCGTTTCCACGCCGGCTCAACGCCAGCGCGGAGCGGAAGGAGTGTTCCGCCGCAGCCGGCTGCTCCAGCTGCGCCTGGGCCAGGCCCCGTGCGTTCAGGGCTTTCACCCGCACTGCCGGGGCATCGTCCTGCTCAAGCAGGCCCAACGCGCCCTCTGCATTGTCCAGCGCCTCCTTCTCACGCCCGGCGCTGAGCAGTTGCACCGCCAGACTGGCGCGGGCGTCGGCGATCTCATGCGGCGCGGCGCGCGTGTGCACCAGCCCCTCCACGCTGTCCCGGAGCAGAGCCTCGGCATCCTGCGGTTGGCCAAGGTTCTGGTAGGCGCGCCCCAATGCAGCCTGCATCCGTGCGCGCAGCGCAGGCGACACGGTGCGGTCCTGCTCGAGCCGGCGTGCGCCCAGATCGAGCACCTCACGCGCGGTCATCGGCGTACCGTGGCGCAGGCCGGGATCGGCCGCGTCGAAGGCGGCCACCAGCACATCGGCGATGCCGGCGGCAGCCACCGCATTCTGCTCGGCCTGCCGACGCGCCTCGCTCAAGCGCAGCACGAAGGCCAGCACCATCACCGCCACCAGCGCGACGATCACACTCGCGCGCCATTGCCGCCGCAGCAGCAGGCGCGCACGATGCCAGCGGCTGGGCCGACGCGCGCGCACCGGGCGGTGTGCCAGATACCGTTCAACATCCTCGGCGAGTGCGTCGGCAGAGGCATAACGTTCGGCCGGGTCCGCGGCGGCGGCCTTGGCCGCGACCGCCAGCAGGTCGGCGGGTACGCCGCGCGCCGGCGGCGGCGTGGCCTGCAGCAGTGCCTCCAGCATCACGCCCAGACTGTAGACATCGCCCACCACACTGGCTGGGCGCCCTGCCAGGCGCTCGGGGCTGGCATACGCCGGGGTGAGGAATGGCGCGGCATCGTTGGCGTCACCGAGCAGATGCGCGATGCCGAAATCCAGCAGGACCGGCTGGCCGTCGGGTCGTACCAATACGTTGGCGGGCTTGAGGTCGCAGTGCACCACCGATTGGGAATGTGCGGCCTGTACCGCGCCGCAGATCTGCACCAACAGGCGCAGGCGTGCGGGCAGATCCAGCGCCAGCGTGCGACAGGCGTCGTCCAGCGGTTCACCCTGCACGTATTCCATGACCAGATAGGGCTGGCCGCCCTCGGCCACGCCCACGTCATACAGCCGGGCGATATGCGGGTGCTGCAGGTCGGCCAGGATCTGGCTTTCACTGGCCAGCCGCGCGGCCAGTACCGGATCGTAGGCGCGGCGGATCAGCTTGATCGCCACCTCGCGCCGGTACAGCGCATCGGCGCGCTCGGCCAGGAACACCGCCCCCATTCCGCCGACGGCCAGCAACCGGCTCAGGCGCCACGGGCCAAGCCGCTGCCCGACCAAGGCGGCCGGATCATCCATCGCGGCCATCACGGCGGCAAGCGCGTGCTCGGCCCGGCCCAGGTCGGTGGTCTGCGCGCGCAGCAGGTGCAGCGTTTCGTCGATCGCGGCCGGGTCATCGCACAGCTCACCCAGCGCCGGGCGCCAGCGCGCCTCGGGCAGATCGCAGACCGCGTCGAACAGCCCGCGCACCGTCTGCCAGCGGTCCGGGCCCGTCATGCGCGCGTGGCCGGCCCAGCCAGATGCCGGTTCAACCACGCCTTGGCAAACCGCAGATCGCGATCGACCGTGGGCACCGACACCTCCAGCGCCAGGGCAATCTCTTCACGGCTCATCCCACCGAAGTACATCCATTCCACGGTGCGCGCGGCGCGCTCATCCAAGGCGGCCAGTTGCTCCAGCGCGCGGTTCAGGGCCAGCACTTCGAAGGCATCGTCATCGGGGCTGGCTTCCTGGTCGGCATACGACAGGGTCAGGTTGATCGCACCTCCACCCCGCTTGGAAGCAGCCATCGCGCGTGCGTGATCCACCAGCACGCTGCGCATCTTCAGCGCCGCCAACGAGAGGAAATGCACGCGATCGCGGTAGCCGATCTCCCCACCGATCATCCGCATCAGGGCCTCGTGCACGAGCACGGTCGGCTGCAGCACGCCATCCTGGGGAGTGCCCAGCCGCGCCACGGCCATGCCACGCAGCTGCGCATACAGCAGCGCCAGCAGTTGATCGCGGGCGGCGATGTCCTGCTGCTCGCTCCAGCGACGCAGCAGACGAGTGACATCCTGGCGCTCGGCCGCTGGAGGTGTCGCGTCAAAAGACATGTGGGGCGGGTCCGTGCATCACAGCAGGCGATCAGCCTGCAGTATCGCCGATCCCTATCCACATGGGGCGGCGGTGCCGCGGCGATCTCCATCACCGCGGCACCGGAGCCGGGCTACTTCCCGCGCTTGGCCAGGTTCTCGCGCAGCGTTTCCAGCCGCGTGGAGAGATCCTTCAACGCGCTGCCGCCCTTGCCGACCAGCCAGGACACCTCCTCTTCCATGAAGCCGGTCCGGCTGCGTTCGGTGTCCGGCAGCGGCGGCAGGATGTGCGCGAAGTAGGTCTTGTCGAGTACCCGCCGCAACAGTCGCTCGCCCGGGAAGGGTTCGTTGTTGTTGAGCGCACGCGCCGCCTTGATCAGGTTGCGGATGTCGTACTGGGTCGGGCTCAGGTCCGGCACCTGCTTGGGCAGGTCCAGCAGCGTGTACACCGCCACGCGTGCGGTGCGTACCGAACTTTCCATGGTGAACACCACATCGTTGCGGGTCTCCACGAACTGCCCCAGCAGGCCCAGATTGGTGCAGCCCTGCGGGACCACGTGCGGGCGATCGCCGGCGGCGCGCGGCATGAACTGCGCGGTGATGTAGGGCATCAGCGCGGTGCGCACCTTGGTGCTGGCGACGATCTCATCAAGCTGATCGACGATGCCCAGGTGGTAGCTCAGCTCGGCCAGGATTTCGCGGCCGGTACAGGCTGGCATCGGCTTGGCCACGTGGTTGCCGTTCTGGTCCATCAGCAGCGCATACACCCACACCACCAGCACGTCCTTGGGCTGGTCCACGAAGTGCGGCTGGCGGTTGACGGTGAAGCTCAGCACCCAGGTGGAATCAGTGAAGGTGATCACGCCGCCGGTCACGGTCCTGCCCGAGTACGGGTCGTTGACCGAGAGTTCCTTGATCTTGTCCACCAGTGGCGAGGGGCGGCAGGTCAGCGTGGCCGACTCCCACATCGAACGGTCGATGTCCCCGTGGAATTTCTCCGGTCTGCCGAAGATCGGCGACTGTGCGGCGAGGTTGCGCCACAGGGCCCAGTCACTGTCCGGCCCGGGGGTTTCGCGCGGACGCTGCAGCACCGGCACCGTGTCCATGTCGCCGTAGGCGGTGCCCTCGGTCATCGAACCGGTCAGGGCGAACACCAGATCGCCGTCGGCCACCGGCAGCAGCGTGTCGTTGCCACCCACCCGGCAGCGCAGCCCGGTGACGGTACGGGCTTCGCCGTCCACGCGCATGTCCAGGTCGTACACGCGGGTGCCGAAGGTGACCTGCACCCCCTGCGCACGCAGCATCTTCACCAGCGGTTTGACGAAGCTTTCGTACTGGTTGTACTTCGGGAACACCAGCGCGGACATGTCGTTCAATCCGTCGATGGCATCCAGGAAGCGATGCATGTACAGCTTCATCTCCAGCAGGCTCTGCCAGTTCTCGAAGGCGAACATCGAGCGCCAGAAGAACCAGAAGTTGCTCTGCAGGAATCCCTCGCTGAAGTAGTCCTCGATGGTCACATCGTCCAGGTCTTCCTTGCGCTTGAGCAGCAGCTTGACCAGCTCCCACTGCTGCGGCTTGCTGAGCCCGAACGTGGAGAAATCCTGGATCTTTCCCTGCTGGTGCATCAGCCGGGCCTTGGAGTAGTTCGGATCGTTGTCGTTCACCGCCCGGTACTCGTCGAGCACGCTGTAGCCGGCAGGCAGTTCCAGCGCCGGCACGTCCTGGAACATGTCCCAGAAATTGTCGTAGTTCCAGTTCATCTCGCGGCCGCCGCGGACGAGGTAGCCCTGCTCGGGGTCACCGGCGCCATCGAGCGAACCGCCTTCGATGTCCAGGCTGTCGATCAGGGTGATGTTCGCCGCCGGCATGCCGCCATCGCGGATCAGATAGAACGCCGCGGCCAGGCCGGCAATACCGGTGCCGATGATCCACGCCTTGCGATTCGCCACGCCGGCCGGTGCGACCGGGCGATTGCGCATGTAGGCGCCCATCATGTCCGGCGGCGGCAGCGTGTTCGCGGGCCGATTGGACCAGTAGCCAGCGGTGGCATCGGGTTCTTTATCCATCACCGATGTCCGGTGTGCGCCGTGTTGCTCGACAGCCATATCACGTCTCCTTTTGCGATGAACCCACGGGCGGCACCGGGTCATCCGGATGCCGGCAGCACGGCTTCCTTACCGCTCACGGCCCCCTCCTGGCACCGCGCTGCACAGGAGGGATGGTACCCACCCCACCTGTGACGGCATTGATCCGCATCAATGACCGACCTGTTGCATCGCGTGCGACATGTGTCGCACACTTGCGACACCTCGCCACACCTGGAGTCTCATGTCCGCACTGCCTACCCCCTCCAATGCCGAGCTGGAACTGCTCAAAGCGCTCTGGCGCCAAGGCGCCTGCAGCGCGCGCGAAGTGCACAACGGTGCGGTGGCCACGCTGGACTGGTCCTATTCCTCCACCCGCAAGACCTTGGAACGCATGGTCGACAAAGGTCTGGTCGAGGAAACCGTCGAGCACGGCTTGAACATGTACCGCGCGAAGGTGGGCAAGGTCGCCACGCTGGCCGCGCTCAGCACCGACTTCGCGCGCCGGGTGCTGGAGCTCGACGGCGCATTGCCGGCGCAGGCCTTCGCCGACAGCCGCCTGCTCAGCGAGCAGGAACTTCAGCAGCTCGATGCCCTGCTGCGCGCGCCTGCCCAGGATGACCCGGCATGACCCTGCCGACGCTCGGGTTCTGGGTGGTGCATGGGGCCGGCGCCTTGGCCGGTGGCTGGCTCGCGTGGGCCGCCGGCCAACGTCTCCACCGGCGGCTGGGTCTCTCCCACGCCGCGCAGGGCTACTGGATGGGGCTGTGGCTGCTGGCCGTGATGCCGGTGCTGCTGTCGGCAGTACTGGCGCTGTGGGCGCCCGCACCGCTCGTCTCATTGCCAACGGCGTTGAGCATGCCCTTGCCGCTCGCGCTGGACCTGGACGATTCCGGTGCGACAGACCGGACCGTAATGGCGTCCGGCTGGACGCGTCCGGCCACCGCCACGTTGCTGGCCGCGCTCTACCTGATCGGCGTTGGTGTCGCATTGCTGCGCGTCCTGCTCGGCACGCGGGCGACGGGCCGGCTGTGCCGCGCGACTACGCCGATCGCGCCGGAAGCCTGGCCAGGCCCGCGCAGTCGGGCTTCAGCGCTTCGGCTGCGGTCGGCCGGCATCGCCTGCCGGCTCAGCACGTTGCCGGTGAGCCCGTTCGCGGTGCGCTGGCCTCGGCCCTTGATCGTGCTTCCGGCCTCGGCACTGCAAGCGCTGGATGATCGCGCCCTGTGCCTGATCCTCGGCCATGAAGCTGCTCACCTGATGCGCTGCGATCCCCAACGCGCCGGGCTGATGGCGGTGTTCAATGCGCTCCTGTGGTTCAACCCGTTCCTGGCGCGGATCGGTGCGCGTGTGCAGCTGGCGGCAGAGCTGCGCTGTGATGCACATGCACTCGCCGGTGATGCCCACGGCGGGCGCGAGTTCGCTGCAGCCTACGTACGCACGCTGCGACTTTCCACGGCGGCCCACAGGCCCTCCACCGCACTGACCCACCGCGATCTGGCCGGGCATGAGATCCGCATCCGCCACATGCTGCATGGCGATGCTGCAAGGCCACTGTCGGGATCACGAGGTGCCATGCTGCTGGGCATCGCACTGATCATCGGCTGCGCGCTGATGGTGATGCAGGCCAGCACCGCGCGACCGCTGCAAGGCCCTGCCGCCTCGAGTGCCCCGGCGTTGAGCTCGACCACCCACGCCGCATTGCCGCTGCCGCCGATGGGCAACACCCCCATCGAGATCCTGTTCCAGGCGCCATTGGTCACCCCGCGGATCACGGGTCGCTTCGGCGATACCGGCAGCATCCGTCAGCGCCCGCATCGCGGCACCGATTTCGGTGCGCGCCCGGGCACGCCAGTGCTGGCGCCGGCGGACGGCCGCGTCGTGGCAGCAACGACCGCCTACCCCGATGGCCCGCAGTACGGCACGGTGGTGGTGATCGACCACGGCCAGGGGTGGCAGACGCTGTACGCCCACCTGCAGAGTGCCGATGTGGCGGTCGGCCAGCAGGTACATGCCGGCGAGCAGATCGCACGGGTCGGCAGCACCGGGCGCGTGACCGGCCCGCACCTGCATCTGGAAATGCTGCGCAACGGTGAGCGCGTCGATCCGCAGGCGCACCTGCCATGACCCGCTAAGCCGCTCCCCCGAAACCACCGCTGCATTTCGTTTTCCTGGCCACAGGAGGGGCGCGTGTTGCCCGGCGAAATGCGTACCTGGCCCGTCTGCACGGATCGCCCATGACTTCTTCGTTCCGCATCGCCCTGGCCCTGGCCCCGCTATGCACCGCGTTCCCGAGCGCTGCGCAGTCACTCCCCGCGCCAGCGACTCCGCCGACCACCGCGCTGGATACCGTACAGGTGCAGGCGCAGGCCTACGACATCCGCCGCGACGACACCGCCACCCGGATCGTGATCGGCGCCGCGGCGCTGCGCCAGTACGGCGACCCCGGCCTGGTCGATGCGCTCAAACGCCTGCCGGGCATCACCGTCGGCACCGCCGCCCCCGGTCGCAGCGGCGCGCTGTCGCTGCGAGGGTTGGGCGCGGGCTACACCCAGATCCTGCTCAATGGCCAGAAAGCGCCCACCGGCTTCGATCTGGATTCGCTCACGCCGGAGATGGTCGAGCGGGTGGAGATCATCCGCGCCCCGACCGCCGACCAGCGTGGCGAAGCGATCGCCGGCTCGATCAACATCGTGCTGGCCGCCGGTGCACGCACGGATGCCGACCAGCTGACGGTGGCCTGGGGCAGTAGCAATGGCCGCAACACGCCCTCGGCCAGCTGGCAGCGCAACCGGCGCGCCGGACATCGCAGCAGTGCGATCACGGCGACCGCATCGCGTCGCGAGTTCCTCGTCGAGGAAACCGGCACCGAACGCGCGTGGGACCCGGAGGGAACCCCGACCGTGCTGCGCGACACCACCCTGCGCGCGGGCGGGAACCGCGATGTGCTCTCGCTGGCCCCCAGCCTGGAAGCCACGCTGGAGAACGGTGACACGCTTGCGTTGCAGGGCCTCGTCGATGCCAGCCGGTTCAACCGCGTCACTGACATCGACTGGATCAGCACACTCGGCGCGCCACTGCGGACGAGTCGGTATCAACAACGCACGCGCATCGATGTCGCCCAGGCCAACGGCAGCGTGACGTGGACGCGCGCCTTCGAACAGGGCGGCACATTCACCACCAGACTGCGCCTCGGCGGCAACCGCGAGCGCTATGCCTACCGCGAGCAGGGTCGGTCACCGGAGGGGCAACAGAACCTGGACGACCACACCAATGCGCGGCTGAGCGTGCGCGACCTCAACAGCACCGGAAAATACACGCTGCCATCCCGCGGGCGCCATGCGCTGCAGCTCGGTTGGGAAGGCAGCGAAGACCGTCGTGACGAGTCGCGGGTGCAGCACCTGCTGCCGGTCGGCGGGGAAGCGGAGTGGTTCAGTGACCTGGCCTTCGACGCCCGCATCCGGCGGCTGGCGCTCTATGCCCAGGACGACGTCACCCTCAGCGAGCGCTGGTCGGTCTATGCCGGGGCGCGTTGGGAGCAGATCGATACGCGTAGTGAAGGCAGCGGATTCAGCGGCATCCATCGGCGCGAGCAGATACTGTCGCCTGTGCTGCAGTCGCTCTGGAAAATCCCCGGCACCACGAGCGATCAGCTGCGCGTCGCGCTCACCCGCACCTACCGCTCGCCCACGCTGGCATCGCTGATCCCCCGTCCGTACACCTCCACCAACAACCGCCCGCTCAATCCCGACGAACGCGGCAACCCTGCGCTGCGCCCGGAGCTGGCGACCGGGCTGGACCTGTCCTACGAGACCTACGGCAAGGAAGGCGCGCAGCTGAGTGTGGGGGGCTATGTGCGGCGGATCACGGAGGTGATCCGCACCGAGACGCATCTGCAGGACGGGCGCTGGGTGGCCTCGCCGGTGAACGGCGGCACCGCGATGACCTGGGGCGTGGAGATGGATACCGCGTTGCGCCTGCCGCAGGTGATCGCCGCTGCGCCGGATGTAGCGCTCCGCTTCAATGCGACGGCCAACGATTCGCGCGTGGACGATGTGCCCGGTCCGGACAACCGCCTCGATGAGCAGGTGCGCTTCAGCAGCACGCTGGGCGCGGACTATCTGATCCGCACCGGCTGGACGGTCGGCGGCAGTTACACCTACCGGACCGGCGGTTCGGTGCAGGTCAGTCCCGGACAGTTCGAGACCAGCGCCTACGCACGCGAGCTGGACCTGTATTCGCTGTGGTCGCTGCGCGCAGGCAGCAAACTACGGCTGAGCCTCAACAACACGCTGCACCCGTCGCTGCACACCGGGCAATCGCGGATCAGCGACGAAGGCACCGAGCAGCTGCGGCGGCAACGCAGGGCTTCGCCGCTGCTGCGCCTCCAGCTCGAACTCCCTCTCTGATCAGCCCGGCTGGCGACTCGCCTCGCCTACCGCCGGCAGCGCACGCGCGCGGCCCGGCCTGCTCGGGAAGGCATGGCGCACGATCCGCCACATCACCTGGCCGAACTGGCGCGGCAGCGAACCGGTGTTGTAGTGCTGGCCGTAACGCGCGCAGATCTCCTTCACCTCGACCGCGACCGCGGCGTAGCGGTTGGCCGGGATATCCGGGTAGAAGTGGTGTTCGATCTGGTGGCTGAGATTGCCCGACATGACGTTCATCAGCTTGCCACCGGTCAGGTTGGACGAGCCGCGCAGCTGGCGCAGGTACCAGTGGCCGCGGCTTTCATCGCGCACGCATTCCTTCGGGAAGGTCTCCGCGTCCGCGGTGAAATGACCGCAGAAAATGATCACGTAGGTCCACACGTTGCGGATCAGGTTGGCCGCCACATTGCCCAGCAGCACCGGCAGGAAGAACGGGCCGGCCAGCGCCGGGAACAGCAGGTAGTCCTTGAACATCTGCTTGCCCATCTTGCGGCCGACCGGGCGGAACTGCGTCCCCAGCTGGCGCAGCGTCATCTTGCCGGCGAACACGCGGCCCAGGCGCAGGTCCTGTATGGCGATGCCCCACTCGAACAGCAGCGCGAACACCACCGCGACCACCGGCTGCATCAGGTAGAACGGGCGCCAGCGCTGCTCGGGGAAGATGCGCAGCAGGCCATAGCCGATATCGTCGTCCAGCCCGCGCACATTGGTGTAGGTGTGATGGCGGAAGTTGTGCGTCTTGCGCCAGGCGTCGGCGGTACCGACGATGTCCCACTCGTAGGTGCTGCCCTGCAGCTGCGGATCGCCCATCCAGTCGTACTGGCCGTGGATGACGTTGTGCGCCAGCTCCATGTTCTCCAGGATCTTGGACAGCGCCAGCATCACCACGCCGGCGATCCACGCCGGGATCAGCACGCTGTGCACGAACGCACCGAGGAACAGCAGCGCACGGCCGGCCACGCCGGTCCAGCGTACGGCGGCAACGACGCGGCGGATGTAGCGCGCGTCGCGCGCACCGAGCGTGGCCAGCTGGCGCGCGCGCAGTGCATCGAGTTCATCGCCGAAAGCCTGCAGTTCGGCCGGGGACAGCGCGCGGTTGTGCACGGAAGACATGGTCACAGCTCCAGGATCAGGTCGGTGCTGGCGCTGTTCACGCACAGCTTCACTTGCGTGGCCGGTTCGGCCGCGTGCTCGCCGGTCAGGGTGTGGCGGGTGACGCCGGACACCTTGCCGCAGACACAGGTATTGCAGATGCCCATGCGGCAGCCACTGGCCGGCCGCAGCCCTTCGGCTTCCAGCGCCTGCAGCAGCGAGGTGCCCCGCGGCAGGGCCAGCGTGCGGCCGCTGCGACGCAGCTCGACCTGCACGGTGCCCGTTTCCGCCGCCGGCAGGACCGGCGGGGTGAAGGCTTCGGACTGCAGCGAGGCGACACGGCCCTGCAGGCGGGCCTGCGCGGCGTCGACAAACCCGCCGGGGCCGCACACCAGGGTACGCGCACTGCCCAGGTCACCCAGCGCCTCGAACGCGAACGCGTCCACGCGCGGGGCCGGTGCGGCCGGATCGCGGGTCAACGCGATATGCAGCGAGAACGAGGGATGCCGTGCGGCGAGCGCTGCCAGCTCCTCGGCGAAACACAGTTCCTCGCGGCGGCGCGCCCAGTACACCAGGTCCACCGGCGCCGACATGCCGGAGACGTCGAGTTGGCGCAGCAGGGCGCGCATCGGGGTGATGCCGCTGCCGGCTGCCAGCAGCAACAGGCGCTCGCCGTGCGCTGCGGGCAGGGTCATCTCACCGAACGCCTGGCCGAGTTCGAACACGTCTCCGATCACAGCGGCCCGGGCCAGGTGCTGGCTGACAGCGCCGCCGGCGATCGCCTTGACGGTGATCGCCAGCCGGCCATCGGCCAGCGCGGTGGGGCTGTAGCTGCGCGACAGCCGACGGCCGTCGACCTCCACGCCCAGGGTGATGTGCTGGCCCGGCAGCAGGCCGCGGAAATGGCGGTTGGGTTTGAGCACCAGGGTGACGGCATCCGCGCTCTCGGCGGTGCGCGACACCAGCCGTGCCAACGGGCGACGCAGGGTCCACAGCGGATGCAGGCGGGTGCCCCAGAAGTCGAACAGCTCCTCGGAGACCCAGCGGCGGGGGCTGGCGGCGTGACGGCGGGCGGCGATGCGCGGGACGGTGCTCATGCTGCGCACTATACGGCCGAGCATACGACTGTGTATACAGTTGTATATAGTCGGGACGGGCTATGATTCAGGGACTTGACTCCCCTGCCCCCGATGACCTCCCCAGACCTGCCCCTGCCCGCCTCCGACGACGCCCATCCCGCGCGCAAAGCCTCGATCTCACGCGAGGATCTGCTGGCCGCGGCATTGGCCCTGATCGGGCCGCACCGCAGCGTCTCCACGCTGAGCCTGCGCGAGGTCGCGCGTGAAGCCGGGATCGCCCCGAACTCGTTCTACCGTCAGTTCCGCGACATGGACGAGCTGACCGTAGCGCTGATCGACCTGGCCGGGCGTTCGCTGCGCACCATCATCGGCGAGGCCCGCCAGCGCGCGGCCTCCTCCGATCGCAGCGTGATCCGGCTCTCGGTGGAGACCTTCATGGAACAGCTGCGTGCCGACGACCGCCTGCTGCACGTGCTGCTGCGCGAGGGCACGGCCGGCTCGGATGCGTTCAAGCACGCCGTCGATCGCGAGCTGAATTATTTCGAAGACGAACTGCGGGTCGATCTGATCCGCCTGGCCGCCGCCGATGGTGCGCGGCTGCACGAGCCGGCCCTGGCCTCCAAGGCGATCACCCGCCTGGTGTTCGCGATGGGGGCGACCGCGGTCGACCTGCCGCCGGAGAAGGATCCGGAGCTGATCGAACAGCTGACCCAGATGCTGCGGATGATCATCACCGGCGCACGGACGCTGGCCGGCAGTCCGCCGCTGCGCTGATCCGCCCTCGCCTCGATATACGCGGGAACGTGCGCAGACGTACGAGGGATGCTGCAACCGGGTGGCAGAGAAGGCAAAACGAAATGGCGGCCCGGAGGCCGCCATCTCATTCTGCACTTCCCCTTCCCTCAACCGTCGCCCCCATGTGGGGATCGATCAGGACAGGGATGGATCAGCGGTACTGGCGCTCGCAGCGGCGCTCGACCACGCGGTCGCCATTCTTGGACTGCTGGTTGCCCTGGATCTGGCGCCCGGCGGCGCCGCCTGCAACCGCACCGGCGACCGTGGCCAGTTTCTTGCCGTTGCCGCCGCCAACCTGGTTGCCCAGGAGGCCGCCCACCACTGCACCGGTCGCGGTGCCGGTGATGCGGTTGGGATCCCTCGAATTACGCTGGACCTCGACGTTATGGCAGACAACCTTGCTGCCGTCGTTGAAGCGGCGTCCTTCGTCCTTGGGGCCGTAAGTCTGTGCGCCGGCAACGGCCGACACCGCCAGCAAACTGCCCAGGCACAACACGCGGATGCTCGTCTTCATGGTCGATCCCTGTTTATGGAACATGGACCGAGTGTCTGCCTGCCGGTGCCAAGCCCGGGTGAATTCAGGTGGAGGCCGCGTCAAGGCCCTTGCATTGGTTCAGGAGGCAGCCAGAGAGCGGATGACCACTTACAGCCGCTCGCGGATCGTCTGCCGCAACGCCTCCAGATCCTTGGCGAACGCATCGATGCCGCTTGCCAGCTTCTCCGTCGCCATCGGGTCGGCCGCCAGATCCGCCGCAAACCGCGCGCCATCGATCGGTGTCACCTGGACGGATTCGGCTGCACCGGCCACCAGCCTGCGCGGCAGCTCACCGTGATCGGCGTCCAGCTTCTCCAACAGCTCCGGCGAGATCGTCAGACGATCACAGCCCGCCAGTGCCTCGATCTGCGCCGTCGAACGGAACGACGCGCCCATCACCACCGTCGGCGAACCGCGACGCTTGAACTCCGCGTACACCCCGCGCACGAACACCACGCCCGGGTCTTCGTCGATGGTCGCCGGCGCCTGCCCGTTGGCCACATACCAGTCCAGGATGCGGCCGACGAACGGCGAAATCAGGAACGCCCCGGCCTCGCTGCAGGCCAACGCCTGGGTCGGGTTGAAGATCAGCGTCAGGTTGCAGTCGATCCCCTCGGCCTGCAGCTGGCGTGCCGCCTCCACGCCTGCCCAGGTCGCCGCGATCTTGATCAGCACCTTGCTGCGCGGCACGCCGGCCGCTTCGTACATCGCGATGAACTGGCGCGCCTTGGCCACCGTCGCCGCCGTATCGTGCGCTTGGTCCGCATCGACCTCGGTCGAGACCCGGCCCGGCACCAGCGTGCTGAGCAGCGTACCCACGCCCACGGTCAGGCGATCCGCCACCGCGTGCACGATGGTCTCGCGCTCGCCACCCTGCTCGCGGCCCCAGGCCAATGCGCTGTCGATCAGATCGGCGTACACCGGCAGATCCAGCGCCTTCTTCACCAGGGTGGGATTGGTCGTGCAGTCGACCGGCTTCAAGCGCTTGATCGCTTCGACATCGCCGGTATCGGCAACCACCACGGACAGATCACGCAGCTGGGAGAGTTTCGACAGCGACGCCATCGCACCGACCGCCGCCGTATCCTGGTCGAACACCGGTGCCGCGAACGGCTCGGGGCCAGGCGTGCGGCCGAACACGATCGGCCGGGTGATGCCGCGATAGCTGCCGAGCAGCGGATGCGGCAGCGACGTGATCATCGCCTCGGCCAGCACCTGTGGGTGGTCGAACATATCCTCCACCTGGCGCGCGGCCGCGCAGGGAACCTCTTCACCGAACAACGCCTCCCACGCCAGTGCACTGCGTACGGCCAGTGCCGCGTGCAGCTGCGGCAGCAGTACCTCGGCATGCGTGGCACGCTTGCGCACCGTGTCATAGCGCACGTCAGCGGCCAGCTCCGGCAGCCCGATCCGCTCGCACAGGGCCTGCCAGAAGCGCGGCGTATTGGCCGAGATGTACAGATACCCGTCCGCGGTGGGATGGATGCCGGTGACACCGCCAGAGCGCATATCGCGACCCACCCCCTCCGGCTCGCCCTCGGCCCAGATCATCCGCGCCGACTGCATCGTCAGCGCACTGCGCAGCAGCGACACCCCGACGAACTGGCCCTCGCCACTGCGCTCGCGCTCGTACAGGGCCGACGACACACCGGCCGCCACCAGCGCCGCCGCGTAGTAATCGACGACCGAGCCATAGAGGATCTCCGGAGCGCCGCCCGTCTTGCCCTGCATCGTGCACATGCCAGTCATGGTCTGCAGCACCTGGTCGTAGCCGGCCTTGTCCTTCAGTGGCCCCTGCTCGCCATAGCCGGTGACCGAGCAGTACACCAGGCGCGGGTTGAGCTTGTGCAGGCTGTCAAAATCGATACCCAGGCGCACCGGCACGCTGGGCCGGAAGTTGTGGACCAGTACGTCGGCCTCGCGCACCAGGCGCATCAGCACCGCACGCTGGTCGGGCTGCTTCAGATCCAGCACCACGCCCCGCTTGGACCGGTTCACGCCGAGGAACGCCCGGCTCTCCGCCTCCAGCGTGGACGGATAGCGGCGCAGGTTGTCGCCGACCGGCGGCTCCACCTTGATCACCTCCGCGCCCTGGTCGGCCAGCAGCGTGCAGCCGTAGGGGCCGGCGATGTAGGCGCTCAGGTCCAGCACGCGGATGCCGCTCAACGGCCCGATGGCGCCCTCCCGCTGGGCAATGGCGAATGGAGAACTGGGGTTGCTTCCGGTCATGGTCAATACACTCGATACCTTGAGGGAAGTTTCCTCCTGGCCAACGGGAAGAAACAGATCGTGTGGGTATGTTCTGCGTGGACAAAAAGCACGCTGCGGCGTCGGCGGCTGCGTGGCCGCCGAACATCGCCATGCCGTCAGTCCGATGGCGCCAGCGACAGCCAGCTCAGTCGCCAGCTGCCATGATCGCGGCCACCGCATCGGTAGTAGGGCTCGAACATCAGGGGGCCACGGCAGTCCAGCTGCAGGGTGATCGACGCACCCTCGCCGCCATCCTCACCCACCTGCAGCCACTGCGAGGGCGGCAGGTCAGGCAGTCGTACCGTCTCGTCCGTCTTGTAGCCGTCAATCAGACCGGTGGCATACACCAGCGGCCCGTAGCTCAGCCCCACGTACTCCCAACGCAGTACCTCCTGCGCCACCGGCGCGCCATCCGGCGCACGCGATTCCTGCACGTTGATGTTGGCCGCCCGGTGCAGGCGCGGCTGCATCGGCAGGTGCACCCGCAGGGTGTCGCCGGACTGCCAGGTCCTCTGCACCTGCACGAACCCGTCCGCACCCGCCTCGGCCGCCACGGGCTGCCCGTTGACCTCGATGCGCGCGCCCGTGGTCCAGTCCGGAATCCGCACGCCGATACCGAAGGCTGCGATGCATTCCGGCAGCACGGTGATCGTCACCGTTCCGTCGAAGGGGAATCGGGTTGCCTGCAGCAGGGTCACCGCGCCAGCCTGCGCATGCAGCAACGTGGCTTCCCCCGGCCCGTAGAGGTTGACCCGCAGCCCGCCATCGGCCGCGATGCCATAGGCCACCTGCGGCAGCTCTTCCACCGCCATCGCACCGCTGGACTTGCAGCAGCGCCAATACGTGGTGTGCACGCGCCGGCCATTGGGATAGGTGTAATAGCACCAGTCCTCGCCATTGGGGGCCATCGCCGCCAGCAGATCGTTGTAGGCGGTGCGCTCCAGTTCGTCGGCGTAGCGTGCATGGCCGGTAATGGCCAGCAGTTCGCGGTTGAGCTGCATCCACGCCAGCACCGAGCAGGTCTCGACATAGGCCTGCGGGAAGAACGTGCGCGGCGCATTGAACACTTCACGCGATCGGTGCGCCACCCCGCCCCACGGCCCGCCACCCAGGGTGAGGTGCTGCTCGCGGATGTTGTGCCAGAGATGATCGAGGGCCTGGCGATGGTCGGCATGCCCGGTGGCCTTGTACAGCTTGGCCAGCCCGACCAGGTTCCAGCTGAGCTGGTAGGCCTTGCCCGTGGCGATGAACGCCGCATCCTCGCCGGCCAGCGCCTTGTCCAGCAGCGCCAGCCGCGGATTGGCATTGGCCTGCGCCAGGATGCGCTCGGCCAGCGCCAGGTAGCGCGGCTCACCCGTGACCAGGTAGAGATCGGCCGCTGGATCCAGCAGCACCGTGGCGGACATGCCGTGATGATTGCCCAGGGTGGTGATGTCGATCCCGGACTCCAGCGCCTGCCAGCACAGGTCCGCGATCCGGCACGCGGCCTGCAGATAGGCCGCGTTGCCCAGCGCGCGCCACGTTTCCAGGAAGCCGAGGATCAGATAGCTGTGGGTCCAGATGTCCCAGGTGCGCAGTGCCGGCTCGCCGTTCCAGCTCTCCGGCCTGGGCGGCTGCGGCACCGTGAAGCGGCGCTCGGCCGCATAGTTGCCAAGATAGCCGTCGTCGTCCTGCTGGCTGATCAACCAGTCGGCGACGCGGCGCAGCGAAGCCTCCAGCCGCGGCTGTCCGCCCTGCGCCACTGCGCGTGCGGTGGCCGACAGCCATTTCCCGGCATGTTCGCCGTACCAGTCGCCTTCATGGTTCTGGTGCTTGTGCGCCTGGCTGAAGATGCTGATCGGCGCGCTGTGCTCATCAACGACGAACGTGCTCAGGCGCCCGCTGCGGTTGGCTGCCAAGGCATCGCCCAGCACACCCTGCAAGGTGACCTGCTGCGGCGGGACCAGCGTCATGCCGCGGGCGGCGGGATGCAGACGGCTCATGCCACATCCACCACGCAACGGAAGCCGACCGTGCCGGAACGGTCCTTGGACGGTCCCATCAGCAGGTACTTGCCATGCTGGTCCAGTCGGTAGGCCTGCGGGAAGTACCAGTGCGAGGTCTGCGGCTGATAGCTGCTGCCGCCACGCAGTACGGCCGCGCGGGTGTGCGCATCGCTGAATTCATCGGTCCATTGCCACACATTGCCGACCAGATCCTGCACCCCGAACGGGCTGGCGCCCTGCGGATGTGCATCGACATCGGCTGGCGGGGTGAGGCGACGGCCACGATTGACGCGCGGCACGCACGCCGCATCCCACGCGTTGCCCCACGGATACAGTCGCCCGTCCGTGCCCTGCGCGGCGTACTGCCATTCCCACGCATGCGGCAGCCGCTTGCCGGCCCAGGCGGCGTACGCACGCGCGTCCTCGATCGAGACCCAGGTCACCGGCTTGTTGTCCCAGCCCGCACGCGGCGCGCCATCCTTCCAGTCCGCCAGGAAGTTGTGATCATCGGCCGGCCGGTAGCCGCTGGCATCAAGGAAGCGCTTGAACGCCGCGTTGGTGACCGGGTGGCGATCGATATGGAACGACGCCAGCGTCATGCGCCGGCGATGGTGGCGGCGCGCGCAGTCTTCCCACGGGAACTGCACATCCAGGCCCGCCCAGGTGAAACCCTCGATCTCGATGCCGCCCACCTGGAACAGGAACTCGCCGGCCGGGATCGTGACCATGCCGGTCGGCGCTTCGGCCTGCGGGGGCGTGCTCGCGATCGCCAGCAACTCCTGCGGAGCGGCCTTCCACGCGGCGGAGTAGCTGTTGAGGGGCTGCTGTGCGCGCTCGGCGGTCGCCGCGAGGAAATCGTCCAGACCCTCGACCGCGGTATCTGCAGCCACACTCAGGATCGCGCCAAATCCGCGCGCTTCCATCGGCAGCTCGATGTACGCCGCGCCGTCGATGATCCGCGGCGTCAACGCGCACCCATGCCACGCATCGTAGTAACGCGTGCCGTCCGCATGCGCCAGCGCAATCTGCTCACCGTCCACGGCGTACTCGTTACGGTTGATCAACGTGTGCAGCACGATGCCCTCGCCCGGGAACCGACTGGCGAAAATGCCGCCCTGCAGGCAGACCTGGTACGGCTCCCAGTCCATCGAGACCACCAGCTGCGGAAACTGCCGGTACAGCGTGGCGATCCGGCGCAGGGCCTCGCCATCGCGCGGGGTGAACTGGTTCCAGACGCCCCAGATGTTCTCCCAGGCGTTGTAGCCGATGCCGTTGAAGAAGCAGTACTGCAGGTCGTGATTGCGGTTGCGGCCCCAGCGGTTCTCGTAGTTGACCATGTGGCGGGGCTCCAGCCACTTCCACTTGGAGACGGGCGGCACCGGGCCATCGGGCGCCTTCTTGCCCCAGCTCTGCACGTTCCAGATCAGCTGCTCTTCGGAACTGATGGTGGACTCGGGCTGCACCACCACCGGGTTGCCGCGCGCATCGCAGGCATCGAAGAACGCCCGCGGCACACCGTTGAAGGTATCGCCGTTGATGCCATCGGCACCGACCGCCTTGACGATCTCGGCCAGCCCATCCCAGTGCGTCACGCCCGGGTCGCGGGTGCCGTGGTCCCACGGCTTGGCCGGCAGGAACACTTTGACGCCGCGCTTCTGGAAGGCCTGCACCGCGGTTCGCAATCCCGCCAGGCCGCCGGGCATGTCGTGCGCCAGATCGAACTGGTTGCGGTCATCGATGCCGATGTTCGGGTAGATGTACCAGATCAGCACCGAGTCCAGCCCGCCAAACCGTTCGGTCAGATCGTCCAGATAGCGATCGACGGTGTACTGCCCGGTGGCCGCGTCGAAGAAGTAACGGTCCTCGACCATCATCTGCGCATGCACGAAGTTGCGCTGCGCCCACTGCAGTTCCGGGCGGCGGTAATTCACGTCGGTATAGCCGATCCGGACCAGATGCTCGCGGCGCCAGTCCTTGAGTTCTTCCAGCCAATCACCCGCACTGGCATTGGCATCGATCATCCAGCTGCCGATGTCGGCGAACGGCCACGCCGGCGCCTTGCCCGGGGTGGGCAGGTAGCGCCCGGTGGTCACGTGCGAGAACTTGTACTCGGTGCGGATCGCCTCACGCCCGTAGTCGGCTGCGTCGGTGTCGTAGTCGGGGCTCTGATACGGCGTGGTCATGGGCAAGGCATCCAGCAGGAAACGGAAAGGAGGTACATCAGCACGCGCACGCTGCCGCCAGCGCGGCATGGGCGGCGGCATCGGGAATGCACGCGGGATCTGCAAGCAGTGACTGCACTTCGGCGCGGGCGGGAATGCTCGACTGCGCGCCCAGGCGGGTGCAGGCCAGCGCGGAGGCTGCGGTGGCGGCAAGCAACGCATCGGCCATCGGTTGATGGTCGGCCAGCGCAGCGACCAGCGCGCCACAGAAGGTGTCGCCGGCCGCCGTGGTGTCGGTCGGATCGATGCGGAACCCGGGCTGCAGCAGCACCGTGTCGTTCACCCGCGCCAGACAGCCGCGCGCGCCCAAGGTCACGATCACGCAGGGCACCGGCACGCGCGCCAGCCCCGTGGCCAGGTCCGGAGGATGGCCGGCCACCACGTCGAGCTCCCCCTCATTGACGATCAGTACATCCAGCAGTGCGAGCAGCGCGTCGGGCAGTGCCTGCGCCGGCGCTGCGTTGAGGGCCACCTTCAGCCCGGCCAGGCGGGCGCGGCGCGCATACGCGGTGACGGTGGGCAGCGGGGTTTCCAGCTGCAGCAGCAGCCAGTCTACGCCGTCCAGCGCGGGCAGGTGTTCCTCGCCCAGGGCCAGGTTGGCACCGGGTGCGACCGTGATCGCGTTCTCGGCACTGTCGGCCAGGCAGATGAAGGCGGTGCCGGTCGGCAGCGCAGGATCGCGCACGATCGACAGGTCCACGCCGGCGTCCCGCAGCGACGCTTCGATCGGCATGGCGAAATCATCCTCGCCCAGGGCCAGCAGCATCCGGGTCGTCGCACCGCCGGCACGCGCGCAGGCCACGGCCTGGTTGGCGCCCTTGCCTCCCGGGAAGGTGCTGAAGCCATGGCCGAGCACGGTCTCACCCGGTGCCGGCACATGCGCGGCGCGCACGACGAAATCGAGATTGGCCGAGCCGGCGACGAGAACGGTGGAACGTGCCGCACTACTCATGGGTCCAGGGCCTCATCAACGCGGTTGTAGAACATCGTACTGATGCGCGGCAGGTCGTCGTTGCCACCGGGCAGGTGCTGCAGCAGCAGGATCGCGACCAGCCGGCGCGCAGGGTCGATCGTGTAGTAGGTCGAGGCCGCGCCCGACCAGCCGAACGCACCCACCGATGCGGTGCGTCCTTTCATGGCCGGGTCCAGCAGCACCGAACCGCCCAGGCCGAACCCCTCGGCATCGCTGAACTCGGTCACTGGCCTGGGCAAAGCGGTATGCACCAGCTGGTTCTGCATCATCAGGGCCACGGTGGCGGGACGAAGCAGGCGCGTGTCGCCATGGCGACCGCCATCGAGCAGCATCTGCGCGAACCGGCCATAGTCGCCGGCCGTGGAGTACAGCCCGCCGGCACCGCTTGGATACGGCCGCAGCGGGCTGCCGGGGTCCCGCGCGTGCACCTCATCGGCAAGCACCAGGTCACCATGCTCGCCCATGGTGGTCAGCTCGACCACCCGCGCGCGATCGCGCGCCGGTACCACGAAGCCGGTATCGGCCATCGCCAGTGGACGGAAGATGCGTTGTTGCAGGAACTGCTCGAACGGCAGCCCGCCCACCACCTCCACCAATCGCGACAGAACCTCGATGGAGGTGCTGTCGTAGCGGAAGCGCGTGCCCGGCTCGGTCGCGAGTGGAACGCGGGCCAACCGGGCGGTGTAATCGGCCAGGCTGTCCGCAGCCTGCACCTGCTGGCGTTCCAGCAGCGCGGTGACGGCCTCGAACCCCTCCCCGCCCGCAGCGAAGCCGGCGGTGTGGGTGAGCAGATGGCGGACGGTCAGCGTCTGTGTCGCCGGCCGCAGCTGCGGCGCCGCGGCGGTGCCCCCGGCGAAGACCTGCAGGTGTGAGAACTCGGGGAGGTGGCGCGCCACCGGATCATCCAGATCCAGCCGCCCCTCCTCCACCAGCATCATGGCGGCCACCGAGGCCACCGTCTTGGTCATGGAATAGATGCGGAAAATGCTGTCGGTTCGCATCGGCCTGGCATGGGCCAGGTCCTGCCAGCCGTAGGCAGCGTCGTGCACGATGCTGCCGTCGTGGATCACCAGCGCGACCGCGCCGGTATAGCCCTGCCGGCCGGTCGATTCGTGCAGGAAGGCATCGACAACAGGCAATCCCGGCGGTGCAGCCGGCGGCTCCGGCAACGACGCCGCGGCCTGCCCGACGATCAGCATCAGCAACGCGAGCATGGCCAGGCATGCTCGGGGGCGGCAATGACGGGCGTGGGCCGGTCCGTGCGATGGCCAGTACATCCGCTCTCCTGCTGTCAGTGGCGGTAACGTCATGACAGGGTAAGGCAAGTAAAACGGACCGGCGCTGCAGTGTTCCGCAGCGCCGGCCCGCGGTGACGGTCAGAACGTGAAGGTGTGGGTCAGCGACACCATGCGGCCCCGGCC
This sequence comes from Stenotrophomonas sp. JAG2, assembly GCF_041080745.1. Classification (NCBI taxonomy): domain Bacteria; kingdom Pseudomonadati; phylum Pseudomonadota; class Gammaproteobacteria; order Lysobacterales; family Lysobacteraceae; genus Stenotrophomonas; species Stenotrophomonas sp. JAG2. Next base: position 84,360 of record NZ_JBEUMH010000003.1, on the reverse strand, counting down.
GGAGAAGAAGTTCTGCCAGCCCGGCAGCTGCGACCAGGTCAGCACGTACTGCTTGTCCAGCAGGTTCTCGATGCCCAGCGACAGCTTGCCGTAGGTCCCGGTGTCGTAATTCATGCTGAGGTCCCACAGCGCGTAGCCGTAGGTATCCTCTTCATTGAGATAGACCGCGCCGTTGGACGGATTGACGAAGGTTTCGCGCAGGTCGCGGCTGAAGGTACGGCTCACGCCCAGCGTCGCATCGAACCGGTCGTTCGGCGTCCAGGTCAGCGAGGCGTTGACCTTGTCCGGCGAGATGTCGAGGATGCCCATCTCCTTGTTCAGGCCCGAGCCGTCGTAGTACTGGGTCTGGCCGCGGATCCGCGAGTACAGCAGCGTCGCCTTCCACTGGTCGTTGAAGGTCCAGGCGCTGTTCAATTCAACGCCTTCGATACGGGTCGGTGCGCGGGTGAGGATGAAGTCCTCGGTGACCTTGTCCACCGTCAGCGACGAGCCGAACTCGGAGGTCGAGCGGTAGGCCGACATCCCGACCTGTGCCTGCTCGCCGCGCCAGTTGAAGCCCACTTCCTTGTTCTTGGTGATCAGCGGCTGCAGATCGGCGATGCACGCCACCGCCTTGCAGGGGCTGTTGGCCTGGATGTTGCGCAGCGGGATGCCCACGTTGGCGATACCGAAGCCTTCCGAATACGAGGCGAACACCGACCACGCATCGGTGATGCGCCAGATCGCACCGAAGTTGGGCAGGTTGGCCTTGTAGTCGAGCTTGCCGCCCTGCACCGGGGTGAAGTCGCGGTAGGCGGTGGTGGTATAGCTGTCGATCTCCAGCTGGCCATCTTCGCGGCGGATGCCCGCATCCAGCGTCACCGGACCGATGTCCCAACTCAGCTGCGCGTACGGCGCCAGGCTGGTGTACTTCATCGGCGGTACCCAGACCCGGTCGGTCAACGCCAGGCGCTGCTCGGCCGTGTCTTCCACCAGGTCCAGGCCGGTGCGCAGCCGCAGGCCCTCCACCGCGAACAGGCCGCTGTAGGCATAGGCCGCGCGCAGACCCTTTTTCTCGGAGTTGATCTCCGACTGGTCCCAGATCCGCTGGTCTTCCGGCGGGGCCGGCTTGACCAGCTGGCGGTCCGTGCCGTTCTCCGGCACATAACGCATCGCCTGCTTGGCCCAATAGAGATCCACGCTCAGGTCACCGCCGAAGAAATCGGCATGGGTGTACTTGGCGGCGAACTGTTCGAAATCGTTGAATTCGGCCAGCGAATCCTTGATCGAGCCCTTCTCGGCGGTGTTGGTGCTCGGCACCGGGCACTCCACCGCGTCGTAACGGCAGCCTTCGACCGGGATGTAGTTGTGCTTCCCACCGATGTGGAAGTTGCTGTAACTGGCCTGGATGCGCTGCATCTGGCCCTCGCCGAAGTTGTAGCCGCCCTTGAGGAACAGGTTCTTGCTGTAGGAATCGGACAGCGAGCCGGAGGTGTTCAAGCCAACCCGGCGGCCGTCGCCGTCGTAGGCGATGCCGCGGTCGATGTAGGCGCCGCTGATCAGGAAGTCGGCGGCATCGCCCTTGAAGGTGTGGGTGATGCCGATCTTGGACTGCCCGCTGTCGTCCTTGAACTGGGTGCCGTAGCGCGTGCTCACCGTGGTCTGGTGACCGTCCACTTCCGGATTCTTGGAGAGATAGTTGATGACGCCACCGGCGCCACCGATGCCCTCGGCGGCCGACGGGCCGTTGATGACCTCGATGCGGCCGATCACGCCCATGTCGGTGAACGTGCCATTGCGGCTGCCTTCGCGAAGCGGAGAGCCCTGCGGCACGCCGTCGAACAGACGCAGCGCCACGCGGCCGCGAAGGGTTTCGCCGCTGTTGCTCATCGCCTGCGAGGACTCCGAATAACCCGGCACCATGCGCGCCAGTACCGCCGTCGCGTCTTCGGTCAGGTTGAGGGTGCGCTGCACCTGCTCCTGGTTGACCACCGTCACTGCACCGGGGACCTTCTCGATCGAGATCGGGGTCCGGCTGCCGGTCACGATCACCTGGTCCAGATCGGTCGGCGTCGTGCTCTGCGCCATGGCAGGGCTGATGGCACAGGCGAACAGTGCAGTGCTGATGGCCGCGGATAGTGGCTTGATCATTCGTTTCTCCCCCCCGATATGGAAATGCGGGACAGCCGGCCGGGGAGCCGTCGCCACCGATGACGCGCATGGGCTTTCGCCCCTCCGCCGGTCGATGCGGTTCCCTTGCGGGTCTCCACGTCCTGTCCGGCAACGAGGCGAGAGCCTAGGCGCGGCTCCACGGCGATAGAACTGCGCTCAGGTATGTTCAAAGCCTAGGATTTGTTTCGCCTCGCACCGCGCACCACGCGAGAACCCGTGGTGTCAGCGTTGCGGCTCGGTCAACGCGACGCGCGCTTCTTCCAGAAGCACGTTCACCAGGCGGATGCGCACCGACGAACGCGACCAGACCACCCCGATCCGGCGTGGTTCGCTGCACTGCGGCAAGGGAATGCGCACGACATTCAAGCCTTCCGGCCAGGGCTTGGCCCAGTCCGGCACCAGCGATACGCCGAGCCCACGGTCGACCATCACCGCGATGGCGTTCAGCGCATTGAGCTCGAACCGTTCGCGCGGGACAATGCCGGCCTGCCGCAGATAGTCATCGGCAAGGCGCCCACCCCATTCGTGGCGGTCGTAGCGGATCAGCGGTTGCTCGCGCAGCAGCTCGTGCGGGTCGCGGCTGCCCAGATGGGCCGGTGCCAGCACCACCAGCGGTTCCTCGCGGAGCTGCTGCCACTTGCAGGTCTTGGGCAGCGCGAACGGCGCCTGCAGCACCATTGCCGCATCCAGATCGCCCGCCTCCACGGCCCGGTACAGATCGGCCGAGTAGCCCGGCTTGATGAAGACGTTGATCTGCGGGAAGGTCGCCACCATCCGCGACAGGATGTCCGGCAGCAGTCCCGCCAGTGCGGTCGGGCACGCACCCAGCCGCAGCTCGCCGGCGATGTCGTTCTCGTTGGCCACGCTGCGCAGGTCGGCCACCTGGCGCAGCAGGTCGCGCGCCCGCTGCAGGATGCGCGCGCCGTCCTCGGTGACGCTGACCGTCCGCCCGGCGCGGGCGATCAGCGGCGCGCCCAGCTCGCGTTCCAGCGTCCGGATCTGCTGGGCGACCGCCGCCGGGGTGATATGCAGCGAGCGGGCGGCAGCGGCCATGGAGCCGCGGTCCACCACTGTGACGAACGTACTCAGGAACTGGGTTTCCACGGTTTACCTCTCAGCGCGTGAGCAACCTACACGAGCCACCGGCGCAATGCGATTGGACCAATGGCCCGTGCGCCGGCGCCTCAACGGTGCTGGTCATGGGGCTGCCGCTTCGGCCGGGGTATCGCTGTAGATGGTCAGCCCCTTCAGCGAGCGGGTCGGTGCCGGGAAGAACAGGCTGGCCACGTAGCCGATCACGATGCACAGCAGGATGGAGATCGCCAGGTAGAAGTAGGGGTGCACCAGGTCCATGCTCCAGCAGACCAGGGTGATCAGCACCGACCCGGCCACGCCGATCGCCACGCCCGGCGCGTTGGCCCGGCGGGTGAACATGCCCAGCGTGTAGGCACCGGCGAAGCCGCCGCCGAGCAGGCCGGCCAATTCGATGGAAACATCGAAGAGCGAGTGGATGTCGTAGCGGCTCATCACCAGCGCGATGCCGATGCCGATCAGCCCTACCCCCACGCCCGACCATTCCGCCACGCGCACGGCGGTCTTTTCATTGGGGTTCTTGACCAGCTTCTGGTAGAAATCGACGGAAACCAGCGTGGAGATCGAGTTGATGATGCTCGACAGGGTCGACATCGCCGCGGCGAAGATGCCGGCGATGATCAATCCGGTCACCCCGGCTGGCAGCTCGGCGGCGATGAACAGCGGGAAGGTCGCATCGATCGGCAGCAGCGGATTCAGGCGCTCCGGGTTGTTGCGGTAGTACATCCACAGAGCCGTGCCGATGCCGTAGAACACGAAGCCGCCGGGAATCATGATGGCGGCGAATGCCCAGATCGATCGACCGGCTTCCTTGTCCGAGCGCGTGGACAAGGTGCGCTGCATCAGCACCTGGTCCTTGGGGAAGGTCAGCACCACATCGAACACGACTAGGAAGATGAAGCCCCACACCGTGGCCTTGGTCAGGTCGAAGCTGAAATCGAACAGCTTGGTCTTGTCCTCCGCCGCGGCCGCACTGAGCAGCTGCGGCATGTCGCCGCCGGTCTGCAGGAAGATGAAGCCGATCGCGAACAAGGCACCGCCGAACATCACGATCACCTGCACCACGTCGGTCCAGATCACCGCCTTGGAGCCGCCCACGGTGGAGTAGATGATGGTGAAAACGCCCATCAGCATGATCGACCAGACCACATCCACACCGGTGATCGTGGAGATCGCCAGCGCCGGCAGGAACAGGATCACGCTCATGCGGCTGCCGATCTGCATCACGATGCACAGTGCGCTGGAGAGCATGCGGATCGCCGGATGGAAGCGAGTCTCCAGGTAGGAGAACACGCTCATCAGGTCCAGCCGACGCAGCAGCGGCACGATCCAGACCGCCACGAACATCAGGCCGACGACCGCGATCAGGTTGTTGGTCAGGTACTGCCAGTTGGTATCGAAGGCCTTGGCCGGGATGGCGATGAAGCTGATCGAGCTGGTGTTGGTGGCATACAGGCTGATGCCGGCTGCCCAGAACGGAATCGAGCGCCCGCCGACGAAGAAGTCCGCCGTGGAAGCGTTCTTATCCTTGAGGTAGAAATAGAAGCCCATGCCCAGCATGGCCAGCAGGTAGATGCCGATCACCGTCCAGTCCAGCCAGCGCAGCAGGTGCTTGCCGCCCTGCATTTCGGCGTACTGGAGCTGGCTGCCGGTGGCGCCGGCGGTTGCCCAGGCCAGTCCGTTGCCCCAGGCCGTGACGGCCTGCGGATCGGCGGCGACGGGGGTCTCCAGCGTCGTCCATGCGTCGGTGATGGTGTGGAACGTGCGCGCGTGGGTCACGCCGCTGCCGTCCTTCACCAGCATCAGCAGATGCGCCTGGCCCAGCGCGCGCATCGAGCCGGCCACGATCGTGCCGTCCGGCGACGCGACCTGCTGCCAGCTGGCGTCGGCGTTGCGGCGCCACAGCTGATCCGGTTGCCCCGCCACGCCCATGGCCAGGTACAGGGCCCCCTTCTGCGCCTGCATGGCACGCGGCACGCCGGACGCGGGCACTTGTTCAAGATGCTGCCAGGCGGCGGCCGCCGTCGCACCGCGGCGATACAGTTGGAGGGTGCCGGTGGTGTCGCTGCCGATCACGAACAACCCATCGTTGAACGCGGCCACCTGCGCATTGCCCATGGGCTGCGGCAGCGGTACGGGGGAGTCGAGAACCAGCGCACCGGCGCGCAGGGTCACCGGTTGCAGCGCATCGCTCAGCGCGCCCGGCCCTTCTAGCAGATAGGTGCGCCCGGCGATGCCCGCGCTTGTGGTGAATGCCCGGCCCGGTGCCATTGCCGGCAGGCGCACCGGTTCCCACGCGGTGTTGTCCGCGCTGAGCGTCCAGGCCTGGTCGCCGCTGAGCGCGACGAGGCGCCCATCCACGTGGACCAGTCCGGCCGGCGCGATCTGTGCGGGTAACGCGGGCAGGTTCCCCGAGCTGACCGTGGTCAGGCTTTCGGCAGCGACCGCACCACTGCCGGTCAGCAGAACCGCGGCGGCAAGCAGGCGCACCGAACGTGCGCAGCGCCGGAGCACGGATGAAAAAGAGGCGAACGGGACAGGCTTGAGCATGGAATCACCCGGAAAGAGCGCGGCGCGGCCGTTGCAGGTCGTCGCGCAGGAATGAGAAAGGGGTCGATGCATCTGGTTGCCGCTCAGGCGACCGGGGGAGAGGTGGCGGCGAGGAGCGCCTCGGCACGACGCAGATACGGCAGGTCGATCATCCGGCCTTCGAACAGGAACGCGCCGTGGCCGTTGTCGGCGGCGCTCGCCGAAGCAGCGACGATCCGACGCGCCTCCTCGAGCACCGCCGGCGGTACGTTGAAGGTGGCGTTGGCCAGCCCGACCTGGCGTGGGTGGATGCAGCTCTTGCCGATGAAGCCCAGCTGCTGGGCGATCCGCGCCTCGGCCAGGAAGCCTTCGGTGTCGCTGACATCCGGGAACGCGCCATCGCAGGCGAAGACGTTGGCTTCGGCTGCGGCAAGCCGCACCGCGAACAACGTCGCATGGACGGCGCTCAGTTCCCGGTGGATGCCGTTGGGGGCAAACAGGTCGCCCAGCCCGAGCTGCAGGCCGGCCACGCGCGGATGGGCATTGGCCAGCTCGGCAGCCGTGCGCAGCCCCTTGGGGGTCTCGATGTTGATCAGCAGGCCGATCGGCCGCTCCACGCCGTTGGCCTGCTCGGCCCGTTCGAGGCGAGCGATGGCCGCCGACAGCTGGCCGACCGACTCGATCTTGGGCAGGTTGATCAGGCTCACCCCGGGGAGCGCCACGGCGGCCAGATCGGCCTCCAGGTGACCGCTCCCGGTGCCGTTGGTGCGCACGATCAGCTGCTTGCCGCTGGCATGGGTGGCCGGGCGCTGCAGGAAGGCGGCGACGTGGGCGCGCGCCTGGGCCTTGCCGGCCTCGGGGACCGAATCTTCCAGGTCAAAGGAGAGTGCATCGGCCTCGCCGGCCATGGCCTTGTCGAACAGTTCCGGGCGGGCGCCGGGGACGAACAGCTTGCTACGCATGGTTTTCCCTCATCAACCCGCGCAGTCTGCAGAATTAAAAGCCCGTAAAAAGTGCGGCCCCGGACATTCATTGGATAGTTTTTGTATTGATCGGGGGAGTGCCGATCGTTACGGGCCTGCTCGGCTTAAACTGGGGGCCTTGATGAAGGTCGGCCTGCCTGCCGCGCACGGCCCGGATCGACCGCCCCGCATTTCGTAAGGACGTTTCTTGCAAACCACTGATTCCAAACTGAAAGTCAAAGAGAGCAAGGGGACCGCCGAACACACCCCGCTGATGAAGCAGTTCTTCGCCGCCAAGTCCGATTACCCGGACCTGCTGCTCTTCTTCCGGATGGGCGACTTCTACGAGCTGTTCTACGACGACGCCCGCAAGGCGGCGCGGCTGCTGGACATCACCCTGACCCAGCGCGGCAGCTCGGGCGGCGCGCCGATCCCGATGGCCGGCGTGCCGGTGCATGCCTACGAAGGCTACCTGGCGCGGCTGGTGGCGCTGGGCGAGTCGGTGGCGATCTGCGAACAGATCGGCGACCCGGCGCTGGCCAAGGGCCTGGTGGAACGCAAGGTGGTGCGCATCGTCACCCCCGGCACCGTCACCGATGAGGCGCTGCTGGACGAGCGCCGCGATACGCTGCTGATGGCGCTCTCGCGGGGGAAGAACGGCTATGGCCTGGCGTGGGCCGATCTGGCCGGCGGCCGTTTCCTGGTCAACGAGGTGGATTCGGACGATGCGCTGGAGGCCGAGCTGGCCCGCCTGGAGCCGGCCGAGCTGCTGGTGCCTGATGAAGAGAACTGGCCCGCCTTCCTGCAGTACCGCAATGGCATCCGCCGTCGCGCGCCGTGGCTGTTCGATGCCGACAGCGGCCGCCGGCAGCTGCTGAGCTTCTTCAAGCTGCACGACCTGACCGGCTTCGGGATCGACGACAAGCCACGTGCCACCGCCGCGGCCGGCGCCCTGCTCGGCTATGTCGAAGAGACGCAGAAACAGCGCCTGCCGCACCTGACCGCGATCGCCACCGAAACCGCCAGCGAAGCCATCGCCATGAACGCGGCCACGCGCCGGCATCTGGAACTGGACACGCGCGTCGATGGCGATACCCGCAACACCCTGCTCGGCGTACTCGACACTACGGTGACGCCGATGGGCGGTCGCCTGCTGCGGCGCTGGCTGCACCGCCCGCTGCGCCTGCGCGAGGTACTCGTGCATCGCCACGATGCGGTCGCCACGCTGATCGATCGTGGCGCCGAGGGCGACGTACGCGATGCCTTCCGTGCACTGGGTGATCTGGAACGCATCCTCACCCGCGTGGCCCTGCGCTCGGCGCGTCCGCGCGATTTCTCCACGCTGCGCGATGGCCTGGGGCTGTTGCCCGAGGTGCGCGCGGTGCTCGCACCGCTGGATTCTCCGCGCCTGGTCGCGCTGCACGATGCACTGGGCTCGCATGACGAGTGCGCCCACCTGCTGGCCAGCGCGATCGCGCCGACGCCGCCGCTGAAGCTCAGCGATGGCGGTGTGATCGCCGAGGGCTACGATGCGGAACTCGACGAGCTGCGCCGCCTGTCCACGCATGCCGACCAGTTCCTGATCGATCTGGAACAACGCGAGCGCATCAGCAGTGGCATCGCCACGCTGAAGGTCGGCTACAACCGCGTGCACGGCTATTACATCGAGATCAGCAAGGGCCAGTCCGAGAAGGCGCCGGTGCATTACACGCGCCGCCAAACGCTGACCAATGCAGAGCGCTACATCACCGAAGAACTGAAGTCGTTCGAAGACAAGGTGCTGTCCGCCCGCGAACGCTCGCTGACCCGCGAGAAATTCCTGTACGAGCAGCTGCTCGACCTCCTCGCCAGCGGGCTGGAGCCGCTCAAGCAGTGCGCCGCCGCGCTGAGCGAACTGGACGTGCTGGCCGGTTTCGCCGAACGCGCGCAGGCGCTGGACTGGGCGCGGCCGGAACTGGAGACCGCCCCCTGCCTGAAGATCGAGCGCGGGCGTCATCCGGTGGTGGAAGCGGTACGCGAGCAGCCGTTCGAGCCGAACGATCTGGACCTGCATCCGGACCGTCGCATGCTGGTGATCACCGGCCCGAACATGGGCGGTAAATCCACCTACATGCGCCAGAACGCCCTGATCGTGCTGCTGGCCCACATCGGCAGCTTCGTGCCGGCCCGCCGCGCGGTGATCGGCCCGATCGACCGCATCCTGACCCGCATCGGCGCCGGCGACGATCTGGCCCGCGGGCAGTCGACCTTCATGGTCGAGATGGCCGAGACCAGCTACATCCTGCACCACGCCAGCGCACAGTCGCTGGTGCTGATGGACGAGATCGGCCGCGGCACCTCGACCTACGACGGCCTGGCCCTGGCCGATGCCGTCGCGCGGCACCTGGCCTACCAGAACCGCTGCTACACGCTGTTCGCCACGCACTACTTCGAGCTGACCGCACTGGCCGACGAGCAACACGAAGGCGGCGCCAGTGGCATCGCCAACGTGCACCTGGATGCGGTGGAGCATGGCGACGCCCTGGTGTTCATGCACGCGGTGAAGGACGGTCCGGCCAACCGCAGCTTCGGCCTGCAGGTGGCCGCGCTGGCCGGCCTGCCGAAGTCGACCGTGGCCCAGGCGCGGCGTCGCCTCGCCGAGCTGGAACAGCGCAGCCACGAGACCCAGTCCGCGGTGGTCGCGGCGCAGGCGCTGGATGCACCGCAGCAGTTCGGGCTGTTCAACGCGCCGAACACAGCCGCGCAGGACGCGCTGGCCGCGATCGATCCGGACGAGCTGACCCCGAAGCAGGCACTGGAAGCGCTGTACCGGTTGAAGACGCTGCTCTGAAGGAGCGTCCGGGCTGGCCACGACCAACGGTCGTGGCCTACCACGGCGGTGCGGTAGTGCCGGCCGCTGGCCGGCTCCACACGGAACCGGTAGCACCCGACCGTTGGTCGGGTGGGCGCATCCCACCCGCGTGAATTCTTCGCATTCCCGTAGTGAACGCAGCGCTATGCTCGGGCGGTTCCCATCCCTGCCCTGGAGTCCGCCGTGAATACCGAATCGCTTGCCGCGTCCCTCTTCCAGCAGCTGCAGCAGGGCCAAGGCCTGCAGCAGGTGTCCCAGCAGCTCGGCATCGACCAGAACCAGGCCAGCGGCGCGATCGGCGCGGCCCTGCCGCTGCTGCTCGGCGCGATGGGCCGCAATGCGCAGGAACCGCAGGGTGCACAGGCCCTGCTCGGTGCCCTGCAGCGTGACCACGCCCCTGCCAGCAGCGGCGGCTTCGATCTGGGCGGTCTGCTCGGCAGCGTGCTTGGCGGAGGCGGCGGCAATGCCACCAATGGCGCCGGCATCCTCGGCCACGTGTTCGGCGGCAACACCGAGCGCGCCACCCAGGGCCTGAGCCAGGCCACGGGATTGGACAGCAGCAAGACCAGCCAGCTGCTCGCCATCCTGGCGCCGATCGTCATGTCCTATCTGGCCCAGCGCTTTGCCAGCGGCGGCAACCCGAACCAGCTCAGCCAGGTCCTGGGCCAGGAAGCACAGAGCGCCAACAGCGGCGGCCTGCTGACCTCGGTGCTGGACCAGGACGGCGATGGGCAGCTCGGCGTAGGCGACCTGCTCAAGCTCGGTGGCGGTCTGTTCGGCAAGCGCTGAGGGCAGGCACTGGAAATAGCCTGCGCCTATCGCATTGGTTGATTCATTCGAATGTACTGAATGAACGGCAGTGCTTAACGTGTGGGTACGCCTTCACATCGCGGCGCCCCACGCCCGCATGCGCAGGCACCACGTTTCCAACGTTGCCATCGCCTCCCCCGCGCCGGTGGTTTCCACGTTCGCCAGTCCACAGGTAGATACCCATGAAAAGCGAAGCCAAGTGCCCGTTCAATCACGCCCTCGTCGGCGATGCAACCACCAACCGCGACTGGTGGCCCAAGCAGCTGCGGGTGGACCTGCTCAACCAGCACTCGACCCGCTCGCATCCACTGGATGAGACGTTCGACTATGCCCAGGCCTTCAAGGGGCTGGACTACGCCGGCCTCAAAGCCGACCTCAAGGCCTTGATGACCGACTCGCAGGACTGGTGGCCGGCCGACTTCGGCCATTACGGCGGCCTGTTCGTGCGCATGGCCTGGCACAGTGCCGGCACCTATCGCATCGGTGATGGACGTGGTGGCGCCGGCCGCGGCCAGCAGCGCTTCGCTCCGCTCAACAGTTGGCCGGACAACGTCAGCCTGGACAAGGCACGCCGCCTGCTGTGGCCGATCAAGCAGAAGTACGGCCAGGCGATCTCCTGGGCCGACCTGCTGGTGCTCACCGGCAACGTCGCGCTGGAATCGATGGGCTTCAAGACGCTGGGCTTCGCCGGTGGCCGCCCGGATACCTGGGAACCGGACCAGGATGTGTACTGGGGCCGCGAAACCACCTGGCTCGGCGGCGATGTTCGCTATGCGCATGGCTCCGAAGGCGTGCAGGAAGACCACGGCGTGCTGGTCTCGGATGATGACGCTGACGGCGACATCCACTCGCGCGACCTCGAGAATCCGCTGGCGGCGGTGCAGATGGGCCTGATCTACGTCAATCCGGAAGGCCCGGACGGCAATCCCGATCCGCTCAAGGCGGCGTTCGACATCCGCGATACGTTCGGACGCATGGCGATGGACGACGAGGAAACCGTCGCGCTGATTGCCGGTGGGCACAGCTTCGGCAAGACCCACGGCGCCGGCCCGGCCGACAATGTCGATGTCGAACCGGAAGCGGCCGGGCTGGAAAGCCAGGGCCTGGGCTGGGCCAACAGGTTCGGCACCGGCAAGGGCGGCGACACCATCACCAGCGGCCTGGAAGTGACGTGGACGCGCACCCCGGCGCAATGGAGCCATGACTTCTTCGAGATCCTGTTCGGGCACGAGTGGGAGCTGACCAAGAGCCCCGCTGGTGCGCACCAGTGGGTCGCCAAGGACAGCGAGGCGATCATTCCCGACGCGCACGATCCGTCGAAGAAGCACCGCCCGACCATGCTCACCACCGATCTGTCGCTGCGCGTCGATCCGGCCTACGAGAAGATTTCGCGCCGCTTCCTGGCCGACCCGCAGGCCTTCGCCGATGCCTTCGCCCGGGCGTGGTTCAAGCTGACCCACCGCGACATGGGCCCGCGTGCACGCTATCTCGGCCCTGAGATCCCTGCCGAAGAATTCGTCTGGCAGGATCCGGTGCCGGCGGCACCGCAGACCAGGCTGAGCGCGCAGGACATCACCACGCTGAAGCAGCAGATCGCCGCGGCCGGGCTGAGCGCGGGCGAGCTGGTCTCCACGGCCTGGGCATCGGCCTCCACCTTCCGCGGCTCGGACAAACGTGGCGGCGCCAACGGTGCACGTGTGCGCCTGGCCCCGCAGAAGGACTGGGCGGTCAACCAGCCGCAGCAGCTCGGGAAGGTGCTGGCCGTGCTGGAGAAGATCCAGGCCGGCTTCAAGGGCGACGGCGGCGCGCAGGTCTCGCTGGCCGACCTGATCGTGCTGGCCGGCAATGTGGGTGTCGAACAGGCGGCCAAGGCCGGTGGCCATGAGGTCAGCGTGCCGTTCAACCCCGGCCGCACCGATGCCAGCCAGGCGCAGACCGATGTGGAGTCGTTCGCGGTGCTGGAACCGTATGCCGATGGTTTCCGCAACTACGTCAAGGGCCGCTACAGCGTGCCTGCCGAAGCGCTGCTGATCGACCGTGCGCACCTGCTCACGCTGACCGCGCCGGAGATGACCGCACTGGTCGGTGGCCTGCGGGTGATCGGTACCAACGTCGGCGGGAGCACGGACGGCGTGTTCACCGATCGCGTCGGTACGTTGAGCAACGACTTCTTCGTCAACCTGCTCGACATGCGCACGCAGTGGGTCGCCCAGGGCGATGGCTACAGCGGCCGCGACCGCAGCACCGGCGCGCCGCGCTGGAGCGGCAGCCGGGTGGACCTGGTGTTCGGCTCGAACTCGGTGCTGCGTGCACTGGCCGAGGTCTATGCCAGCGCGGACGGTGAGAAGAAGTTCGTCCGTGACTTCGTGGCCGCTTGGGCGCGGGTGATGGAGCTGGACCGCTACGACCTGCGTTGAGGCGACGTCGCGCGCAGACACAAAGACCGGGCCCATGGGCCCGGTCTTTTCATGTGCGCCGCATGCAGATCACAAGGCGTCCAGATCACCCAGCGCACGGATCAGCCGACGCGCACGCTTGTCCGGCTTGTGCTCCGGCGGCTGGTACCCGTTTTTCGCCGCGGCGCGCTGCAGGCGCAGTTCCGCCCGGCGTGCCAGTGAGGCCTCGCTCTCGGCATATAACTGCTGCGCCACGGGTGCCGGACCGCGCATTTCGCTGAGCCCAAGCACCTGGATATCGAACACTTCATCGCCACGGCTGATCTGCAGCGCTTCACCCACGCGCACCGCGCGCGAGGATTTCGGGCGTTGCCCGGCCACATCGACCTTGCCCGTTTCGACCGCCTGTTTGGCCAGGCTGCGGGTCCGAAAGAACCGCGCGGCCCACAGCCACACGTCCAGCCGCACGGCGGCCACCGGTGTTGCGTCAGTCATGCTTCCTACCCAGCTCCACGGCATTGGCCGGTTGTCGGTTGAGGGGTTGCGGAGCGTCCGGCGTGCCACGACAGCCGGTACCGCCGATCAGCGCCGGCACCCCGGCATCCAGATCGCGGCGCTGGCTGCCGACCTGGCATTCCGGTCGGTCCATCGGGCGCACCTGCGTGTCTGCCAGGCGCTCCGAGGTGGAACATGCGGCCAGGGCCCCGACAATCAAGAGCAGCGTCAAGATCGTCCGACTCACGTTCACGGATGCAGTCCTCATCATGCCTCCACAGGCGTCGCGCCCCGCCACGGGCAGATTCCATCATCCGCGGGCCGTTGGGTCCGCGCAATTCCATTTGATGGCAGCCGCACATTCAGTTCGGGTTGACTCTTGCTCCCCGGCTGGTCACCATAGACGGGCTATTTTCCCTAACGGAGTAGGAGACCCCTCATGTTTAAGAAGACGATCGCAGTGCTGGCCTTGGTAGGCCTGTCCGCCTCTCCGGTGATGGCTGCCCCGCAGGACGCCCCCGCTGCTGAGCCGGAAGCCGCCACCGACGTGGCAGGCGCCGAAGCCTCCGCGTACTCGACCACCGCAGTCGTAGCGACCGTGGGTGCCTCCATCGCTGCCGCAGCCGTGCTGTACAGCATCGGCGGCGATAGCTCGAGCGGTGAAAAGGATCCGGGCGGCAACGAAGGTGGCCCGGGTGGCCCCGGCGGCCCGGGCGGCACCGGTGGTACCGGCGGCACGGGTGGTACCGGCGGCACGGGCGGTTAATCGCTCTTAGTTCCGCACTCAAGCCCTCGCCGGGCCAAGCTTGGCGAGGGTTTTTTATGCCTGCCGTAAAACCATGATGAAGATGATGATGAAGCCCCTGTGCCTGCCGGCCGCCATCGCGGCGACCCTGCTCCTGTCCGGCTGTATGCTGGCCCCCGGCCAACACCTGCGCCACAGCGACGTTTCGGCGACCCGTTCCAGCGAGGATGGTCGTCTTGAGATGATCCCGATCACGCCGAAGCTCATCGCCATGAACGATGCGTCACAGGCGGAACAGGTACTGCCGGCTGCACTGCTGGATTACCAGGCCGAGCCTTATCGCGTGGGCCCCGGCGACATGCTGTACATCACCGTGTGGGACCACCCGGAGCTGACCGTGCCTGCGGGTTCCCAGCAGCAGGGCAACCTTGCCGGGCGACTGGTACAGGGCGACGGCACACTCTTCTACCCGTACATCGGCAAAGTCCAGGCGGCCGGCAAGACGCCGGTCGAGCTTCGTGCGGAAATCACCCAGCGGTTGGCCAAGTACATCGAGGCACCGCAGGTGGATACCTCGGTGCTGACCTACGCCAGCCAGCGCGTCTGGATCACCGGCGCTGCCGAGCGTTCGACCTCGGTCCCGCTGACGACGACGCCGCTCACGCTGTCCGATGCGATCAGCCAGGCCGGCCTCAATGCGAGCCAGGCCGATCTCTCCGGCATCCAGCTGAGCCGCGACGGCGTCACCTACTCGATCGACATCGAAACCGTCGCCCGCCAGCATGGTGGCCGACCGATCTACCTGAAGAACGGCGACTCGATCTACGTGCCGTATCTGGATCGAAAAGAGATTTTCGTCGTGGGTGAGGTCACCCAGCCGGGTGCCTTCAGCTTCCGCACCTCCGACATCTCGCTGAACCAGGCGATCGGCCGCGCCCGTGGCCTTACCCAGGCCACCTCCAACGGCAATGCGGTGTATGTCATCCGGGGCTCGAAGGATCTGCAGAAGGCGCCGTCGGTGATCTATCACCTGGAAGCCCGTTCGCCGACCGCGTTCGCCGTGGGCAGCCAGTTCATGCTGCAGCCCGGCGACGTGGTGTTCGTGGGCGCCGCCGGCGTGACGCGCTGGAACCGCTTCGTGAACCAGCTGCTGCCGTTCACCAACATCCTCTACACCGCCGCTCGTACCGAGAGCGAAGTCGGGAACTAACATGCGTCCTATGCAGCATGACGCCACGCGCTCCAGCGCGCGTGGCGGGTTGGGCCGCGCCATGGGCATCGCTGCGCTGGTGGCCCTCGCCGCCTTGACCAGCAGCTGCACCACGGTGAGCCGCTCCAGCGCCGACGCGCTGCGGCTGATCTTCGTTCCCAAGCCAAGCGCGACCCCGGCCCAGGTCGCGGCCGTGCGCTTCCCACAGCTGCAGTTGCGCGCACCGGACGTCAATGGCGTCCTCGTGCTCGGCTTCGTTGATGGGGGGCGCCAGGCGTGGATCGCGGGCGGCGACGCGGTCTTCTATCTGCAGCCCAACGGCCTGGTCACCGCGACGTCGGGGATTGGCCGCAGCTATGCCGCGCGCATCACCGGACCGTCGCCGTTCGATGATCTCGGCGCACTGCAGGGCACCGCCCGGGTGCAGCGCCAGTACGACTGGATCCCGTCGTATCAAATGAGCGTACCGGTGACCGGCACGCTCACGAAGGTCGGCACCGAGAAGGTGGTGATCCTGGAGCGACCACTCAGCCTGGCGCGCTACGAAGAAAAGCTCTCCGGACCAGGCTTCCGCGAGACCAACATCTATTGGGTGGATGAGCGCTCCGGGTTCATCTGGAAGAGCCGCCAGTACCTCGCTCCCGGCTATGCCGTGGACATCGAGCAGCTCAAACCCTACCGCCCTGGCCAATGACCATGCTGCGCTACTGCCTGATCCTGTGCTCCACCCTCCCCTTCTTCGTCGCACATGAGGTTGCGGCAAAGCCCGTGGCCGATACGGTAGAGGTTACCGTCGAGGGTGCGGTCAATGCGCCGGGCGTCTACCCTCTTCCCGCAGGAGCGCGCTTGGCGGATGCCCTGATTGCCGCCATGCCGATGCCGGACAGCTACGTCACAGGTGCCTCGCTGCTGCGCGAAAGCGCACGTGCCCAGCAGGTACGCCTCAAAGCCGGGCTGCTCTACGACCTGAAGGTGCTGCAGCAGAGCCAGGACGAAGCAGCCAGCAAAGTTGCCTCCAGCCTTTCAAGGCAACTGACCGACCTTCCAGCAACTGGCCGGGTGGTGGCAGAACTCGAGCCGCGCCTGATGCAGACGCGCAAGTCATCCAACCCGGTCGCCATGCAGTCGGACATAGTGCGGTACCCCGCCAGGCCGGACACCGTTCGCGTCATGGGCGCGCTGGATCAGGCCTGCGAGCTTCCGCATCAGCCTACTGCGGATGTCACCCATTATCTGGCTGCCTGCCCATCGAACCGCGTGGCAGACAAGGACCAAGTCCACGTGATCCAGCCGGATGGACACGTACAGATCATCGGTATTGCGCTGTGGAATCGCGCAGACCTGCAGGCCGTCGCACCTGGCGGCACGATCTATGTCCCCATCGCTGCAAGACTGATGAAAGACATCGATCCAGAGTTCAACACGCAGTTCGCCGCATTCCTCGCGACGCAGCCGCTGCCTAATCCGCGAGTAGCACCTTGATGCACGTCCGTTCCAGACATTTCGCTACCTTGGCTTTCTCAGCATTGGCATTGGCGACATCCGCCTGCCTGCATGCGCAGGAAGCGCCGCCCGCAACAGCAAGCGAATGGGGTGGAATGGGCCTGCTGCAGACGCCGAGCGCGCGTATGGCTGATGACGGCGAGATCAGCTTCACTGCCTCTCACAACTCGCCGTACAGCCGCTACAACCTGACGATGCAGCCGTTCCCCTGGCTGGAGGGGTCATTCCGCTATATCAACGTTGCCAACATCCGCTATGGCGCGACGAGTGTCAGCGGAGACCAGAACTACAAGGACAAATCGATCGACTTCAAGCTGCGCCTCTGGGAAGAGAGGCGCTGGCTGCCTGAAGTTGCATTCGGCATTCGAGATCTCGGCGGTACCGGCCTGTTCTCCAGCGAGTACCTGGTGGCAAACAAGCGGTTTGGCCCGGTCGATGCGAGCCTGGGTTTTGCGACCGGGTACATCGGCAACCGCGGCGACCTTGGCAACCCGCTGAGCGCTATCGACGACCGTTTCGATGTTCGCCCGACGCCAACGAGTGATATCAACAATGCCGGCAAATTCGGCCTGAGCTCTATGTTCCGCGGCCGCGTGGGCGTTTTCGGAGGTATCAGCTACCAAACGCCCTGGGAGCCGCTGCTCGTCAAAGTGGAATACGACGGCAACGACTATAAGAATGAGCCCAGGAAGAACAACCTGCCTCAGAACACTCCGGTCAACATCGGATTGGTGTACAGCCTCAACCAAAACGTGCAGTTCACCGCCGCTTGGGAGCGCGGTGACGCTGCCATGTTTGCCGTTACCCTTCGCGGGAACCCAGGTCGCGCCCATTCGGCGCCCAAGCCGTTCGACCCTGCGCCCGAATCTCTCAAGCACACTACAGCCAACGTCTCCCAACCCACGCAGGGCGTTGACTCGGCTACGCTGGTCACTGAAACGGGCGTACAGACCCCGCAATCCGAATCAATCAGCGGAAGCGATGATGCGCGATGGGCAGAGATTGCCGCGCGGCTTCAGGTCAACGCCGGCTTCCGGGTGGAAAAGATCTCTCGGCGCGGCACGGAGATGATTGTCACCGGGCACCAGCTACGCTACTTCCATACGGCCAAAGGCTTGGGCCGCGCGTCCAGAATTCTCCACAACGATCTGGATTCATCGATCGAGTGGTTCACGTTTGCCACGTCACGCTTGGGCATGCCAATCGTCGACACAACCATCAACCGTCAGCGCTTCGTCGATTACACAGAGAACCGCGCGGACCTCGACCAGCTCAAACTTGGTATCGAGGTAACGGCACCCGCTCCTGTCTACAGCGACACGCTGTATCGTGCGCCCCTGCAGCGCTTTGGTGGCGGCTTCAACGTGAGCTACAAGCAGAACGTTGGTGGGCCCGATGGCTTCATCCTCTACCAAGTCTCGGCAAACTACACCGGCAGCTTCTTCTTCACTCCGGGTGTCTGGATTACAGGCACAGCCAGTGGCAACGTGCTCAACAACTACGACAAGTTCAAGTACGACGCGCCCAGCCGACTTCCAAGGGTGAGAACCGATCTTCGTCAGTACACGACCACCTCGGATTTCACCGTCCCCAATCTGCAGCTGACCGCTGCCCATCAGTTCGGCCGTGACCTTTATGGCATGGCTTACGCAGGCTACCTCGAATGGATGTACGCAGGCGTCGGAGCTGAAGTTCTCTATCGACCGTTCGGCGAGGCGTGGGCGATCGGTGCCAACCTCAACTGGGTGAAGCAGCGTGATTACGACCAGCTTGCCGGCTTGCGCGACTACACCATGACAACCGGGCATGCCTCGCTGTACTACGCGTTCGACCAGGAGCAGCGCATTGTCGGTTCCATCAGCGCCGGCCGCTACCTTGCGGGGGACTATGGCGCGACAGTGAATCTTGCCCGCGCGTTCCCGAACGGGGTCACCATGGGCGCTTACGCGACGAAGACGAATGTCTCCGCGCGCGACTTCGGTGAGGGCAGCTTCGACAAAGGCATCTACTTCTCGATTCCCTTCGACACCATCCTGCCACGCTCCACCCGCGCGCGCGCAGCGGTCGTCTGGAACCCGCTTGTTCGAGATGGCGGCGCCATGCTCGGTCGTAAGTACACGCTGTACGGCACGACCTCGGAACGCGATACGGAGTTCTTCTACGAGAATCTTCGCCACATAGATGACTGATCCGGGAGGACGGTCGTTGGACCGTCCGCAGCGACAGGAACATCCGCGCGTCGGGGCATCGGGGCGTCCCAGACCTGGTCATGCGCAATCCGCGCAAGGACTATGGCTGCCGCCTCGCCCCCTTCTGGATGGCCGGCAGAAGACCCTCTACGCCAAACCCACCCTCGTAATCGAACAGACACCAAGTGATGCCACGCTCCCCCGCCATTCGGGCGACGGAGGATAGCCAGACAACACGCTCCTCCGCAGGGGCGCGCTTGAAGACACCGAACTCACCGAGAAACAGAGGTGCGTCGTTCCGCGACATCCAACCATCCACCGACCTGAAGTCAATCGCCAGGCGCGTGCGATCCGCGTAACTACCCCACGCGATGTTTCGGCGCTCGGCAAGACTTGGATGGGCCTTCAGCCAGTCAGCCCCCTGATGGGTGAAACTCATGGGATTGTAGTAGTGGAACGTGTAAATGATCCGTTCCTGATCATGGTCTGCTGGAGGCAGATCCCATATCGTCGAGTAGCCTTTGCCACCAACGATGATCGAATGGTGACGATCCTTCGACCTGACCAGCTTGATCAACTGGGGATAGAGGGCGCCCCACTGACTGACCATCTCCCCCTTCGGCTCATTCAGGAGCTCGTAGGAGACGTCGAAGCGCGTATCGGAGAACATCCCCGCCGTCCTTGACCAGAAGTCGGTTGTCAGCCTCCTGCATTCTGAGGCATCGACTCCACAGCGATTGGATTCGTGCAGATCGATGATCATATGCAGGCCAACCGAATTGCCATATGTCACAAGCACACGAAGCGACTGATACCAAGCATCGATAGCGTCCTCGCCGCCATCTGCAACCGCTGCAGGGAAGAGATTCAGCCTGATCGACCTGAAGCCCTCTTGGCGGGCCTGGAGCAGCAGCGCCTTTGTCTCCTCCATACGGGAATTCTGGTACCAGAGCTTGTTCTCAGAAAGCACATTCACGCAGGGAGCCGGCACGCCAGCCCCGTGGGCGGATCCAATGCAAAGCAGCAATGCCACAGACGTCCAGATGTATCTCAATGGCGCCACCTTACGCTGACCGAAGCACCATGCATTCTGCAGACGCGCTTATACACTTGCCCGGCCCCAGCCCTGGGCGGCGAGCCTGCGAGGCGGTTCGAACAGGAACATCAATTGCCATCGCTTGCAGAGCCTGTACAGGACCACGGGCAATGCAATACCGGCCACGAGACCAGCAATGACGTGAAGCCACACGGGGCATTCGGGCCATGCCCTTGAGAGCCCGACCCTCATCCCGCTTGCCACAAGAATGTGGCCGAGGTAGATGTACATGGACATCCTCCCCAGATAGGCCAAGCCCGAGGAAAGACGACCTGTAACCAGGGAGGCGACGCTGACGGTTGCTGCAATGCCCGTGCACGCAATCAGCAGGGAAAACAGGCTCCGATCCGAGTATCGCAAGCCTGCGAAGGAATGGAAGACGTACTCGACAACCGCAAATGTAGAGAACAACACGAGCGTCACCATCGGCGCACGTCCGATCTCCGCCTTGGACAGCCTGAAGAAAACGACACCCAACACGAAGAACACCATCATGCGTGCGGCATGAATGAAGGGGCCCATGTCCTCTGCGCGCGCGAAAATGAACGATAGCGCTGCAGCGCCCATAATCAGGTAGGGCAGCCAGCGAGCTTTGAAGGAAAACAGCACCGCGCTGACTATGAATATCTGGAACAACGCATAGAGAAACCAGAACTGTGCCCTGGGCGCCCACAGTAGTGCCAGCACATCACCCGCCTCCGTCGCACCATTCGTATATCGTGCCAGCAGAACCTCGATGAAGCCCTGCAGCAGCGACCAGACGAGATACGGGTACAGAATCGTGTCGACCTTTGAAAGGACCACACCGCCAACCCCTCGCTTGGCCAGTGCCTGATCAAGGAAGATGCCGGCCAAGAAGAAGAACAACGGCATGTGGAACGAATAGATGACACTGTCCACGATCTGAAATGTTGAGCTGTCTGGTGCCAGACCCGCAGACACCAGGCCCCGCATGACGTGACCGTAGACGACAAGCATGATACCCATGCCTTTCGCCACATCGATCCAGTGGAAACGCTTGCCACTCATAGTTACCATCAGAACCTGTCCTTAGTCAGAACGTTGACCACTGGATGTCATCCTCCGATATGCCCAGCCGGCGCCATTGACACTCATCGCCTGTCTTTGGCAACAGCGAGGAGGAAGGCGGGGATACCGATGACGTAACGATTGAACAATCTTCGCGGCTCCAGCAACAGGCGATATAGCCACTCAGCGCGAATCAACCGCAGAAACCGCGGCGCGCGAGTGAACCGTCGCGCTTTGAAGTCCAGGATCGCGCCACCGCAGATCAACAACACGTCCGTCTGCACCGCGGTCCGGATGAGGTTGGCGACGGCCTCCTGCTTGGGCATTCCCATTCCCAGCACTACGATAGCCTGGCCCCGTGCTGGCACGTGAGCACGGAAGTGCTGAAGATACTCCGCAGGCTCCCTGAAGCCGTCCAGAGAATGGAATTCCCGACCATTGAAGAGGGCGTCACCGCCCCTCTTCAACCAAGGCTCGGAGGTGCCATAAGCAAAGAACTGCACGCGAGGTCCCAAGGAGGAGGATGCGAATTCAATGAGCGCTGGAATGAGGTCTGTGCCGTTCAGGTTGTCTTTTGCGTCGAGCCCGAACGCTCTGCACGCGAGTGCCATCCCGATCCCATCCCTGAAGATGACATCCAAAGCGTCAAACGCTTCATAGGCGGCGGGGTCGCGGCGCGCCAGGTTGTATCCGTGTTGATTGAGGAAGCCAACCGACGCCGGCCCCTCCACATCAAGAAGCTCCTGAAAGATCGCTTGCAGCTCTGCTGCATCCGCCAGACGGCACTTGAGCACCAAACTCCGCATGCGCAGGGGTCTGGAGCGGCCGGGTTGCGCATCAGCCTTCATCATCAGCCCCTACACGGCGACCCACCGCCAACACGAGGCCCAACGCAAAGTACACACTGTTGATTGCACTGACCGACAGCCCATTGGCGATCAGCAGGACAATGAAACACAACCTCACGCGACTCGGCACGTGATCCATCATTCGCCACATGGCCCCGACGATGAAGAGGAGGCCAATCACGCCGTGGTCGTAGATAACCCGCATGTTGAACGAATGAAGAATCACTGAGTAGCAGGTGCCATCGTTCCGATAGCTGAAAAGCCCTCTGTAGGCAGAAAGCTGATTGCACGCCCACTGAGGGAGAGCCGTGATCCTCGGCTCGCCGACCAGGTAGTTCCACCAATGCCAGTCACTGATGGCCTCAGTGAACACAAAGAAGAACCGGACACGATCGATGTTTTCCACACCACCCGCACCCGCTCTAAGCTGAAACAGGATGGCCCCCATTATCACCGCTGCGACCAAGCCACCAATCGCGAGCAGATCGCGACGTCGCAACCGCCCTCTCACCAGCAAGAAGGCAATGACGATTGCAAAGCACAGAGCGGACGAACGCGACCCCGATATGAATACAATCGCGCCAAGCGCAAGCATTTCCCCAATGTGGATTCTGTCGCGCGCCAAACAGGCAAGGTAGAACACCATGCACACGAGCAGCAGTTCAAAGTTGTTCTCGGTCAGGACGATCGGACGATCGATCTCCAGGAAAAATTTCTTTACTGAGTAGATGACCAGGAACAACGTGAGCAGAAATCGATTCAGCCGGACGATATCCGACTCCGATAGAAATCTCGCACCGGAGATGGGTATCAACAGGAGCAGGTACCAGAACGACTTGTAGGCCTGGAAGAAGTCGAGAAAGTTGGCCTTCCTAATGACAACCGCCAGCACCACGCCCGCAAGAATGTACAAAAGCAGGAACATCGCCAGAAAGATCTTTGACCTCGGTACTCGCGCACTGTACAGACTGAGCACGGCCAGAAGCACCATGAAAGGCTCAAGCAACGGGGTCAACCAGCCAATGTCGGCAAAATTGATGATGCCACCGACCAGGAAGATTCCACCCAACCCGAAGTAGAGGGCACTGGATAGCGGGTCGCGACGGCGGATGGTGAAGCCATTCATGGAGGTGTTCCAGGTCACAGATTTATTGTAAGGCTCAGTGCGGTGCGGCGATTGCGGACGGTCCAGCGTCTACGCACCACTTCTACAAGGCGTCGTTCCGCCCTGACAGGACCGGATCCGTATGGGGGCGCACGAAGCCAATCAGCATCTTGCGGTGCAAGGCCCAGTCACTTGCCTGACAATGCAAATATGCGCCCCACCAACGTTGGTGCGTCAAAGCCTTTGACCGCTTGGGACACGCCGGAACGCTCGATCTGCTGGGAGCGGACCACGCGTTGCGCAATGTTGAGCGGATTGCGATCACAGGTGTAACCAGTCACTCCATCGCGAACGATGCCGCCCGTGTCGCTTCCTTCAGTGACCACGGCCGGGAGGCCCGACGCCATGGCTTCGACCAGTACGCGGGCAAATCCTTCATAGCCCGGATGCGACGTCATCAGAAATACGCCACCCCGCGCCATGTCCTGTGCCACCTGCTTGGGTCCGACGCGGCCGTGCAGTGTAATACGCCCTTTTACGTTCGGCTCCAGACGCTCCACCAGGCGAGCCACTGACTCGAATCGCGTTCCGGAGCCAAGCATCTCGAGCGTCCACGGCGTAGCCGGATCGACTGAAACCAGCGCTTCCAACACAGCCACTGCCAGCTCGGGATCCTTGGGCACCTCGAACCGCCCCACCCATATGATCGAATTTGGATTCTCATGAGCGGGCTCCTGCTCGATCAGTGCAGGATCAAACCACGTGGGGAAGAAGTGTGCCCGTTGATTCCACTGCTTCACCGTCTGCGCATACTGATCGTTGAAGACCATGATGGCCCTCGCTCTCTTGGCGACCCGCCGCTCCAGCACATGATGCAGACCGCCAAAGAACCTCCAGAAACTGTCGGATGTCTTCCCGGTCAGACCATTTTCCTGGGTATGGACGAAGTACACCTGCGGACGCGCGGACAGCAACCCGACCGCAGCCGCCATATCCATCCGGTGCACATGAAACGCCTCGCTCGCCGGAAGCTTGCGCCAGTTCATGACGACGGCCAGGAACAGTCGGATCGAGTGAGGGATCAGCCGGGACTGGTTCCCCGGGTCTAGGCGAACAGCAGGAAGAAACCAGAAATCGGCGCCGCCGAGATTATGGCGCTCCCACTTCCCAACCTGGCGACCAGGAACGTCCGCGCCAGCGTCCACGCCAACAAAGGCCAAACTCTTGTCGCGGGGGAAGTAACGAGCGATCCCCCTCAGACAGGTGTCGATTCCGCCCGGCGAGGGTCGCGCTGGGTCGAACTGGTGGATAACCAGGCGATCGACGGACTTCGGTGGGATGGAGTGCTCAACGAACATCGGATACGCCCTTTCTCAATTCCATTTTGTAACCTTCTTCCAGGATGCTATCCACGCGCTGCCTTCTTGTTTCGCCGGACATCTCGACCTCTGCTCGCCATCCGCGTACTTTGTCGACAAAATCTTCATATTCGCAAATGTACTTCGCAGGATTTCCAGCCACCACAGACCCGGAGGGTATGGATTTGGTCACGACAGAGCCAGCCCCAATGACGCAGCGGGAACCGATCCGCACGCCCGGCATTATTGTGGAACCGGCGCCAATGAAGCAGCCATCGCCCACCGAGATTCTCGCGTAGCGATACCGCCGTCCTTTTTCATCCGACACCAGCCATCCTGAGCCATCGTGATTGACGAAGACAACGTCGGAACTGACAGTCACCCGGGATCCGATGCTGATCAACCAGGGTTCCGAGCCAAACCTACTGGTCAGGATGCGGCAGCCTTCGCCGACAGTCGCTCCTTTTCTCCTCGCAAAGGCGACGCCACCAAGAATTTTGTACATCAGCTTGTCAAGCATATATCCCTCACATTGCGGCGATCAACGTGGATGTGCCGCAGGATTCCCTCAGCATCTTCCACGAACATCGCCTTGCAACTAGATTCATTAAGAGCCTGTGGATCAACGGAAAGCCATCTGTTCATTCTGCTCTCCTGATGAACCAGAGACTCACGAATGTATGAATCACGTATCCCAAGCTTGCCGCTACGGTGAACCAAGCCATCGCCGAGATCACGGTGTAGCCCATCCATAGCGGGATTGCGAGAGAGAAAATCCTCAACAGGACTTGAATTACACCGAACGCCAGGTTGAGGCGCTGCAACCTCAGCGCTGATGCCGCGAACGAAATGGGGAGCCGCGCCACGAGCGCGAGCAATGTGATACCCAACAGGGCAGCGAAGAACTGGACGTCCTGCCAGTCATCGCTCAGCAGTGTACGGGTCACCAGCACGGCCAACATGACCAGCGGGACTACCGTGACAAGGCCGGCCGCGAACGAAATGGCCACATACCGGAACATGCGACGGGCCATCGCCCCCCCTTTCCTAGCCGTGCCAAGATGGCGCAGGAACAAAGGGCGCAGGCTGCCAGAGACGACGAAAAAGGGAACGAAAAGCAGATTGAACCCCATCCAGTACATGCCAACTGCGTGCTTCTCAGAGAACATCGAAAGGACGTACACGGCACACTGAAGCTCGACGACACTAAGAAGTGCCGATGAGGATCCGTAGAATATCTCCTGCTTTGATGACCGATAGATTCTCCGGGCATCCGTCTTTCTCAACGAGCGTGCGGCTGAAACGCCGGCTGAAACGTCCGACCGCAGCAGCAGTGCACCAGCAGCCCACGCGACGACGCGCGCACCGATCAG
This sequence comes from Stenotrophomonas sp. JAG2, assembly GCF_041080745.1. Lineage (NCBI taxonomy): Bacteria > Pseudomonadati > Pseudomonadota > Gammaproteobacteria > Lysobacterales > Lysobacteraceae > Stenotrophomonas > Stenotrophomonas sp. JAG2. The sequence continues at coordinate 58,618 of NZ_JBEUMH010000003.1, read as the reverse complement.
AGACAGCCCAATCGGAGCAATCTTCGCACCCACGATCTGCAGAACCGCAGTGGAGAAAGACACCACCAGATTCATGCGTCCCAAACGTGAGAGCTGCCCTGGCGACGAGTTCTGCGTCGGCAGCACATATGTCACCAAGGATGACAGGAGAACGCCAATGGGCACCAACGCCACCCACGACGGTGCAAGGCCAAGAACTGCAGCAGTTACGCAAAGCGGTAGCGCAATCAGCAGCAGGCACATGTTGACTGCATACGACATTGCGACGAAGTTTCGACGGGCAGCTTCGGTCTTGCAGACGAGGGCGCGAATTTCAAAGCGGGCGCCCGATGCCATGGATAGAAGGGCGCAGAACGATGTAAACAGCCCCAACTCACCGTATACATCCGGCGTCACCAATCGTGCTACCCAGAACGTACTGAGCAGCACCGCTACTTGACCGAGGCCACGATTCATGACCAACCCAACGACCGGGTGGCGTAGCGCATTGCGTGTGCGCGCGATGATCATGCGACCCTCGCCTTTGCCCTGAGTGCGGCGAGCCGGCCACCGAGGGGCCTGCGGCCGCGGTCCGGCAACCAGCACGGCAGCCAGAGTCTGCTATGCAACATTGCCCAGCACTCTCAGGTAGTGGTCGGTAATGACGGGCGCCGAGAAATCCTTCGCCCGCCCGACCAGCGGCTCGATATCAACCTCTTTCTCCAGTGATGAGAGTATTGCACCAGCCAATGCGACGCGGTCGCCGACGGGGACCAATTGCCCGAACTTTCCACCGGCAAGCACCTCCTCGGGACCATAGTCGCACCGGGTCGATACCACTTTTGCGCCTACGGAAAGTGCTTCCACCAAGACATTTGCAAGCCCCTCGTATCGCGAAGCGAGCACGAATACTTTGCATTGAGCAAGGAAAGGCCGGGGGTCTTTCACAAACCCCATGAAATGCACCCGGGCATTGATGCCCAACTCCACGGCGTAGCTCTGCAAAGGGGCGAGCAGAGGCCCATTACCCAGTATCACCAGATGGACGTCCTGATCGGCCTCGGCGACGACGGCAAATGCCGCCAGCAGATCATCGTAGCCCTTCTGCTCAACCAGTCTTCCGATTGCGAGGATGAAACGCTGCGCACCGAAGGGAACCGGCGTCAGTCCGTCCTCCGGTTCCTGCGCCATGTACGCAGGGTTGTGGATGACACTGATCTTCTCGATCGGAAATCTACAAGCCCGGGACATATCCTCCGCGATGCCGTGGGAGACTGCAATTACACCATCCGCAAGGGGGAGCAACCGCCGGTAGAGCAGCGGTACAACCCTCTGGGCGAGCGACTCACTGCTTGATTGTCTGGTAAGCGCATTGTGCTGGGTGACGAACACCTTCGTCTTCGACCGCGCGAGACGCGCGGCCAGGATTGCGACGATATTCTGAGGCCCGAGGCTTGATACCAACCACTCCGGCCGCACCGTCCGAAGGTAGCGGACAAGGGGAAAAATCGACGTCAGCGTCCTGCCTGCCTTCAGATCAACTATCCGCACTCCCGGCGGCACCTGGTCAAGATACTCACCTTGGGCCTGACAGAGTACGAAGTCCACCTCGAAGCCTCTTGAAAGAAGCTCCGTGGCGAGCACGATCCGCATTTTTTCGACCCCGCCACTGGCCAGGCGCGGAAAATGAAAAGCAATCCTCACAGCATTCCCTTCCTTGATGAATAGTGAAGACTCCGCTCGACCTTCGGAATCACACCCTGAATCGAGAAGCCATCAATTTTCATCTTGTCGACCATAAGCAAATGAGGTAGGACAGTGGGGCCGAAGCGGCCACCCTCGCGAGCAGCGGAGCATTCGATAACTCAGTCAACCCCAAAGAGATCCCTGGTATAAACCTTGTCGCCAACGTCGACGATTTCGGCGGTCAACCTGTTCGCAATGATCACATCGCATCGCGCCTTGAAAGCATCAAGATCATTGACCACAGGCGAATTGTAGAAATCTTCAACCTCAAGAACGGGCTCATGGACGATCACCTCCACGCCCTTGGCCTTGATCCTCTTCATGATGCCCTGCACGCTGGACGCTCTGAAGTTGTCTGATGCGGACTTCATGATCAGCCGGTACACGCCAACGACCTTGGGACGGCGGCGAAGAATATCGTCAGCAATGAAGTCCTTGCGTGTGGAGTTGGAGGAGACAATGGCCTGGATCAGATTCTGTGGAACCTGGTTGTAGTTGGCCAGCAACTGCTTCGTATCCTTGGGAAGACAATAGCCCCCGTATCCAAACGATGGATTGTTGTAGTCGGCGCCGATCCGCGGATCGAGGCAGACACCTTCAATGATCTGCCGGGTATCCAGGCCGTGACTTGCGGCGTAGGTATCCAACTCATTGAAGTACGCCACGCGCATCGCGAGATACGTGTTGGCAAACAGCTTTATGGCCTCGGCCTCCGTCGACTCGGTGAAGAGCAGTGGCACGTTCTGCTTTACCGCACCCTGCCTCATCAGTTCAGCGAACTGTTCCGCGCGCGGGGAACGCTCACCGACAACAATTCGGCTCGGATGGAGGTTGTCGTATAGCGCACGCCCTTCCCGAAGAAACTCAGGGGAGAAGATGATTCCATCGACCCCGAACTTCTGCCTCATGCTTGCGGTGAACCCGACCGGCACAGTGGATTTGATGATCATTACCGCAGCGGGGTTGACGGAGATGACGTCCGCTATGACAGACTCAACCGACGAAGTATTGAAGTAGTTCGTACTCACGTCATAGTCGGTAGGGGTCGCGATTATGACGAAATCAGCGCCTTCGTATGCATGGACCTTGTCCAGTGTTGCCGTAAGATCAAGGGCGGCAGTGTCGAGGAACTGCTGGATTTCCGCATCGACGATCGGAGACCTGCGCTGGTTGATCAGATCAACCTTGCGGCCATCCAGATCCAGGGCGACTACATGATGATGCTGGGCGAGCAGAACGGCATTGGACAGGCCGACGTAGCCCGTTCCCGCTATTGCAATCTTCTTCTTATCCATAAGTACGCACCAAATTTGAAATACACAGTTCATCCGACGCCTGACTTGGCGGCGCGTAGCGACTGGATCGCGCTGCCCCGGGAGCGCACACCGGGGTGGATGGCAAATTCGCGGATGGCGAGCCTGAGCCCGCATACCGGCTTCGTTGAAGGCTTGGCACTCGCTGCTGAAGAGGATTCATCCCTGCCCCAGCAGAATCCGAGTATCAGTCCTCGGTGGACTGATACTGGTAATAGCCATAGCTGTAGTAGCCGGTCGTCCGACGTTCGACGGCGTTGAAGATTGCTCCCTTCAACTTGACATTGTTCTGCTCGAAACGCTTTTTGGCGAGCTCCACTTCACGCGGCTGGTTCAAGCCGAATCGCGTAACGAGCAGACTGGTGCCGGCATGGTGCGCGATGACCGCAGCGTCAGTGACCGCCAGGATCGGGGGCGTATCGATGATCACCAGGTCGTAGTTCCGGGATACCTGCTCGAGCAAGGAAGTGAAGTTCTCGTGCATCAAGAGCTCGGACGGATTGGGCGGCACCTCGCCGCGGGAGATGAAGCTGAGTGCCTCCAACCCCGGCATTGCGCGGATGCCCTGCTCGAACGATGCCTTCCCTACCAGAATGTCGGACAGTCCAGGCGTCTGCTTCATGCCGAACGCTTTATGCAACGTACCCTTTCGCATGTCGGCGTCGATGATCAGGACCTTCTGCCCTGCCTGGGCCATGACAACGGCCAGATTTGCAGACACGAAGGTTTTACCCGCATGCGGGCTGCAGCCCGAGATCAGCACGACGTTGTTCTTGGCTTCCAGACGAGCGAAATGAAGGCTCGTGCGAAGGCTTCGGATCGCCTCGACAGCCAGGTCAGCCGGATCCTTGATTGCCAGGACGTGCACCTTGCCGTCGCCCGGCCCACGTCCACGGACCGAGTCAGACTCTTGGCTGGTACTGGTGGGGATGGACGCGTACACAGGGAGCCCCAGCTCCTCGATCTGTGCGGGGTCCTCGATACCGCGATTGAGCAACTGGCGGAGGAGGACGACGGCTACCGCAATGAAGCCACCGAGCAGCGTGCCGATCAGAACGACCAGCGACTTGCGGGGCTTGATGGGACTTGTCGCATCTACGGCCGCTGCGTCGACGATGCGCACATTGCCCACAGTGCCTGCTCGCGCAACGTCGAGTTGCTGAGCTTGATTGAGCAGGGCCGTATACATTTCATTGCTGACCTGGAGATCACGGGTCAAGCGCAGAATCTCCTGCTGAGCATCCGGCAGTTTTTTAACCTGATTCTGGAAGCTGGCCTTGCGGCCTTCCAGCTGACTGATCTGACGAACGAGCGCCTGGTATGCGGGGTGATCCCGGGTGAACTTGCGGTCCATCTCCGCCTGCTGCAACCGAAGCTGCTGGATGCCACCCTCAACCGTCACTTCCTGATCCAGAAGTCCCTTCGTCTGAAGCGTCAGGTCAACGGAATTGACTCGTGTCTGGTATGCACTCATCGATGCCTGCGCAGCATCGACCTGCCTGCGGACGTTCGGCAGCTGCTCCTTGACGAATGTCAGCTGCGCCGACGCCTCCGCCGAGTTGCGTTCCACGTTCTGACGAACGTAGGCCTGCGCCACATGCTGCAGGAACTCCTGTGCGGCGAGAGGGTTCGGATGCTCGTATCCGAGCGACAGGATGCCGGAGTCCTTTCCGGACTCGATCACCTGCACCTGGTCCTGCAGGTCGCTGATCACGTTCAGCGTCCGGAGTTTGGTTACTTTGAAACGCGTACCCGGGTTCGCATCGAGCTTGCTTACCTGGATCTTCACTTCATTTCGCTCGGCAGGCTCGCCAACGTGACCTTCCAGGAGCACGCCGCCATCACTGTTCTCCAGCGTGAAAGCGCCCTTCTTTTCTCCGGCCAGAAGCGTCATCTGCTGATTCAGAAGCCGATCAGGAACCTGCAGCTGAAAAACTTCCAGCGACTCTCCGCCCCATCCATAGCTGTTCATCCCCAACCAGGGCGGAGCAAGGGTACCAGGCGACTTTGCTTCAGCCCGGCGGACCAGGAACGACCCCAACACGGGAAAGCGAACCGCCTGGACGTCGATGTCCAGGTTGAGTTCGTCAACTGCGCTGCCAACAACGGAACGCGACGTAATAAGCGCGATCTCGGTCGTGGCCGCGGCCTTGCCACTGCCAATGCCAAGCGATTGGCCAATATCTGCCAAGCCGGGAACCGAGGGGACCTTCGATTCGACCTGAACCAAGGCATTGGCGCGATAAATTGGAGTCGCAAGAAGCGCGTAGCCAACGCTCGCCGCGAAGAATATCCCGGTAATACCTATAATCAACCATCTCTGGTCAACCAGGGCGCCTAGCAGATGGCGCAGATCGATTTCATCCGCAGCGGCCGTGGCGGCTCGGGAATCTTGACTCGTCATAGGTGAAGAACTTTGCTCGAAGTATTGAAGTGATTCGATGTCGGCGACTGCGTTACAAGTAACGCGTCCAGCTCTCCACGCCTTCAGCCATCAGCTTGTAGACGTGTTCGAAGGCCGGTCGCTGCTGGCGGTAGGGATCGGGGATATCGCGGTCGTTCTGCCACTTGCCCAGCAGGAAGGTCTTTCCAGAAGCTTCCGGCGCCTGCTCGGTGATGCGCTTGACGTGCTTGCGCTCCATGGTCAGCACCAGGTCGGCGGCGGACAGGATGGCAGGGCTGATCTGTCGCGCACGATGGGCCGTCCCGTCCAGGCCATGCTCGACGAGCAGCGCCTGGGCAGTGGCATCGATGCCATGATTCACCAGCGCTCCCAGTCCGGCCGAGGAAACCTGGATGCCCCGGTCGCCAAGGGCGTTCCGCAGCATGACTTCGGCAGAAGGACTACGGCAGATGTTGCCGACACACACAAAGAGAATATGCTTGAACACAACTTCCAATCCTGATGCATTCCCGTAACAGGAATGTCGTGCACGGCCGGAATTTCGCCCGCGCGCCCAAACCAACAGGATACCCCAAGGCCCGGACCCGAGGGTCGAGGATCGCCCGCAAGGGCAGGATTTCCCAAGAATTTTTGGATCGCAGCGCGTCTTGAGCGCCCACGATCGCGGGGAAACGTGACCTAGTAGGCGCTTTTCTGCCCCAGCACTTTGGCGACCGTCATGACGATGATGGCCATGTCCAGGCCCGGGCTCCAGCGCCGGATGTAATCGATGTCGTACTGCACGCGCTTCTTCATCGACCGCAGTTCCGGAGTCTCGCCCCGCAGCCCATGCACCTGGGCCCAGCCGGTGATGCCAGGCTTGACGTAATGGCGGTGCATGTAACGCTCGATCAGGCGCTCATAGTGGTTGTTGTGCTGCACCGCATGGGGACGCGGCCCCACGACGGACATGCTGCCTCCCAGGACATTGAAGAACTGGGGCAGCTCGTCCAGGCTGGTGCGCCGCAGGAAGGCGCCGAAGCGGGTGACGCGCGGATCGCCACGGGTCGCCTGGACGATCGTGCCCACGGACTCCTGGTGCATCTTCATGGAGCGGAACTTGAGCATCCAGAATTCCTTGCCGCCCTGCCCGTGCCGGCGCTGGCGGAACAGCACGGGGCCCGGGGAGCTGAGCTTCACGCCGATGGCCAGCACCAGGAACAGCGGCATCAGTGCCAGCACGGCGATACTGGCCACCATGAGGTCTTCCACGCGCTTGGCCACCATGTAGTTGCCCTTGGCCAAGCCCTGCCGGAGATTGATGACCGGAACCGGGCCGATCTGCTCGACGGTGGGGTTGAGCATGCTGAAGCCATGGATGTCGGGCACCAGCTTGACCGGCACCGGGTAGCGCTCCAGCAGCTTGAGCAGCTTCTTGACTTCACCGGTATCGGACAGCGGCAGCGACACCCACACCTGCTCGATGTTGTGGTGATTCGCGCTCAGGTAGGTGTCCAGCGCGTCCAAGGCCCCCAGCTTGCGCGGCTTGTCGCTATGCCGGGGCGTGGGAATATCTTCGTGCGAAGCGAAGTAGCCGATGATCTCGATGCCGCTGCCGTTGCGGGCCTTGAGATGCCGGTGCAACTTCAGCACGGGGGCTCGAAGGCCGACCACCACGACCCGCTGCCGGTCGATGCCCTTGGCCCGCAGCACGTGCATGCGCGCGCGCACCACGATCCGCCACCCGGCCAGGCCGGCGTAGCCGAGAATGAACCAGGTCAGCAGCCAAGGGACCGGGACGCTGTCGCTCGAGCCGACCACCAGCGCATGGGTGGCGAACAGGCAGAAGACGCCCGTCCAAACCAGAAGGAGCATTCCCACGCAGCGCAGGAATGGCCGACTGCGCCATTGGCGATACAGAGGCGAGAGCGAGAAGCACAGCAGGCCGTAGAGCATCACCAGCCCGATGATCGAGCGCTCATGCGGACTGATCGCCACCATGCCGAAATGGATGACATAGGCCACCGCGGCTGCCAGCATCGCGATGACCAGATCACCTACCTTGAAGAGCGCATCCAGCGCAGCCTTCGCTTCCAGCGTACGGTGCAGGAACGTCTTTCCGTCCTGCACGCCGCCCAACGATCCATGTAACAAAAGCACTCTCCTGAGACGGTATTACGGCGCGAGGCGGGTGGAGACCCTAGATAGGTGGATGAATGTGCGTCAATTTTATACCACACCGCTGTCGCAATCGGAATCTTTAACGCACGCAACCCTATGAATACGCAGGAAGTCCTGCGAATTCACCCGGATAACATCGACTGAGCTACCGTGCGTGGCACATCCATTGCATCCGCTCCCTGCTCCCGGACATCCACATGGCCAAAGCGCCGCTTGACCTGACCACCGGCCCCATCGGGCGCAATCTGTTCCTGTTCGCCCTGCCGATCCTGGCCGGCAACATCGCCCAGTCGATGAACGGCTCAGTGAATGCGATCTGGGTCGGCCGCTTCCTTGGCGAGGCAGCGCTGACCGCCACGGCGAACGCCAACAACATCATGTTCTTCCTGATCGGCTCGGTGTTCGGGATCGGCATGGCCGCCTCGATCCTGATCGGCCAGTCGATGGGCGCGCGCGATCTGCCCCAGGCCCGGCGCGTGATGGGCACCAGTGCGACCTTCTTCATCGGCCTGTCCGTCGTGATCGCGATCGCCGGCTGGTGGCTGTCGCACCCGCTGCTGGCGGCGATGGGCACGCCCGCCGAATCCCTGCCGCTGGCCGAGGCCTACCTGCGCATCATCTTCCTGGCGATGCCGACGCTGTACGCCTTCGCCTTCCTGAGTTCGGCGCTGCGCGGCGTGGGCGATTCACGCACGCCGTTCCGCTTCCTGCTGCTCTCGGTGGTGCTGGATATCGGCTTCAACCCGCTGCTGATCTTCGGCATCGGCCCCTTCCCGCAGCTCGGCATCGCCGGCGCGGCCTGGGCCACGCTGATCGCGCAGACCCTCTCGCTGCTCGGCCTGCTCTGGTACATGCGCAACAAGCGCCACGCGCTGTGGCTGGGGCGCAAGGACATGGCGCTGTTCAAGATCGACGGCGAAATCCTGCGCGCCCTGGTGGTCAAGGGCGTGCCGATGGGCCTGCAGATGGTGCTGATCTCGCTGTCCATGATCCTGATGATGACCATGGTCAACAGCTACGGCACCGACACCGCCGCCGCATATGGCGCCTCGCTGCAGCTGTGGACGTACGTACAGATGCCGGCAATGGCGATCGGCGCAGCGTGCTCGACCATGGCCGCGCAGAATGTCGGCGCGCAGCGCTGGGACCGCGTGCGCGGCACTGCGCGCAGCGGCGTGCTCTACAACTTCCTGCTGACCGGCGTGCTGATCCTGCCGCTGATCCTGCTCGACCGCTACACGCTGGCCCTGTTCCTGCCCGAGGGAAGCCAGGCGCTGGAAGTGGCGCGCCACCTCAACCACATCGCGGTGTGGTCGTTCCTGTTCTTCGGCGTGAACTTCGTGATCTCCGGCGTGGTGCGCTCGACCGGCGCGGTGATTCCGCCGCTGCTGATCCTGGCCGCCTCGCTGTGGGGCATCCGCGTGCCGTTCGCCGAACTGCTGCAGGACCGCTGGGGCGCCGATGCGGTGTGGTGGAGTTTCCCGGTCAGCTCGTTCTGCGCGATGCTGATGTCGCTGGCGTATTACCGCTGGGGCGGCTGGCGCAAGGCGCGCATGCTGCCCAGCCACCGCGAGGAACTGGCCGCACCGGCCGAGGTCCCCGCTTCGCCCCCCTCGCCGGTGGCGGACCCGAACCCGACCACGCCGCTCCAGCCGGCCCCGGCGGGCACCGCACGGCCGGATTAAGGGGCGCGCCCCTGCAGGAGCGTCTTCCAGGCGGGCAGTTTGTAGCGACGGCGCTGGTAGCGCATCAGCAGCGCCATCAGCACGCCGAACAACAGCCCGGCCATGACAGCACTGCCGATGGTGATACCCAGCGTAAGTGAGCCAAGGTCCAGTACCAGCCACATCAAGGCACGCCACAACACACCCCACAACACGCCGAACAGCCCGCCCATCACGAACAGGTTGGCACTGAAGCTGGCGAGCAGCGGTGGCGGCACGCGCAGTCCCATGCGCCACAACAGCCGATGCATCGGCGGTGCGCGCATGCCGACAGGCACATTGGCGTCGGCCATGGCCTGCAGCGCGTGACGAACATCGGCGGGATAACGGTTCATGCGCATCTCCATCACGCGGCCACAAATGCAAACGGCCACCCGAAGGTGGCCGTTTGAGGCGACAACCGGAGTTGTCGGCCGGGAATTACTGGGCAGCCTTGGCAGCCAGGCGCGCGGCCTTGGCCTGCGCAGCAGCAGCCAGATCTTCCTTGATGCGGGCAGCCTTGCCTTCCAGGCCACGCAGGTAGTACAGCTTGCCGGCGCGGACCTTACCACGACGCTTCACTTCGACCGAGTCGATGATGGCGCTGTGGGTCTGGAAAACGCGCTCGACGCCGTAGCCGTGCGAGATCTTGCGGACGGTGAACGCGGAGTTCAGGCCGGCGTTCTTGGTGCCGATGACGACGCCTTCGTAAGCCTGGACGCGCTCACGGTTGCCTTCCTTCACCTTCACGTTAACGACGACGGTGTCACCCTGGCTGAACTTCGGCAGCTCGCGGGTGATCTGGGCGGATTCGAAGTCCGAGAGGATGGATTTGTTCAGCTTGCTCATGGGTGCACCGATAGTGTTCGGGTGGTCGTGTCGTTCGACAACGTGGGCTCATGCAGTCACCGGACTGTGCTGCACGTTTTTTTGTAGGGATCCTACCAACGGGCCCAAAAGGCCGATGGCAATCCCGAATTGTAAACAAGATTCCGCCCCTGCGCTAGGGGGTCGGATCCTTGGCCACGGCCTGCCGCGCCTGCTCCAGCAGGAGGCGGTCGGCCTTGGACAACTGGCCTTCGTCGAGCAGGTCCGGCCGCCGCAGCGCCGTGCGCAGCAGCGACTGCTGCCGGCGCCAGCGGGCGATGGCGGCATGGTTGCCCGAGCGCAGCACATCGGGGACGGCGCCCCATTCATGCTGGGCCGGATGGCTGTAATGCGGGCAGTCCAGCAGACCCTGCGGGCCTTCGAAACTGTCCTGGGCGGCCGATTCAGCATCGCCGAGGGCCCCCTCCTGCAGCCGGGTCACTGCATCGACGATCACCGCCGCGCCCAGCTCACCGCCGGACAGGACGTAATCGCCGAGCGAGATTTCCTCGGTGACCTCGGCCTCGAGGAAGCGCTCATCGATGCCTTCATAACGGCCACAGAGCAGGATCATCCGCGGCAGCGCCGCCAGCTCGCGGACCTTGGCCTGGGTCAGCGGCTTACCCTGAGGACTGAGGTAGATCACCGGCGCGGGCGCCGGATCGGCCGCTTTCGCGGCCGCCAGGCAGGCCCGGAGCGGCTCGATCAGCATGACCATGCCCGGGCCACCCCCGAATGGACGGTCGTCCACCCGGCGGTAGTTGCCTTCGGCATAGTCACGCGGATTCCAGCCGTGCAGTTCAAGCAGGCCGCGCTCAGCGGCACGGCCGACCACGCCCAGCGCGGCCGACTGCGCCATGAACTCGGGGAACAACGTGACGACGTCGATACGCATCCGGCCTAGAACTCCGGATCCCAGTCGACCACGATCAGGTTGGCCTCGAAATCCACCGAGACGACGAACTCGGGCTGCACGAACGGAATCATCCGCTCACGATCACCCTGCACCACGAGCACGTCGTTGGAGCCGGTCGAGAACAGGTGCGAAGCCCGCCCCAGTTCAACGCCATCGACGGTGCGCACCTGCAGACCTTCCAGATCGACCCAGTAATACTCGTCGGACTTCGGGGGCGGCAGTGCACTGCGTGCGACATAGACTTCGGTCCCGTACATCGCCTCGACCACATCGCGGTCGGTGATGTCGGGAAACACGGCCACGAGATGCTTGCCGGACTGACGTCCGCGCGCACCGGTAAGCGTGCTCTCCTGGCCGGCGGGGGTCCGCAGGATCCAGGGCTGGTAGTGGAAAATGGCGGTACGCGGCTCGGTCCAGGACTCGAGCTTGATCTCGCCTCGCACACCAAAAGCGCCGACAATCCTGCCCAGCAGGATCCGGCGCTCGGTATCTTTCATCTGTATGGACCGAATGGGCCGCGGCAGGCGCGGCCCTTCAGGATCAGGCCGCGGAGGCCTGGGCCTTGGTCGCTTCCTTGTACAGGTTGCGAACCTTGTCGGTCATCTGGGCGCCGTTGGCGACCCACTTGTCGACCAGCGGCAGGTCCAGCACGATGCGGGACTCGGCACCCTGGGCAACCGGGTTGTAATAACCGACGCGCTCGATGTTGCGGCCATCACGGGCGCTGCGCGAGTCGGTCACGATGATGTGGTAGAACGGACGCTTCTTGGCGCCGCCGCGGGTCAGTCGAATCTTGACCATGGTGTTGTTTCCTCAATTGCCCAGTCGCCAGGATGGCGCGGTAAGCCGGCGATTATAGCGGCGGCCTCCGGTCATTCCAAGCCTGTGAAGACCGGGAAAGCTGAACAGGGCCTGCAGATCCGGCGGCTCAGGCCACCAGCGGCTGCCAGGCCACTGCCCCCAGCACCTGACGGGCCTTGGCGCACAGCGCTTCCGAGTTCGCCAGCACGACCCCATCGATCGCCGCGATCGGCCAGAGGCCGGCTGCGTTGCAGGCGATGGCGGCATCGAATCCGGGCAGGTCCGCCAGTGCGACAGGCCGCACCTGCTGATCACCGCCCCACCCCGCCTGCAGCAGACGCTCATGGGTGCCGCGCAGGGCGCGCGCCTCCGGCCAGACCAGCGTGCTGCCCGAGGCGAACGCGATGTTCCAGGTGGTGCCTTCGCTGACAAGGCCGTCGTCGCCGAAAAACAGCGCGTCATCCACCCCGGCCAGCAAGGCCTCCCGGCGATGCTGGAACAACCCGAACGTGCCGACATGCTTCACGTGCGGCAGCTCGCGCTGATAACGGACCGTCCGCAGTCGCCGCGCTATCGCCGGCAGATCGACCGGCGGCGCAACGGCCACCAGCACATCCACGGCGACGGGCTGCAGCGGCCGCCGGAAATCGAACTGGCGCGAAAACACGGTCACCCGCAGCGAGGCATCGACCGCACCTTCGGCCTGCAGCGCGTCGTGCATCCAGGCGCGCACCTGCAGCGGATCCAGTGCGGTGCCGAACAGCTCCACCGTGCCCTCCTGCAGACGCTGCAGATGCAGATCCAGCCCCTGCACCGCGCCTTTGCGCACCTGCAGCGAAGTGAAATGGCCGTAGTTGGTGAGTGCACCGGCAAGATCATCGGCGCTGGCGGCGCGGCCATTGCAGTAGAGCGTCATCCGAGCAGCGCCCTCGCATCGGACCACATCTGCTGCAGCACCTCGGCCGCCGGGCGTGCCGGGGCCATCCACGCGGACTGCCCGGCCCAGGCCTGCATTGCATCGACGTTGTTGTCGCGGCCCGCCTGCGCACGCATCGGCGCAGTCAGCCCACGCTGCACCGGATAGGGCCGCGGCTGTGGTGCGTCAGGAGAAGCAGCGGCGCGCACATACGCCGTCGCCAGGCCACGCCCGAGACGGCCACTGAAGGCGCGCGTCGGCCAGGTGTCTTCCGGCTCGGCCTCGGCCAGCGCCTGCGACCACGCCGGATCCAAGCGGCACTCCGGGGTACGCAGGAAGGCCGTGCCGACCTGCACCGCGCTCGCGCCCAGCGTCAGTGCCGCCGCGATGCCACGACCGTCGGCGATGCCACCGGCAGCGATGACCGGGATCTCCAGGTGGTCGGCCAGCCGCGGCAGCAGCGCGAACAGCCCGACCAGCTGGCGCTCGGCCGCCTCGGGATTGAACGCGCCACGGTGGCCGCCGGCTTCGAAGCCCTGTGCGACCACGGCATCGGCGCCGGCGGATTGCGCGGCCAGCGCTTCGGACAAGGTCGTGGCGCAGGCGATCCAGGCGATGCCCACGTCTTTCAGGCGCTGGACCTGTGCCGCCGTGAACACCCCCATGATGGTCGACGCCACCGCCGGGCGCGCCTGGATCAGGGCATCGAACTGCGCATCGAAATCGGCCGGCCCCGCATCGGCGGCACTGGCCGGCACCTCCGGGCCCCACTGCGCCAGGAAGCGGCGTGTCGCGGTTTCAGCATCGGCATCGCGCGACGGCAGCGGATCCGGAATCCACACATTGACCTGCGCCGGGCCGGTGGACTGCGCGCGGAAATCAGTCATCCACGCCACGATGTCCTGCGGCTGCGACAACACCGCGCCCATCGCGCCCATGCTGCCGGCGTTGGCCAGCGCGGCCGACAGCGGCACCGGGCAGGCGCCGGCCATCGGTGCCAGCAGGATCGGGGTCTGCAATGCAAAACGCCGACAGAAGCTGTCGGCGCGTTCGAGAAGCGGGGAACCATTCACGCGCGGCGCACCTGTGGAAGGAGACGGTGCCAGCATACGCCGCACCGTCCCTGCCCGGAATGCACGCCCGCAGGACTCAGCGCGCCGACAGTGCGTAGGTGCGCACCAGCTGGCTGTCCATTTCCTCGTTGAAGGTGAAGCTCACATAGCGTGCGTCATCGGCGGCGAACTCCTCCTCGACCACCGACCGGCCGATCTCGGTGCCCTCTCCATCCAGCGCGCGCGCCACCAGCTTGCCCTTGAACGGCTTGTCGGCAACCACATAGACAGCGGCATTCTTGGAGCCCATGCCACGGCTCTTGCCCTGGGTCACCGTCAAGCCACGCGTGGCCAGCGCCGGGTCAGCCTGCAGGATCACGGTCATCCGCTTGTCCACACCTTCGCCCAGCCCGGCGACGAAATCGGCGGCGGTCCCGCTGATCGCACTGCCGGCCTTCTGCGATACAGAAGCATCGTCTTTGCAGGCGGCCAGGGACAGGACGAGCGCCATCACCACGATCAACTTTTTCACGAACATTCCCTTGATAGTTCAAGCGAACCAGTGAATCAGCCGGCCGGACCCGCTACAAGAGGCAAATCCAGCACCCGATGACGCTTGCAACCTGTATTGCCCTTCTCAGCGGAACGGCATGCCGCCGCGGCCGCCCATGGCGCCCATCATCCCCTTCATGCTGCGCATCATGCCCTTCATGCCGCCGCCGGCCATCTTGCTCATCATCTTTTCCATCTGCTGGAACTGCTTCATGAGCTTGTTGACGTCGGCCGGGGTCAGGCCGGAACCACGGGCGATGCGGGCGCGGCGCGAGCCGTTGAGCAGGCCCGGGTTGCGGCGCTCTTTCTTGGTCATCGAGTTGATGATCGCGATCATGCGCGGCACTTCCTTGCCCTGGCTGACCTGCTGCTTGAGGTGCTCGGGGATCTGGCCCAGGCCCGGCAGCTTGTCCATCAGGCCGCCGATGCCGCCCATGTTCTGCATCTGCTCGAGCTGGTCGCGCATGTCGTTCAGATCGAACTTCTTGCCCTTGGCGACCTTCTCGGCCAGCTTCTGCGCCTTGTCCTTGTCGACCTGCTGCTCGACCTGCTCCACCAGCGACAGCACGTCGCCCATGTCCAGGATGCGGCTGGCGATACGGTCCGGATGGAACACGTCCAGGCCGTCCGGCTTTTCGCTCACGCCGACGAACTTGATCGGCTTGCCGGTGATGTAGCGCACGCTCAGCGCGGCACCGCCGCGGGCGTCACCGTCGGTCTTGGTCAGCACCACGCCGGTCAGCGGCAGCGCGTCGCCGAAGGCCTTGGCGGTGTTGGCGGCATCCTGGCCGGTCATGGCGTCGACCACGAACAGCGTTTCGGCCGGGTTGACTGCGGCGTGCAGCGCCTTGATCTCGGCCATCATCGCTTCGTCGATGGCCAGGCGACCGGCGGTATCGACGATCAGCACGTCGACGAACGACTTGCGGGCGTCATCGATCGCGGCGCGGACGATGGCTTCCGGCTTCTGGTCGGCGGTGGACGGGAAGAACAGCACGCCGACCTGGTCGGCCAGGGTCTTGAGCTGCTCGATCGCGGCCGGTCGGTAGACGTCGGCCGAGACCACCATCACCTTCTTCTTGCGCTTTTCCTTGAGGTGCTTGGCCAGCTTGCCCACCGTGGTGGTCTTGCCCGCACCCTGCAGGCCGGCCATCAGGATGATCGCCGGCGCCGGCACGTTGAGGTTCAGGTCCGACGCGGCCGAGCCCATGACCGCGGTCAGCTCGTCGCGCACGACCTTGATCAGCGCTTGGCCCGGGGTCAGCGACTTGAGCACTTCCTGGCCGACCGCGCGCACCTTGATGCGTTCGA
This sequence comes from Stenotrophomonas sp. JAG2, assembly GCF_041080745.1. Taxonomy (NCBI): domain Bacteria; kingdom Pseudomonadati; phylum Pseudomonadota; class Gammaproteobacteria; order Lysobacterales; family Lysobacteraceae; genus Stenotrophomonas; species Stenotrophomonas sp. JAG2. The sequence continues at coordinate 42,898 of NZ_JBEUMH010000003.1, read as the reverse complement.
CCAGCGCCTGCACCACGGGCAGCGCGACGTCGGCTTCGAGCAGCGCGATGCGGACCTCGCGGGTGGCCTCGCGGATGTTTTCCTCGGTCAGGCGACCGCGGCCGCGCAGCCGCTCGATGGTGCCGGAGAGGCGCTGGGTCAGGGACTCGAACATGGAAGCGACCTGTTCAGAACAAAAGACAATGAGACCGCCAGTATAACGGTTCCGCCCGGACTCCCGGACCGGCCCTGCCTGCGGCCCGCCGGGCATCGCCAGCACCCCGGGGGTATGCGAAACTGACACGATGACAATCGTTCTCATCGCGACCCTGCTGTACCTGACCGCCACCGGCCTGCTGGTGCGCGCGGTCGTCCGCGATGATGCGGTGACCTCACCGGCCTGGCTGTGGCCGGCGCTGCCGGCGATGCTGCTGCACGGCGGCTATCACGTGCTGGTGGCGATGCGCACCAGCGGCGGGCCGGACATGCACTTCTTCGCCGCCCTGTCGCTGGTCGGCCTGGGCATGGCGTGGCTGACCTCGCTGGTGGCCGCGCGCGGGCGCATGGCCGCGCTGGGGGTCCTGGTGTTCCCGATGGCCGCGGCCGTGCTGTGGATCTATCACGCCTACGGCCACGCACCGAGCCGGCCGCTGGGCTGGCAACTGGCCACGCATGCGTGGATGGCCCTGCTTGCGTACGCCACCCTGAGCGTGGCCGCCTTGCTGGCGATCATGCTGTGGCTGCAGGAGCGCGCCCTGCGCCGCCGCGATTTCCGCCCGTGGCTGCGCGCCCTGCCCCCGCTGGCCGACCTGGAAGCGCTGCTGTTCCGGGTGATCGCCGTCGGCTTCGCACTGTTGACGCTGACGCTGGTCACCGGCGTGCTGTTCGTCGATGACCTGCTGGCCCAGAAGCTGGTGCACAAGACGGTGCTGAGCATCCTGTCCTGGATCGTGTTCGGCACCCTGCTGATCGGCCGCCGCCGCTATGGCTGGCGCGGCGCGAAGGCCGTGCACTGGACCCTGACCGCGATGGCGCTGCTGCTGCTGGCGTTCTTCGGCAGCCAGTTCGTGATCGAGCTGGTGTTCGGGCGCACCCGATAGAGGCGTGCCGACCAACGGTCGGCACCTACCCGTGGACCGCATGCCGATCGTTGGTCGGCACGCGGCCCCGCCGGGGATTACAGACCGTAGCGTTCGATGGCCTCCAGGTGGCGCTGCGCGTCCTGGTTGCAGGCTTCTGCCAGGCGCAGCCAGCACATCGGGTGCGTCCACGCGGCGGTGGCCTCCACCAGGAAGCGGTGCAGTGCCAGCGGTGGCTGGTCCTGCGGCTGCGCAAGGGTGAACAGGACGCCGGGCAGATGGCCGCCCTCGGTGTCCGGATCGGTCAGCTGATAATCATCGCGACTGTGCTTCCACAGCTTCCAGCCACGCGCCTCGACCGCCTCGGTGAAAGCGTTCCACGCCGCCTCGCCCGGGTCCACGCCATCGATCAGCCAGCTTGCCGCGTAGCCACCACTTTCCAGCGTATGCACCTCGGCATAAGTAGGCATGAAGTGCTCGCGCTCGGCCTCGTCTTCCGGCGCCGCGTGTACCAGTTCGGCGTCGAAGACCACCCAGTCGTCCACCCGTTGGGTGCGGTTGGCCGGGGCATTCTCGATGATGCGCGCGGTCACCGGTCCGGTACGGCGGGCGTAGTACTCGATCGGCTCGCCGCCATCCATGCAGCGGATGATGACCCAGCCGAAATTCTCCTCCACCGGCCCGTCCGTGCTCTCCAGTTCCATGCCGATGGCAGCGGCCGAGTGGCGCACCGCCGGCCAGTCGCGCGCGGCGCTGGCGGCGGTCATGTGGTCCCAATGCGCGCTGCGCGGTTCCTCCAGTACCTCGGTGAGGTGGCGGTAGTGCTGCGCGGCCTCCTCGAAGCGCTTGGCAACCAGGTACGAGGACGCAAGCATGCCACGTGCGCCGTGCGACCCTGGCGACAGCGCCAGCAGCGCAGTGACCGCCTGTTCCAGTGCCGCCCAGTCGGACAGGCGCCGGGCCAGCTGCGCCTGGCACCAGAGGGCGAACACCGGCACCGTCACCTCGTAGTGGCGGGCCAGGCGTAGCAGCCCGGCTTCATCACCGCGCTGGGTCAACAGCCGCATCAGCGAATACGCGGGCTGGGCATCTTCTTCCGGATGCCGCTCCACGAATGCCCAGAGCAGCGCGATGGCATCGTCCTCAGCGCCACAGGCGCTCAGCGCCGAGGCGGCGGTGTCCACCAGCGCGGCGTCATCGGGCCGCTCTGCCACGCCCTGCAGCAGCCACTCCGCTTCGCGCTCGGGATCGCGCGACTGGCTTGCCTCGCCCTGCGCGGCCAGCCAGTCGAGCAGTTCCGCGGCGGGCACAGGGAGTGCGGCCGCGGCCGGCGCGGCATCGATGCGCGCGGCCATGTCCGCCACCTGCTGGGCCGCGCCGCGGTCCTGGCGCAACTGGCCGAGATGGCGGCGGGCAAGTGCCAGATGCCGGCGTGCTACCCACCCTGCCCCGCGCTGCAGCGCCATCTCCACGCACAGCCCGGCGATCTCGATCACGAAGCGGTGCGCGCCGACGTCGGAAAAGTGCGCCAGGGTGGCGTTGAGACGGCTGCCCAGGTCCCAGCTGTTGCGTTCCGGCGACGCCCGCACCAGCAGCGCGACCACGTGCGCCCACATGCGCCGGTAGTTCGGCGACAACTGGCCGAACGGCACGAGCGAGGCCAGCGCCTCTTCATCGCGGCCCAGCTGTGCCAGCGCCCAGGCTTTGGACAGCCTGCGCGGCACGGTGCAGTTGGCGGGTTCGTAATTCCCTTCGGCAGCGACCTCCCCTTCGCGCTGCTCGATCAGTGCCAACGCCTCGGCGGCGCGGCCGCTGGCGAGCAGGATCTTGATGCGCGTTTCCGGGAAGCTGTCGTACACCGTGCCACCGTGCGCCAGGACGGTGGCGGCCTGCACGTCCAGGTACGTCAGCGCCTCGTCGGCGCGGCCATCGTCGAGCAGCGCGTCGGCCTTCTCGCAGCTCAGGCACTGGAAGCATGCCCAGCTCGGATCCACTCGCGACAGCGTCTCTTCGCACACCTCCACACGCTCGGGCACCCAGCCCGGACCGTCGATGTTGCCGTAGCAGGCGGCCAGGTCCTGGGTAACGCAGATCGACTGCGGGCATTCGGCCGTATCGGCGCGATGCGCGCGTTCGAACAGCGCCACCGCATCGCCCAGTGCCGATTCGCCTTCAACCCGGTTGCCGACCCGGTTGCGCATTTCCCAGTGGCCGACAAACACGTCCAGCCAAGGATTGCCCAGGGTCTTGCCCAGCGCACGCGCCTCGGGCAACAGCGCATCGACACGGTCCATGCGCAGTTCGCAGACGTCGTCGGTGAGCCGCGTCAGCAGCTGCGCGCTCTGCGGCTGCCCGGCTTCGCCCAGGTCGTCCTGCAGCTTTTCCACCCAATTCCAGATATCCATGCGGTCCCAGCGTCCTAGTGTGTCGAAATGGAGAGTCAGCGCGGCGCCTGCAGCATCTGCTGCAGGGCCACGGCGATGTCGGCAAATGCGCGGTTGAGATCGCCGCTGCCGGTGCCGGCATCCTGCGCACGCCCCTGCGCACTGACGATGATCTTCAGCGAACGCAGCAGACGCGCAGCGGCCTCGGCCTGCGGGTTGCCGCTGCGCATCGCCGCCAGCAATGCCTGTACCGCGGGGTTGTCCAGGTTGATGTACAGGCGCGACACCTCGCGCGCGGCGATGCGCGCGGTGAACTGGCGCGCCAGCCGCAATGCCGCCATCGAGACGCGCTTGTCGTTGTCATCGTCTTCGAGGCGGCGCTTGAGTTCGGCTTCGCGGTCGGGCACTACCACCACCGGCAGCTCGATCGGGCTGAAATGCGCAGGCAGCAGCTGCTCGCCATCGCCCAGGTGCTGCTGAAGCCATGCGATGTCGGCCTCGGGCAGGCTCCCGGCCTTGAACAGCGCGCGGTTGCCCTGCTCGGTGCCCAGCTCGACCAGGCGCATGCCCTTGGCCTGCGCCCAGCGCCGCAGGAACGGCACCACGGCGTAGCGATGACCATGCGCGACAGGAACGCCCATCGCCCGGAACAGCATTTCCTCGAAGCCGCCGCCGCTGTCCAGGATCACATGCAGCGCGCCGCGTGAGGGCAGCTCGCTGGCTTTCATGTCGCCCTGCGAGGTCGGCAGGCGCACGTGCTCCATCAGAAGCTGGAACAGGCGCTCATCGCACAGTGCCGCGCCGAGCAGCGCTTCGTTGTGGCGGGCCAGGACCCGGCGCCATGCCTCCGGCTGCTGGCGCGCCACCTCGGCCAGGCCTTCGATCAGGGCTTCGCCCAGCGCATGCTGGACCGAGCGGTAGGCCTCGTCGCGCTGCAGGTCTTCGCGGCTGGCAGTGGGGGTGAGGCGGTTGGACTCGATCACCCCGCCGATGAACCCGGCCCACGGCGGCAGCAGGTCGCGCGCGTCGTCGTCAAGCAGCATGCCGCGCACGAACACGGACAGGTTGCGGTTGTCGCTGGTGCCATAGGTGGCACCGTCCTGCACCCACAGCAGGCCCACGCCATCGCTGCCGGGCGCGGCGCGCACGGGCACGGCGCAGATGGGTTCGAAGTTGCGCTCGAAGCGCGCGGCGAATTCCACCGCGCGGCGCTGCGCCTGCAGCGGGTGCAGCACCACGCCATCGCGGGGGCGCCACGGCGGCGGCTCGGGGTTGATCGGCTGCGCATCGTGGCCGATGTAGATCGGTTCGCGCAGCAGCGCACAGTAGCGGCCGAGGATGTCGCGCAGATGCGCTTCCTGGGCCAGGTGCTGGAAGTCCGCGTGCAGCTCCAGCAGCACTTCGGTGCCGATCGCACGCGCCGGCATCGGCGACACGGTGTACTGCTCGGCGTTGCTGGACACATAGCAATGCCCCAGCGTCGGGGTCTGGTAGGACGTGGTGCGCAGCGTCACCCGTCGTGCCAGCACGAAGGCGGACAGGAAGCCCAGGCCGAACATCCCGATCAGGCCTTCATCGTCCTCACCGGCCTGGCGCAGGCCGCGGGTATAGCCCACACCCACGGTAGCCAGGTAGTCGTGGATCTCGCGCTGGGTGAGGCCCGCGCCGGTATCGATGATGCGCACGATGCCGTTGCCCGCATCGCCATGCACTTCGATACGCCCCGGCTCGACCCAGTCGGGTTGCTCAAGGCGGCGGCGGACCAGGGAATCGTGCGCGTTCTGGACCAGTTCGCGCAGGGCGACCACCGGGGTGGAATACAGATGCTTGCCCAGAACCGTCATCAACCCATTGAGATCGACACCGGCACGACGGATTTCAGTGGCGCCGGCGGCTTCGAGGGTCGTCTCTTCCATGTAATCGTTTTCTCCGGGGTGCGTGCCCCGGCGTCGAAATGAGCCGGGGCGAGGAAGCGCCGGGAAAACTAGCACAGCCCTGTGTGATTGCGGCTGCGTCCTGGCGCCGTCATCGAGGCCCTCACCTGCGCGCCGGGAAGGCCCACAGCCTTGGCAGTAAAAGCCCCGAGTGCCCTTGCTTCACTGGGTGGCGGATGAACTGCAGCTGTGCGGCCTGCCATTCACAGCGCGTCGATCGCCTCCGACAGCCGCTCCACCGCGATCACCTCCATGCCCTTCACGCTGCCGGTCTTCGGCGCATTCGCCTTGGGCACGATCGCGCGCTTGAAGCCATGCGTGGCCGCTTCGCGCAGGCGGTCCTCACCGTTGGGCACCGGGCGGATCTCGCCGGACAGGCCGACCTCGCCGAACGCGATCGTCTTCTCGGCCAGCGGCCGGTCCTGCAGCGAAGACAACACCGCCAGCAGTACCGGCAGATCGGCCGCGGTCTCCTGCACACGGATGCCACCCACCACGTTGACGAACACGTCCTGGTCGCCGACCAGCACCCCGCCGTGGCGGTGCAGCACCGCCAGCAGCATCGCCAGCCGGTTCTGTTCCAGGCCCACCGCGACCCGGCGCGGGTTGGACAGCGGCGAGGCATCCACCAGCGCCTGCACTTCCACCAGCAGCGGACGGGTGCCCTCGCGGGTGACCATCACGCAGCTGCCGGGCTGCTGGGTGCTGCCACCGGACAGGAAGATCGCGGAGGGATTGGAGACTTCCTTCAGCCCCTTCTCGCCCATCGCGAACACACCGAGCTCGTTGACCGCGCCGAAGCGGTTCTTGAAGGCGCGCAGCAGGCGGAAGCGGCTGCCGCTCTCACCTTCGAAATAGAGCACCGCATCGACCATGTGCTCGAGCACGCGCGGGCCGGCGATGCCGCCCTCCTTGGTCACGTGGCCGACCAGGAACACGGCCGTGCCGGTCTCCTTGGCGAAGCGCACCAGCCGTGCCGCGCTCTCGCGCACCTGGCTGACCGAACCGGGGGCCGCGGTCAGCGATTCGGTCCACAGGGTCTGCACCGAATCGGCCACGATCAGCCGCGGCTTGGCCACGCTGGCATGCTGCAGGATCGCCTCGACCTGGGTTTCGGCCAGCGCATTGACGTTGTCCAGCGGAAGATCCAGCCGCACCGCGCGGCCGGCGACCTGCGAGAGCGACTCCTCGCCGGTGATGTACAGCACCGGCAGCGTCGCGGCCATCTTCGCCACCGCCTGCAGCAGCAGGGTGGACTTGCCGATGCCCGGATCACCACCGACCAGCACCACCGCGCCTTCGACCAGGCCGCCACCCAGCACGCGATCGAACTCGCCGATGCCGGTGCTCACCCGCAGGTGCTCGGTCTGCTGCACGTCCTTGAGCGCCATGATCTTGGGCGCGTCGACCTTGCCGGCCCAGCCGGAACGGCGCGACGCCGGCGAGGACTTGGCGGGCGTGGCGCTTTCCAGCGTGATCTCGCTGAGCGTGTTCCATACCCCGCACTCGGTGCACTGGCCCTGCCACTTGCTGTATTCGGCGCCGCATTCACTGCAGACGTAAGCGGTGAGTCGCTTGGCCATGTCCACTTCCGCTTCAGAATCGATGGGGCAGGATAGCCGAGCCGCGTCGCAGCAACCGAGACGCCGGACGTACGCGCTCAAGATTCCGGCCCCGATGCCGATACTGCGGCGGGCCACTGCCCCTCCTTCAATCTCTCCAGGTTTCTCCATGACCGGCACCTACAGCCAGAGTCTTGTCGTCTTCTCGCTGCTGGTCGCCATCCTGGCCTCGTATACGGCCCTGGACATGGCCGGTCGCCTGGCCAGCACCCGTGGCCGGGTCGCCCGCTGGTGGCTGGCCGGTGGCGCGGGCGCGATGGGCCTGGGCATCTGGTCGATGCACTTCATCGGCATGCTCGCCTTCGATCTGCCGATCCCGGTCGGCTACGACCTGGCGATCACCCTCTACTCGCTGGCGGTGTCGGTCGGCGCCTCGGCCTATGCCCTGTGGCTGGTCTCGCGCGCGGAGCTACCCTGGTCGCGGCTGTGTGCCGGCGCGGTGCTGCTGGGGCTGGGGATCGCGGCGATGCATTACCTGGGCATGGCCGCGCTGGAGATGCAGCCGGGCATCGACTACGACCCGCTGTGGTTCACCGCCTCGATCCTGATCGCCATCGGCGCGGCCGGTGCGGCGCTGTGGATCGCGTTCCGGCTGCGCCTGGAACAGCGCCGTCCGTTCCTGCTGCGCGGCGTGGCCTCGCTGGTGATGGGCCTGGCGATCGTCGGCATGCACTACACCGGCATGGCGGCGGCCACCTTCCCCGAAGGCGCGCTGTGCGGCGCGGCCTACGGCCAGGGGATCGATACCAAGTGGCTGGCGGTGCTGGTGATCGTCACCACGCTGGCCACGCTGGGGATCGCATTGATCGCCTCGGTGTTCGATCGCCAGATGCGTACCCGCACCGGCCTGCTCGCCGATTCGCTGGCCCAGGCCAACGAAAAGCTGATGCAGGCCGCCCTGCATGACCCGCTGACCCAGCTGCCCAACCGCATGCTGCTGCAGGACCGGATCGAACAGGCCATCGAAAAGGCACAGCGTCGGCAATTCAGCTTCGCGGTGATGTTCTGCGATCTCGATGGATTCAAGGCGATCAACGATGCCTACGGCCATCAGCTCGGTGACCAATTGCTGATCCAGGTCAGTGAGCGGATCACCGCGCTGCTGCGCGCGCAGGACACCTTCGCACGCCTGGGCGGGGACGAGTTCGTCATCGTGTTCCAGGTGGAGGATCCCGAAGACGCGGCCGTGGTTGCCGAACGCATCATCGCCAGCGTGGCCGAGCCCTTCGAGATCGACGCACTGGAACTGCAGGTCAGCGCCAGCCTCGGCATCGCGCTGTACCCCGCCGATGCCAGCACCGAGCGGGACCTGATGGCGCACGCCGATGCGGCGATGTACCACACCAAGGACTCGGGCCGGAACGGCTATACCTTCTTCACCCAGTCGCTCAACGTGAGCGCCAACCGCCAGCTGAAACTGCTGCAGGAGCTGCGCAAGGCGGTCAGCCGCAGCGAGCTGGTGCTGCACTACCAGCCCAAGTTCCAGGCCAACGGGAAGTCGCTGATCGGCGCCGAAGCACTGGTGCGCTGGCAGCACCCCGAGCTGGGCCTGCTCTCGCCGGATGCGTTCATTCCGATCGCCGAGCGCAGCGGACTGATCCTCTCCATCGGCGACTGGGTGCTCGACCAGGCCTGTGGGCAGCTGCGTCACTGGCACGATGCCGGGCACCCGGACTGGACCATGGCGGTGAATCTGTCGCCGCTGCAGTTCGGCTCCAGCACGCTGCTCGAGACTGTGCAGCGCACGCTGGACAAGCATGGGCTGGACCCGAAGCGGCTGACCCTGGAGGTCACCGAGACCACCGCGATGCGCGACGTGGAAGCCAGCCTGCTGATCCTGCACGGACTGACCGCGATGGGCGTGAACATCTCCATCGATGATTTCGGCACCGGCTATTCCAGCCTGCTCTACCTCAAGCGCATGCCGGCCACCGAGCTGAAGATCGACCGCGCCTTCGTACACGACCTGGAAGACAACGCGGAAGACGCCGCGATCGTTTCCTCGATCATCGCCCTGGGCCGCTCGCTGCAGCTGCAGATCGTCGCCGAGGGCGTGGAGACCGCCGGTCAGCGCCAGTACCTGAGCGACATGGGCTGCGATCAGCTGCAGGGGTATCACCTCGGGCGGCCGGTGGATGCCGTGGAGTTCATGCGGCTGGCGAAGGCGGCGTAACGCGCGGCACCATCGCCATCACATCGCGCAACAAAAAGGCCGCCCGAGGGCGGCCTTTCTGCGTGTGGCAACGTCGGAGAGACGTCAGTGCATCATGTGCACGTTCATGTTGTGCATGACCCACAGCGAACCGGCGACGATGATGCCGATCACCACGACGGTGAAGGCCGCCGCGCTGACGTTCCAGCGCTGTTCCGAGGAGCGGTCCAGGTGCAGGAAGAACACCAGGTGCACCAGGATCTGCAGCACCGCGGCAACGACGATGATGACGCCGGTGGTGAAGCGCGGCAGGTCGCCATGCATGACCGCCCAGAACGGGATGATGGTCAGCACGGCGGCCAGGACGAAGCCGATCAGGTAGGACTTGACGCTGCCATGGCTTTCGCCGGCAGCGCTGTGGCCATGATCGTGTGCGTGATTGTCATGTGCGGCCATTACAGCGCTCCATTCAGATAGACGACGGAGAACACGCCGATCCAGATCAGATCCAGGAAGTGCCAGAACAGGCTCAGGCACGCCATGCGGGTCTTGTTGGTCTGGGTCAGGCCGTTCTGCTTGATCTGGATGAACATGATCAGCAGCCACAGCAGACCCGCGCTCACGTGCAGACCGTGGGTACCGACCAGCGCGAAGAACGCCGACAGGAACGCACTGTGGTCCGGACCGTAGCCCTGATGGATCAGGTGGTTGAACTCCCACACTTCCATGCACATGAAGCCGAAGCCCAGCAGCCAGGTCAGGGCGAGCCATGCGTACATCTGGCCCACCTTCTGCTTGTGCATGGCGATCATGCCCAGGCCGAAGGTCAGCGAGGAGACCAGCAGCAGCGTGGTTTCCCAGGCGACGAAGGACAGTTCGAACAGGTCCTTCGGGCCGGGGCCACCGTCGGTGCCGCCGGACAGCACGATGTAGGTCGCAAACAGCGTGGCGAAGATGAGGCAATCGCTCATCAGGTACACCCAGAAACCGAAGACGGTATTGCCGCCGGTGTCGTGGTGCTCGTGGTCGTCATGGCCGTGGGCCGCCGCGTGCGCGGCGTGCCCATGGTTCATGGTGTTGGGGATAGTGGTGCTCATGCCTTCAGCTCCGATTTCACCAGGCCCTGCGCCACCAGGTGGCGACGGTGCTCATTCTCGATCCGCTCCACTTCCGCGGCCGGCACGTAGTAATCCACGTCCTTGTCGAAGGTGCGCCAGATGAAGGTGCCGATCATGCCGACCAGGCCCACGATCGCCAGCCACCAGATGTGCCAGATCATCGCGAAGCCGAACACCAGGCTGAAGGCGCCGATCACCACACCGGTGCCGGTGTTGCGCGGCATGTGGATGTCGGTGTACTTGGCCGGGCGTTCCCACGCCTCACCACGCTGCTTGCGCTCCCAGAACTCGTCCAGTTCGTTGACGCGCGGCAGCGAGCCGAAGTTGTAGAACGACGGCGGCGAAGAGGTTTCCCACTCCAGCGTACGGGCATCCCACGGATCGCCGGTCAGGTCGGCGGTCTTCTTGCGGTCGCGGATCGACACGGCGATCTGGATGATCTGGCACAGGATGCCGGCGCCGATGATGAAGGCACCGCACATGGCGATGATCAGCAGCGGCTGGTATTCCAGGTTCGGGTAGCTCTGCATGCGGCGGGTCATGCCCATGAAGCCCAGGATGTAGAGCGGCATGAACGCGACATAGAAGCCGATGAACCAGCACCAGAACGCACGCTTGCCCCAGGTTTCGTTGAGGCGGAAACCGAACATCTTCGGCCACCAGTAGGTGATGCCGGCGAACATGCCGAACACCACGCCGCCGATGATGACGTTGTGGAAGTGGGCGATCAGGAACAGGCTGTTGTGCAGCACGAAATCGATGGCCGGGATCGCCAGCATCACGCCGGTCATGCCGCCGATGGTGAAGGTGACCATGAAGCCGATCGTCCACAGCACCGGGGTCGTGAACTGCACGCGACCGCGGAACATGGTGAACAGCCAGTTGAAGATCTTCACGCCGGTCGGGATCGAGATGATCATCGTCGTGATGCCGAAGAAGGCATTGACGTTGGCACCCGAGCCCATGGTGAAGAAGTGGTGCAGCCAGACCAGGAACGACAGCACGCCGATGCAGGCCGTCGCGTAGACCATGCCCTTGTAACCGAACAGCGCCTTGCGCGAGAACGTGGCGATGACCTCGGAGAACACGCCGAAGGCCGGCAGGACCAGGATATAGACTTCCGGGTGACCCCAGATCCAGATCAGGTTGATGTACAGCATGGCGTTGCCGCCACCGTCATTGGTGAAGAAGTGCGTGCCGAGGTAACGGTCCAGGGTCAGCAGCACCAGGGTGATCGTCAGCACCGGGAAGGCGGCGATGATCAGCACGTTGGTGACCAGCGCGGTCCAGGTGAAGATCGGCATCTGCATCAGCTTCATGCCGGGCGTGCGCATCTTCAGAATGGTGATGAAGAAGTTGATGCCGCTCAGCGTGGTACCCAGGCCTGCTACCTGCAGGCCCCAGATGTAGTAATCGACACCTACACCTGGACTGTATTCCTTGCCTGACAACGGCGGGAAGGCCAGCCAGCCGGTCTGCGCGAACTCACCGACACCCAGCGAGATCATCACCAGGCCCGCGCCCGCCACGAACAGCCAGAAGCTGAGCGAGTTGACGAACGGGAAGGCGACGTCGCGTGCGCCGATCTGCAGCGGCACGACGACGTTCATCAGGCCGGTGATCAGCGGCATCGCCACGAAGAAGATCATGATCACGCCGTGGGCGGTGAAGATCTGGTCGTAGTGATGCGGGGGCAGCACGCCCTCGTTGCCGCCGGCAGCCATCGCCTGCTGGATGCGCATCATGATCGCGTCGGCGAAGCCGCGCAGCAGCATGACGAAGGCGACGATGAGGTACATCACGCCGATCTTCTTGTGATCCACCGAGGTGAACCACTCTTTCCAGAGATAGCCCCACAGCTTGAACTTGGTGATCAGGGCCAGCACGAGCAGGCCACCGATCCCCGCGCCGATCAGCGTGGTGATGATGATCGGATCGTGCGGGATGTCGGCAAAGGTCAGTTTACCCAACAGATTCATGGTCATTCTCCCGAGCCGTCGTGACCGGCGTGGCCGGCTGCGGCGTGCTCGTCTGCAGTGTGTGCGGCGTCCGCGGCAGCGGGCTGGTCGGCATGGACCGGCAGCTTCGCAGCGTCGTCGTGGGCTCCGCTCATGGCCTGCATGTCGTGGCCTTCATGGCTTTCGCCTTCGACGCCGTCATGCTTCATGGCCTTGTGGTCGTGCTTCATGCCGTAGTGCTGGTTGTCGCCCATGTGCTTGGCGATGACCCAGTCGAACAGGCCGGCCTCGGTGGTGCCGTAATAGGTCACCGGGTGCCAGTCGTGGTTCTTCTCGGCGACCAGCGCAGCGAAGGCGGCCTTGTCCAGGTTCGCGCTTTCGGCACGCACCTTGGTCAGCCACTGCTGGTACTCCGCCTCGGTCACCGAGTGCGCGGAGAAATGCATCTTGCTGAAGCCCGCGCCGCTGTAGTGCGAGGACATGCCCGGGAACTCACCGGTCTCGTTGGCGATCAGGTGGAGTTTGGTCTCCATGGCCGTCATCGAGTAGATCATGCTGCCCAGATGCGGGATGAAGAATGCATTCATCACCGAATCGGACGTGATCTTGAAGTTCAGCGGGGTATCGACCGGGAAGGTGATCTCGTTGACGGTGGCGATGTTCTCTTCCGGGTAGATGAAGAGCCACTTCCAGTCCAGCGAGATGGCTTCGATCACCACCGGCTTCTTGTCCGAGTCCAGCGGACGGTACGGATCCAGCGCGTGCGAGGAACGCCAGGTCAGCACGGCCAGCACCAGCACGATCATGCACGGGATCGACCAGACCACCACTTCGATGGCCGTGGAGTGCGACCACTTCGGCTCGTAACGGGCCTTGGTGTTGGTCGCACGGTACTTCCACGCGAAGGTGAGGGTCATGATGATGACCGGCACGACAACCAGCAGCATGAGCACGGTGGCCGTGATCAGCAGGGTCTTCTCGTCGTGGCCGATCTGGCCCTTGGGGTTGAGGATGGCCGAGTTGCAGCCCGTCAGGAACACGGACAACGCAAACAGCAGGCCCGGACGCAGGAAGCGTCCAAGGGGTTTCAACGGAATCATCGGTCGATCCAATTGCGTAGGGAATGCCAGTTCAAGCCCGCCTCCGTCCCAGCCAAAGCCGGTGGTGCCGGTCCAAGGGGACAGGCACGAAGGACGATCATGTCAGCCTTCTAATTTTAGGCCGTCACGCATCATTTAAGAAAGGCATTGACAATGATCCAGCGCAGGAAAGGCCTGTTTTAGGCTGCGACACGTTGTCGCAGTACCGGGCAATGACCCGATTCGGCAACATTCCGGCCCTTGTATAGACATGAACGGGTCAGGTCCGGGGCTCGGGGTGGCCACCGTACACGCACCGGCGGTCGGCGTCATCGGCGGCGGCGCTCAGGGGGCCAGCACCCGGTTCGCGCAGTCCGCCCCCCTGACGAAGTCGGCCAGGTTGCCCAGCGTGATCTCCGAGATCTCCTGCAGCGCCTCCACCGTGAAGAAGCCCTGGTGCCCGGTCACCAGCACATTGGGGAAGGTCATCAGGCGCTGGAACGCGTCATCGTCGATGATCTCGCCGGACCAGTCCTGGAAGAACAGCCCGCTCTCCTGCTCGTAGACGTCGATGGCCAGGTGCCCCAGGCGGCGGGACTTCAGCGCGCGGATCACCGCATGGGTATCCACCAGCCCACCCCGCGAGGTATTGACCAGCATCGCCCCGGGTTTCATCCGGGCAAGTGACGCGTCGTCGATCAGATGATGGGTGTCCGGCGTCAGCGGACAGTGCAGCGAGACGACATCCGATCGCTCGAGCAACTCGTCCAGCGCGACCGACGCGCCGATGGCGGCGAACGCGGGCGACGGATACGGATCGTGGCCCAGTACGGTGCAGCCCATGCCCTTGAAGATGCGGGCGGTCGCCAGCCCGATCTTGCCGGTCCCCACGATGCCCACGGTCTTGCCGTGCAGGGTGCGGCCCAGCAGGCCATCGAGCATGAAGTTGCCCTCGCGCACCCGGTTGTAGGCGCGGTGGGTGTGCCGGTTGAGCGTCATCACCAGCGCCAGCGCATGTTCGGCCACGGCCTCGGGCGAATAGGCGGGCACGCGCGCTACGAACAGGTCCAGCTGGCCGGCGGCGGCCAGGTCGACATTATTGAAGCCTGCACAACGCAGCAGCACCGCGCGCACGCCCAGTGCATGCAGCGCCTGCAGCACCGGCGCATCCAGCCGATCATTCACGAATACGCAGACCGCTTCGCAGTCCTGCGCCAGTGCCGCGGTATGTACCTCCAGCGCGGCGTCGAAATACAGAAACTCGAAGGACTGCCCTGCCCCGCGGCGTTGATTGGCTTCCTCGAGAAAGCGCTGGTCATACGGGCGGGCGCTGAATACTGCGATCTTCATGAGGCGGATTCCCGGGAGTTCGAGCATGACGATACCGCAGTACACTCCGGCCAACTGCCTGGAGACCGCCGTGTCCCTGACTGCCCGCCTGCTCCGCTGGACCGCCACGCCGATGGGCCGGCGCGCCCTGTTCGCGCTTACTGCCGCGATCGTGACCCTGATGGCCTGCAACCCACTGCTGGTGCCACTGCTGCCCGTGGTGGATGCGCTGGGGCTGGATGTACTGATCCTGCTGATCGGTGCGCAGGTAATGACACTATTGCCGTGGGTGCGGCTGCATGCCAGCCGTATCGCCCGCCTCGCCGCCCGTTTACTGCTTGGTGCGCTCGCAGGTTTCATCGGCGGCTATCTGCGGCAACTGGTATTCGGCAGTGGCCCGCGTTGGACCCGCACGCGCGCGTGACCTAGTATTCGGCACTTGCCGGACGCCATGGGTGGATGTGCGTGGAGAGTTTTGAGCGGTTCAACGGGCGCCGTAGCGGTGCGGGCAAGGACGTCGCGATCCTGTCACACGGTTTTGGTACCGATCAGACCGCATGGAACGCACTGCGTCCCTGGTTTGAAGCGCGCTTTGATGTGATTTCCTTCGATCTTGCCGGCTGCGGCCCGCACGGTGCACAGACATACGATTTCGAACGACACGGCTCGCTGTTCGGGTATGCCGACGATCTGATCGACATCCTCGACGCGCTCGACGTGCGTGACTGCACCTACATTGGCCACTCGATGAGCGGCATGATCGGCGCGGCGGCTGCCGTCGCGCGGCCGGAGCTGTTCGAGCGCCTGGTCATCATCGGCGCATCGCCGCGCTACCTCGACGATGACGGGTACACCGGCGGCTTCAAGCCGCAGGACCTGGACCAGTTGTTCGACAGCATGCGCGCCAACTACCAGGCCTGGATCGCCGGCTTCGCCCCGATGGTCGTCGGCGTGGAGGACAGCGCGGTCGTCGCCGATTTCTCCAATACCCTGTTCCAGATGCGCCCGGATATCGCACTCAATACCTCGCGCACGATTTTCACCTCCGATCTGCGCAGCCTGGCCGCGCGGGTTTCAAGGCCGGTCCACCTCATCCAGACCGCACACGACGTGGCGGTACCGGTCGCGGTCGGCCACTGGCTGGCCAACGCGATTGAGGGCGCCACCCTGGATCTGATCGATGCCTCGGGTCATCTTCCGCACATGACCGCGCCCGATGACGTCATGCGCATCCTCGAACAGCGACTGGCAGGCACCGCGTTGTGACGACGTCCGACAGTGACGCGCTTGCCGCGCTGTGCCAGTTCGCCCGCCTCGCCTCCCACGCCGACCTGGTGATGGCAGTGGAAGTGGACGCCGGCGGCAGGGCGACATGGGCGGTCGCGGCCCCGGCGCTGCCCTCGTCGAGCTTCAACCTGTCGCGCAGCGGTCTCCTCGAACACACCTGGAGCGGTGAAGCCGTCGAAGCAACGGGGTTCCGGCTGCCGACGGCGATCATCCATGCACTGGAAGGCCTCCCCACCCACCTGCTCTACGTGCCGGCCCCGTCGCACGGGGCGCCGCTGAGTGGCCTGCTGCTGCTGTGGCGAAGCGCCCCTGCCCCTGCAGCGATGACGGCGCAGGTGCCGCTGCTGGCGACGAGCGTGGCCCGCCTGCTGTCCGCACGGCGGGAGGCCGCACGCGGTGCGATCGTCCGCAATCAATTCCTCGATCTGTTTGAAAGCGTGCCGGCGGGCATCGTCCTGATCGATGGCGATGGCGTGGGCGCCGCCGTCAACGAGCATGCTGCCGAGCTGCTGGGGTGTCCGGCGGGCAATCACCGCGCGGCGGACCTCGCCGGCCCGATGCGCGCCCTGCGCCAACGCTGCGACAACCATGCCGAGCTGGAGCTGGCCTACAGCGCCCAGATGAACAACGATCAGTTCGCCGCGAAGCAGAACTGGACGCTGGGCGAACGGACCTTCGAGGTGGATACCCATCCGGTACGCGGCAACGGCGCCCACGGGCGCATCTGGCTGTTCACCGACGTCACCGCCGATCTGCTGATGGCCGCCGAACTGCGCCGCCTCGCCTCCTCCGATCCCTTGACCGGCGTGCCCAATCGCCGTCACTTCGAGGAATGCTCCGCGCAGATCATCGCCGCCCGTGAAGCGAACGGCCGTGCGGTCGCGGTGCTGATGGTGGACGTGGATCACTTCAAGAAGATCAACGATACCTACGGCCATCCGGTCGGCGATGAAGTACTCAAAGTGGTCGCCAGGCGTTGCCGGGATGCCCTGCGGGAGCGCGATCTGTTCGCCCGTTTCGGTGGCGAGGAATTCATCGCGCTGCTGGCCGCCTCCGCCGTGGATGAGATTCCCGCAGCCGCCGAGCGACTGCGCAGCGCGGTCGCCGCCGAACCCATCCTGGTGGGCGGCGAACGTATCTCCGTCTCCGTCAGCGTCGGCGGCGCGATCGGCGAGGCGTTGCCGGGCGGCGACCAGAGACTGCTGGAGGCGCTGATCGCCCGCGCGGACGAGGCGCTGTATGACGCCAAGACCAGCGGGCGGAACCGGGTCCGGATGGCGGCCCTGCAGCCCGACCTGATCGCCCCCTGAGGCGAGCGGGCGGCACTTGTCCGGGCCAGCCTAACACTGTTAGATTCGCCGCCTAACATCGTTAGGCAGGGCCAGCAGTGCGTCAACCCATCGCGCGGGAAAACATCGTCGAGGCGGCCTTCCGGATCCTCGACGAGGCCGGCCTGGAGGGCATCACGCTGCGCAAAGTAGCCTGCTCGCTGGGCATCCGCGCGCCGTCGCTGTACTGGCACTTCAAGAGCAAGCAGGCGCTGATCGATGCCATGGCCGACGCCATGATCTGCAACGTCGCCCGTGACATGCCCGTCGGCCAGCCATGGCGGCAGACCCTGCTGCAGATCGGGCGCGAGTTCCGCCTGGCGTTCAAGGCACGCCGCGATGGCGCGCGGGTCTATGCCGGCACCTTCCTGGCCACCGAGAACATGCTGCGGGTGGGTGAGGCGAGCATCGCCGCGCTGATCGGCGCGGGCGCCTCGGCACGCTTCGCCGCGACCACCTCGATGGACCTGGTGTATTACACGATGGGCTTCGTCATCGAGGAGCAGTCCTGGCCCGGCGACGGCAGCATGGAGGCGCTGGGCGAGGCGTTCATGGCCTTGGCCGAAGCGCGCTTCCCCCATTGCTGGCAGGCCCGTGATGTGTGGAGCGAGGTCGATTTCGACGCCCGCTTCGAGCAGGGGCTCGGCCTGATGCTGGATGGCATCGCACTGCGCCTGTCCCGCGAATCCTGATCCCCCACTCCTTTTTCTCCCGCTGTTCCGACCCGGAAAGCCCCTCAATGCGTGCACCCTCCTTCCGCAGTATTTCCCTGATCCTGGTCGCCGCGCTGCTGTCCGCGTGTGGCGGCAAGGACGACAAGGCTTCGGCCGACGCCACGGCCGCCAGTTCGGCGCTGCCGGTCTCGCTGGCGCCCGCACAGCAGCAGACCATGGCGCGCACGGTGCTGGTCTCCGGGCCGGTGACCGCCTACGAGGAAATGCAGCTGGGCGTGGAGATCAGCGGCCAGCGGGTGACCGCGCTACTGGTGGACGTGGGCCAATGGGTCAAGCAGGGCCAGGTGCTGCTGCAGGTGGACCATCGCACCCTGGACAGCGAGCTGGCGCAGGCCGACGCCTCGCTGCGGCAGGCGCAGGCCTCGCAGGAACTGGCGCGGATGAACTACGAGCGCAGCGCCAAGCTGGCCGCCCAGCAGCTGATCAGCGAAAGCAGCCTGGATGAACTGCGCGCCTCGCGCATCAATGCCGAGGCGCAGACCTCCACCGCACGCGCCGCACGCGACGCGGCCAAGCTGCGCCGCGACTTCGCCGACCTGCGCGCACCGGCCGACGGCCTGATCTCCAAGCGCCTGGTGCAGCCGGGCCAGGTGGTCTCCGCCGGAACCGAGCTGCTGCGCCTGATCCGCGATGGTCGCCTGGAGTGGCGCGCGGAGCTGCCGGAAAACCAGCTGGCCGATGTGGCGGTAGGCAACACCGTGGAGCTGCCGTATGCCGGCCAGGTGGTCAGCGGCCGCATCCGCGCGGTCACCCCGGGTGTCGATGGGCAGACCCGCACCGGCACGATCTACGCCGATCTGCCCACGCCCGGCCCGCTCAAGCAGGGCATCTACGTGGATGGCCGCATCGTCACCGGCGACGGCCCGGTGCTGACCATCCCGACCGCGGCGATCGTGCAGCGCGATGGCCACAACTACGTGTTCACCGTGAACGACAAGCAGCAGGCCACCCGCCACCGGGTCAGCACCGGCCAGGCCGTGCAGGGCCGCACCGCGATCCTTGAAGGTCTGAAGGCCGGTGACCAGGTCGTGGTGGATGGTTCCGGCTTCCTCGGTGAGGGCGACCGCGTGCGCGTAGTGGCCGCGACCAAGGCCGCCGCACGATGAACATTTCTGCCTGGGCGATCAAACGCCCGTTGCCTGCGCTGCTGATCTTCTTCGTGCTGTGCGTGGCCGGCCTGTGGGGGTTCCATCAGCTGCCGGTGGCGCGCTTCCCGGACATCGCCTTCCCGATGACCACGGTCACCGTCACCCAGCCCGGCGCCTCGCCGAGCCAGCTGGAAGCCGAAGTGACCCGCAAGGTCGAGGACTCGGTGGCGACGGTCAACAACGTCAAGCGCGTGATGTCCTCGGTCAGCGAAGGCGTCAGCACCACCACCATCGAGTTCCAGCTGGAGGCCGACCTGGCCACCGCGCTGGACGACACCCGCGATGCCGTTACGCGCATCCGCACCGACCTGCCGCAGGACATCCAGGAGCCGGTGATCTCCAAGGTCGATATCGGCGGCTCGCTGATGACCTATGCGCTGGTCGCACCGCACATGACCACCGATGAGGCCAGCTGGTTCGTCGACCGCGACATCTCGCGTGCGATGTACGGCGTGCCCGGTGTCGCGCGCGTCACCCGCGTGGGCGGCGTGCAGCGCCAGGTGCGGGTGGATCTGGATCCCAACGCGCTGATCGCGATGGGCATCACCGCCGGCGATGTATCGCAGCAGCTGGCCCGCATCCAGGTGGAGCGCGCCGGCGGCAAGACCGAAGTCGAGGGCGCGCAGCAGACCATCCGCACGCTGGGCACCGTCGGTGACGCACAGGCGCTGCGCGACTACTCGATCGCGCTGCCGGACGGGCGCGCGGTGCGGCTGTCCACGCTGGCCACGGTGACCGACGGCGCCGCCGACCCGACCGAAGCGGCCCTGCTGGACGGCAAGGGCGTGGTGGCCTTCTCGATGTCGCGCACCCGCGGCTCCAGCGAGGTCAAGGTCGAAGCCGGCGTGCATGACGCACTGGACAAGATCAAGGCAGAGCATCCGGGCATCGACTTCCGCCTGGTCACCACGGCGATCGATGAGACGCACCGCTCCTACGATTCCTCGATGACCATGCTCTGGGAAGGCGCGCTGCTGGCCCTGCTGGTGGTGTGGCTGTTCCTGCGCGACTGGCGGGCGACGTGGGTGTCGGCGCTGGCGCTGCCGCTGTCGATCATCCCGACCTTCGCGGTGATGTACTTCTTCGGCTTCACCCTCAACATCATCACGCTGCTGGCGCTGTCCGTGGTGGTGGGCATCCTGGTGGACGATGCGATCGTGGAGATCGAGAACATCGTGCGCCACCTGCGCATGGGCAAGCCACCGCTGGAAGCCGCGCGCGAGGCGGCCGGCGAGATCGGCAACGCGGTGATCGCCACCTCGCTCACCCTGGCCGCCGTGTTCGTGCCGGTGGCCTTCATGCCCGGCATCGCCGGCAAGTTCTTCCGCGAGTTCGGCTGGACCGCCGCCACCGCCGTGCTGTTCTCGCTGCTGGTGGCGCGCCTGCTCACGCCGATGATGGCCGCCTACCTGCTCAAGCCGCATGGCGAGGAGAAGCCGGAATCGAAGCTGATGACCTGGTACCTGGGCTGGGTCGACGCCGCGCTGCGCCATCGCGGCCGCACGCTGTGGCTGGCCACCGGGTTGTTCGTCGCGTCGCTGGCGCTGGTGCCGTTCATCCCGGCCACCTTCATCCCGCAGTCCGATCTGGGCCGCAGCAACCTCAACCTCGAACTGCCGCCGGGCACGCGCCTGCAGGAAACCGTGGCCGTCGCCGAGCACGCCCGTGCGCTGCTCAAGGACATGCCCGAACTCAAGCAGGTCTACACCGCGGTCGGCGCCGTGCTCGACCTGGGCGACCCCAGCGCAACCGGCGTCGGTGAGCCGCGCAAGGCCACCCTCGTGCTCGACTGGGGCACCACCGACACACGTGAGCGCGACCAGCGCGTGCTGGAGCGCGAGGCCCGCCAGCGCCTGGCCGACCTGCCCGGCGTGCGCGTCAGCTACGTCAGCTCCGAGCCGGGCAACCTGCTGCAACTGGTGCTCTCCGGTGACGACCCGCAGCGCCTGCAGGATGCCTCCACCGCGCTGGAGCGCGACCTGCGCGGCATCCAGGGCCTGGGCAGCGTGACCTCCACCGCCTCGCTGCTGCGCCCGGAACTGCAGATCGTGCCGAACCCCGCCCGCGCCGCGGACCTGGGCGTGGCCACCGCCGATATCGCCGAGGCCGCCCGCATCGCCACGGCGGGCGATTACGAGCAGCGCCTGGCCAAACTCAACCTGCCCGACCGGCAGGTGCCGATCCGGGTCGGCTTTGCAGAAGCCACGCTCGCCAACCCCGGTTTGATCAGCCAGCTGCGCGTGCCCGGCCGCAATGGCCCGGTACCGTTGGCGGCCGTCGCCGACATCCAGCAGGGCAGCGGGCCGTCGCAGATTTCGCGCTACCAGCGCCAGCGCAACGTGACCCTCACCGCCGAACTCAACGGCCGCCCGCTGGGCGATGTGATGACCGAGGTGCAGGCCCTGCCGAGCGTCAAGCAGCTGCCGCCGGGCGTGACCTTCCTCAACACCGGCGATGCGGAAGTGTTCGTCGAACTGTTCATCGGCTTCATGCTGGCGATGGCGGCGGGGTTGATCTGCATCTACATGGTGCTGTTGCTGCTGTTCAACCACGCCCTGATGCCGATCACCATCCTTGCCGCGGTGCCGCTGTGCGCCGGCGGTGCGTTCGGCGCGTTGCTGATCACCCAGAACATGCTCTCGCTGCCGGCGCTGATCGGCCTGCTGATGCTGATCGGCATTGCCACCAAGAACTCCATCCTGCTGGTGGATTACGCGGTGATGGCCGAAGACGAACACGGCATGAGCCAGCACGATGCGCTGATCGATGCCTGCCACAAGCGTGCACAGCCGATCATCATGACCACCCTGGCGATGGGCGCGGGCATGATGCCGATCGCGCTGGGCTTTGCGGGTGACTCCAGCTTCCGTGCACCGATGGCGATCGCCGTGATCGGTGGCCTGATCACCTCGACGCTGCTCAGCCTGATCGTGATTCCGGCCGCTTTCACGGTGGTGGATGACGCGGGGGATTGGCTGTCGCGGAAGTTCCGGCGGCGGTCTTCGCATCCGGCTGTCGGCGGTGCGGAGTGAGCTGACCCGCCACGCCGCCCCAAACAAAAAGCCCCGGCCAAGGCCGGGGCTTTCTGCTGTATCTGGTGCCGGAAATAGGAATCGAACCTACGACCTACGCATTACGAATGCGCCGCTCTACCAACTGAGCTATTCCGGCGAGGTCGTGAATTCTAGGGGGTGCGGGCCACTTTGGTCAATCAGGGCAGCGCCTCACCGTGGAACGGCCCGCCGCCCAATGGCCCGGCAAGACGTGCTCCTGCCGCACCGCGCCTTGACGCGCCAGCCTCTACAGTGAATCCCCCACCTCCGGAGGCATCCCATGCGCCCCTGTCCCCGCCTGGCCGGCCTGCTGCTGTCGTCCCTGCTGCTGAGTGCCACTGCGCTGGCACGCGACACGACACCGACGCCGCAGACACCGGACCAGCAGTGGCAGCCCCTGTTCCAGCAGGTCCAGGGTGCGCACCTGTTCAAGGATCAGAAGACCTTCGCGGATGCAGTGCCCCGCCAGGCGCCGGCGACGATCCTGACCGAGTGGCAGCGCGCCAGGACGCAGCCCGGGTTCGACCTCGCCGGTTTCGTCTCCGAGCACTTCACCGTGCCGGGCGACGCCCCGCCGTATGTGCCACCTGCCGGGGAAACGCTGCGTGCGCATATCGAGGGTCTGTGGCCGGTGTTGACCCGCACCACCGGTACCGTGGATCCGAACGGCTCGCTGCTGCCGCTGCCCAAGCCCTACGTGGTGCCCGGCGGACGCTTCCGCGAGGTGTACTACTGGGACAGCTACTTCACCCTGCTCGGGCTGGCCTCCAGTGGCCGCTGGCAGCAGGTGCGCGACATGATCGACAACTTCGCGTTCCAGCTCGACAGCTACGGCCACATTCCCAACGGCAACCGCAGCTACTACCTGAGCCGCTCGCAGCCGCCCTTCTTCAGTCTGATGGTGGATCTGCTCGCCACGCATGAGGGCGATGCGGCCTACCGCCGCTATCTCCCACAGCTGCGCATCGAGCATGCGTTCTGGATGCGCGGTGCGGAAACGCTGGCACCGGGCGAGGCGCGCGAGCGGGTGGTCCGGCTGGCGGATGGCCAACTGCTCAACCGGCACTGGGACGACCGCGTCGTGCCGCGCACCGAGTCCTGGATGGACGATCTGGCCACCGCCGCGCAGGCGCCACAGCGCGCGCCCTCGCAGGTGTATCGCGACCTGCGCGCCGGCGCGGAGTCGGGCTGGGATTTCAGCTCGCGCTGGCTGGCCGAGCCGTCCGCGTTGGCGAGCATCCGCACCACCGCGATCGTACCGGTCGATCTGAACAGCCTGCTGTTCCATCTGGAAACCACGCTGGCCCGCGCCAGCAAGGCGGCCGGTGACCGCACGGCCGCACGCGCCTTCACCCATCAGGCGAAGGCACGCCGGCACGCCATCAATGCGCTTCTCTGGGATGACGGCCAGGGCTGGTACGTCGACCGCGATCTGGAGCGAGGGCAGACCCGCCCTGCCCTGACCGCGGCCGCCCTGTTCCCCTTGTGGCTGGACGTGGCTGATCGCGCGCAGGCGCGCCGTACCGCGCAGGCGGTGGAGACACAGTTGCTGCGCGACGGCGGTTTGCTGACCACCACCGTGGCAACCGGCCAGCAATGGGATGCCCCCAACGGCTGGGCACCGCTGCAGTGGGTCGCGGTGGACGGGCTGCAGCGCCATGGGCAGGACACCCTCGCCCGCCGGATCGGCGTGCGCTTCCTGCGCACCGTGCAGACGGTGTATGACCGCGAGGGCAAGCTGGTGGAGAAGTATGTGGTCGACGGCTCGGCCACGGGCGGCGGGGGCGGCGAATACCCGCTGCAGGATGGGTTCGGCTGGAGCAACGGCGTCACGTTGGCGCTGCTGGATCGGCTGTGTGCGCCAGAACGCGCATGCGACAGCGCGCAGGATGTGGAAGCAGCGGACTGACGCCCCAAAAGAAGAGAGCCCGGCAAGCCGGGCTCTCTCTTCATGCAGGTGACCGATTACTGGAACTTGTAGCGCAGCGAGGCCATGTAGCGGCGGCCCAGCGCATCCAGCACGTACGGGAACGGACCGATGTCGTCGGTGAGGTTGATCACCGACAGGTTCAGGCGGGCGTTGTCGGTCAGGCGGTAGCTGACGTTGGCGTCCCAGGTGGTCCAGCTGTCACGCACGAAGTACTGACGGCTTTCCGGCGTGGCGACCAGGCTGAACTGCGCGCTGCTGGTGTAGTTGGACGAGAAGCCGGCGCTCCACTTGCCGACATTGTGCTGGGCGGTCCAGCGGAACACACGCTTGGGTTCGTTGAACGTACCCACCTGCTCGACGAACGGGACATCCGCGTTGGCGGCCTGGCCACGGTTCTTCGGCATGTAGCCGTAGAAGCCCAGGTCCAGCGAGCCGAAGCGGCCCATGTTCCAGCGGTAGTCGACTTCAGCCGTCCAGCCGCGGAACATCAGCACCGGGCCATTGCCGTACTGGGTCTTGATGTCGGTGGCGACACCGGTGCCCGGAGTACGGGTGACCAGGCTGCAGAAGCGGTTGGCGTTGGGCACATCGGCGGCGTTGAATTCCGGATTGTCGAAGCAGCCGGTGATGATGTCGTTCGCGGTCAGTGCGGTGATCACATCGGTGATCTCGATGTCATACCAGTCCGCCGCCACGCGCAGGCCACCGGCCCACTCCGGTGCGAACACCATGCCCGCGGTCCACGACTTGGCCTTCTCGTTCTTCAGGCCGGTGTAACCGTTGGTCGAGCCCAGCGTGTTGGTCGGTGCCGCCTGGAAGGTGGCCGGATCCGCGCCCGGGTACGCCGCGAAGAACGCGTTGCAGTTGGTCTTGCGCACGGCCGGGTTGCTGCCGCCGTTGATGTTGGCCACCGAGCACACTTCCGGGATGTTGTAGAACGCCGGCTGCAGCGTGGTGTAGAGCTCTGCGATGGACGGTGCACGCAGCGACTGGGTCTTGTTGCCGCGCAGCTGGATGCCCGCGAACGGCTCGTACTGCAGGCCGTAGGTGAAGGCATTGAAGCCACCGGCCACCGAGTTGTCCACGCGGCGGAACTTGGCGGTCACGTCCAGGCGGTGCAGGCCCGGCAGGCCCCAGTCCGGGTTGAACAATGGTGCCAGGAACTCGGCGAACACTTCGTTGGTGTGGTAATCGCCCTTGGCGGCCTGGATCGGCACCGAACGGCCCTGGCCCAGGCGCTGGTACTCGCTGGGGGTGAACGAACCTTCCTCGCGGCGGTGTTCGAAGCCGGCTGCCACACCGAACTCGCCACCCGGCAGATCGAACAGGCCACCGGACACGGAGGCGTTGAACACGGTCTGGCGGGTTTCGGCCTTGGCCACGGTGGGCGTGGAGACGTAAGCGAGCGCTTCAGGCGATGCCTGGTTCTCGCCGAACAGGTTCAGCGGACGGCAGTTCGGATCGGCAATGGTGCCGGGCGCCGCCGAATTACAGACGATGTTGCCGTTGGCGTCGGTGGTGACGTTCAGCGCGTTGATGAAGTTCTGCTGGATCAGACCGGTACCGAGGTAGTCGAAGTCACCGCGACCGTGCGTGATGCTCGTTTCCCAGTTGAAGGCGCGGCTGCCGATGTCGAAGAAGCCATCCAGGCCGGCGACCACGCGGGTGAGGCGGGTTTCCGTGCTGGCGTTGTTCATGCTCAGGTCGCGCGAGGAGCGTGACAGCTGGAAGGACGTGATGCCGTTCGCGGCGAGGATCCGGCGCGATTCAGCGCTCAGGAACGGATTGCTGGCACTGAACAGCAGGGTGCCGCTCTGTGCGCCCGTACCGTCCGGATTGGCGACGCCGAAGGAGGCCGCGTTGTAGACGTTCTGGTCGAGCGTTTCGCGTGCGGTCGCCTCGTAACGGGACAGCTCGAAGAAGCCGCGCACGTTGTCGGTGAAATCGAAGCTGCCCGTCGAGTACACGGAGCGACGCTCGAGGTCGGCGATCAGCGGGAACGTCTCGTTGAGGTCCAGGCCGTCGCCACCGGAGGCATTGCCACTGGGATAGGAGATGCCCTGGTCGAACTCCACGAGGTTACCCGCGCTGTTGAAGTGCCACAGCTTGTTGTCCGCGCCGAAACCGGTCAGCTCACCCGCCGCATTGCGCTGGTACGAGCGCCGGACACCCACGTCGGACGGCAGGATCAGGCCACCGAACGTCATGTTCGAAATGCGGCGATTACGGATGAACACCTGATCCGGGATGCCATCGGCCGGACCCGTATTGAACGGGATGCTGCCATCGATGCGGCCATCGGATCCCGGGGTACGACCCGGCTGGAAGCGCGCGATGTTCGCAGCGGTCGGGTTGGTCTGCAGGCTGTAGCCATTGCGATAGAAATCGCGCGACAGCGAATCCACGCCATCACTGTTGTCCAGCTCCGCGGCGATGGTGAAGTGGCCGCGGCCATCGGCAAAGCTGCTGCCGAAGATCGCCGACCACGAGTAGCGGTCATTGTCGCTCTTGGTCGTGCTGCCGTAGCCGATCTCGACTTCGGCGCCCTCGAAGCGATCACGCAGGATGATGTTGTTCACGCCGGAGATGGCGTCCGAGCCGTAGGTCGGTGCACCGCCCACGCTCAGGCTTTCCACGCGCTCGACCATCACGGTCGGAATGGAGTTCATGTCGACCTGGATACCCGAGCCACCGCCCGCGCCGAACACGGTCGGGGGAGCCGAGGTCACGAAGCGGCGACCATTGACCAGGGTCAACAGGCGGTTGCTGCCCAGACCGAACTTGCTGGCGAAGTTGACGCCGGCGCCGAAGCCGGCCTGGTCGCCACGCGAGCTGACACCGGCGGTGACGCCGGGCACCTTGGTCAGGGCGTCGATCAGGTTGGTGTAGCCATAGGCTTCAATGCTCTGCCGGGACACCACGGCCGCCGGTTCCAGCGTGTCGAACCCGGCGCGGTAGATGCGCGAGCCGGTCACGGTGATCCGATCCAGCTGGGTGAGCGCCTTTTCCGGATCCGCCTGCGCGGGATCAGGAGTGGAGGCATCCGACGATCCGGCGTCCTGCGCCATGGCCGGTGCGGCGGTCGCCAGGAACAGTGCCGAGGTCAGGGCAATGCTCAACGGGGTACGACTGAGAAACGTAGTGTTCGCCATGGTTACCTTCCGTGATTCGTCCACAGAGCCCTGGGTCGGCTTCACAAGGCTTTGTCTGAATGGTTCTTTAACGCGCCGATAACGAATCAATACACAATTCAGTAACAAATGACAACACGATGAACAAACGTGTCTCACTCAGGGCCTGCTAGGCCCGGAAGGTCGCTGGGACGCCCGGCCTTTGGCGCACAGCGAACAAACGGGGGCCATTCCACGGCGTTAGCCACGGGTTGTCAGCATGTTCCCGACAACGAAAACCCCGGCCGGGCCGGGGTTTCGTTTTTTACTTGTGCTGAAAACGTCATCCGCGGCGTTGAAAATCCGTGCCCCGCAGGAAAGAACTACGCCTGGATCTTCCGCCATGAGCACCTTACGCACGGGCATGAAGCGGAAAATGCTGCGGGTGCACGCAGCCTGAGGCCGGTGATCAGCGCCCCTTCCACAGCTCCGCCAAGCGGTCCGGCTTGCCGGCGATGCGCTCCAGCGCCGGGTACTTCAGCCCGTCGTGGTAATCCAGCGTCACCGTGTCGATGCGATCGACGTTTTTCACCAGCAGCGTCAGCGGTGCCTTGTCGGTCCTGGCCGTGGTGATCGCCTCCTTCAACTGCTCCGCCTTGAACACGCGGCCATTGAGTGCGACCACGCTCATGCCGGGGATCAGCCCGGCATTGAACGCCGGGCTGTCCCACAGCACGTCGCCGATGTAGCCGGACTCGCTGACGGACAGGCCGATGGAGTACAGCAGATTGCTGTTCTTGGCCCGGGCCTCCTGCGCCTTGAACGCCTCGTTCGGCGTATCGGCGTAGACCAGCTTCCAGCCGGCCGCTTCCAGGCCGCCGGTCAGCGGGCCGTGCCCATCCAGGCGTTCGCGCAGGAAGCTGGCCCAGTCGAACGGCGCCACGCCGTTGAGGGTGCCGACCACGTCCTCGAAGGTATACGGATGGACGTTCCAGTCGCCGTCGTTCATGCCGAAGAACGCCTTGGCGAAGTCGTCCAGGCCGCGCTTGTTGCCGGTCAGCGCGCGCAGCTTGCCGTCCACCTCCAGCCATACCATCTGGCCGCCGGAGTAGTAGTCCTCGCTCATCTGGTAGTTGCGGAACGCCAGCGCGCGGCGCTGGGCGATGGTCGGGTCGTTGGTGGTGTCCTGCAGGTTGCGCCAGGCCAGGCCGGGGCGGCCGCGGTCGTAGGTACCGGCGACATTGGCCAGTACATCGCGGGTCTGCTGCGGGCTCCACAGTCCGGAGCGGGCGGCCAGCACCTGGCCCCAGAACTGGGTCTGCCCTTCATACAGCCACAGCAGGCTGTCGCCCATCGGCACGTTGAAGTTGGCGGTGGCCAGATCCGCGCCACGCCGGTACTTGCCGTTCCAGGAGTGGTTGAACTCGTGCGGCAGCAGGTCGCGGCCGAGCCAGGTCTTGTCCCACTCGGTGAAGTAGCCGGTGTCGCCGCTGTTCTCGCTGGAGCGCTGGTGCTCCAGGCCGATACCGCCGAGCCTGTCGGTCAGCGCGAGCAGGAACTCGTAGCGGTCGAAGTGGCGCGCGCCGTAGAGCTTGTACATCTGCTGCACCAGCGCGCGATGCGCCTGGATCTGCTCGGGCTTGGCCGCCAGCGACGTGGCTTCATCAGCGAAGACATTCAGGTGCACCGGCACCTTCGCACCGGGGTCCAGATCGAAGCGCTGGAAGTGGCGGCCGGCGAACAGCGGCGAGTCGACCAGATGGTCGTAGCTGATCGGCTTGAACACCACGGTGTCGCCGTCGCGGCGCTCCGTGTCCAGCGCGGTGGCATACGACCAGCCCGGCGGCAGGGTGACGGTGGCCTGCGCCTGGATGTTGCGGGTGATGACCCCGGCCGGGTACAGCGAGTTGGCGTTCCACTGCAGGTTGAGCATGTCCGGCGTCATCACCACGCGGCCCTGCGCGCCCTGGGAGGACAGGAACTTGAACTCGGCCACGACTTCACTGGCGCCCTGCGGCACCTCCACGGTGAAGGCGTAGACGTCGTACGGATTCCGCTTCCACTGCAGCGGCGTGCCGTTGGCGGTGACGACCAGGCCGGCGAGCTTGTCGATCGGCCCGCTCGGCGAGTGACTGCCCGGCAACCACTGCGGGTACAGCAGGGTCAGCGGGCCGGGCTTGGCCGGCACCGTGGCCTTGACCTTGAAGATGCGTCGCCCGATATCGCGCGCGTCCACGTCGATGCGCAGCAGGCCGGGGAAGGCCACGTCCTGCGGCGGCGGTGTCTGCGCCTGCACGCCGGCGGCGGACACGGCCAGCAACACGGACAGGGCAACGGCACGCATCTTCATCAGGCAGGCTCCAGCGGGGGAAGCCTCGATCCTAGCCCTGCGTTACCGCCCTGCCCCATGGCCAAAGGTCATGCGTCGCGTTGCGGCCATGATTGGCACAGCGGAGTGCGGTGACGTTCTGTCTGCCGGACGCGATCAGGACCCACCGAGGTGAGCTGTCGGGCAGCGGCCGGCACTACCGGGGCAGCGCCACGGCATGCGTGGCGTCACGATGCCGGGTCAGTCGACCAGGCGCAGCCGCAGTTCCTTCGGCAGCGCGAACACCATCGATTCCGGCTCGCCGTCCAGCTCGCCGACGCCGGTGGCGCCCAGTTCTTTCAGGCGCGCGATCACCCCGTCCACCAGCACCTGCGGCGCGGAGGCGCCGGCGGTCAGGCCGATGTGCTTCTTGCCGGCCACCCATGCCGGGTCGATCTCGTCGGCACCGTCGATCAGGTAGGACTCCACGCCATCACGGCGTGCCAGTTCACTCAGGCGGTTGGAGTTGGAGCTGTTCGGCGAGCCGACCACCAGCACCAGGTCGCAGCGCTTGGCCAGGTCGCGCACGGCATCCTGGCGGTTCTGCGTGGCGTAGCAGATGTCATCGTTCTTCGGGCCCTGCATCGCCGGGAAGCGGGTACGCAGCGCTTCGATGATGCCGCGGGTGTCATCCACCGAAAGCGTGGTCTGGGTGGTGTAGGCGAAGTTCTCCGGCTGGTCGATGACCAGCGTGGCGACGTCGTCCACATCTTCGACCAGGTAGATCTGGCCGGTGCCGCGCTCGCGGCTCCACTGGCCCATCGTGCCTTCCACTTCCGGGTGGCCGGCGTGGCCGATCAGCACCACGTCGCGGCCGGCGCGGCAGTGGCGGGCCACTTCCAGGTGCACTTTGGTGACCAGCGGGCAGGTGGCGTCGAACACCTTCAAGCCACGGCGGTCGGCTTCCTGGCGCACGGCCTGGGAAACGCCGTGGGCGCTGAAGATCACCGTGTTGTCGTCCGGCACTTCGTCCAGCTCTTCGACGAAGATCGCGCCGCGGGCCTTGAGGTCATCGACCACGAACCGGTTGTGCACGACCTCGTGGCGCACATAGATCGGCGCACCCAGGGTCTCGATCGCGCGCTTGACGATCTCGATCGCACGATCGACACCGGCACAGAAACCACGCGGATTGGCGAGCAACACATCCATCGGTCAGATACTCCGGCCGGCGTGAGCCGGGTCGTTACGGATACAGGAGGGAATTATCCCGCTTTTTTGGCAGGCTTGCCGTCGAACAGGCCGAACAGGGCGATACCCACCGCGCCGACCACGATCGCCGAATCGGCGATGTTGAACGACGGCCAGGCATGGTCACCGATATACCACTGGATGAAGTCGACCACATGGCCGTGCATCAGCCGGTCGATCACGTTGCCGATCGCCCCGCCGATCACCAGAGCGTACGGCACGGCGCTGCGCCAGGCACCGCGCGCGGTGCCCCACATCCAGTAGGCCATCAGGCCGCTGATGCCCACCGCCAGCGCGGTGAAGAACCACAGCTGCCAGCCACCGGCATCGCTCAGGAAACTGAACGCGGCGCCGGTGTTGTAGGTGCGGTACCAGTTCCAGAAGCCGTCGATGACCACCACCGGCTCGTACTCGGGCAGGCTGGACAGCACCCAGGCCTTGCTCCACTGGTCGGCGATGATGACCGCCGCCGACAGCAGCAGCCAGATCAGCGCGTTCGGACGCGGACGGGCGGCGGCCATCAGAACCACCGCCGGTCTTCGCCGGCACCGTCGATGTTGGTCACGCAGCGGCCGCACAGCTCCGGATGCGCGGCGACCGAGCCCACATCGGCGCGGTAATGCCAGCAGCGCACGCACTTCTGCTTCGTGGTCGGCTGGGCGCTGACGAACACCTCATCGGTGGTCGCCGGGCGCACCTGCACGTCACCGCTGATCAGCAGGAAGCGCAGCTCCTCGGCCAGCGGCTGCCAGCGCGCGGCGGTCTCGGCATCGGCGGCGACGGTGATCTCCGCTTCCAGCGCCGCACCGATCGCACCATTGGCGCGCATCGGCTCGAGCACCTTGGCAACCTGCTCGCGCAGGGCCAGCAGCTGGTCGAAATCAGCTGCGTTGAGCGGTGCATCGGCCGGCAACGGCGCCAGGCCGTCGTACCAGGTGGCGAACAGCACATTCTCCTTGCGCTCGCCCGGCAGGTAGCCCCACAGCTCATCGGCGGTGAAGCTCAGGATCGGCGCGATCCAGCGCGTGAACGCTTCGGCGATGTGATACATCGCGGTCTGCGCCGAGCGGCGGCCGCGCGAGTCCACCGGCATGGTGTACAGGCGGTCCTTGGTGACGTCCAGGTACACCGAGCCCAGGTCGACGCTGCAGAAGTTCAGCAGCAGCTGCACGATCTCGGCCATGTTGTAGCCGGTGTACGCGGCCTTGATCTTCTCCTGCACCTCGAACGCGCGATGCACGATCCAGCGGTCCAGCGCGACCATGTCGGCCGGGGCCACCAGGTGCTGGGCCGGGTCGAAGCCGTCCAGGTTGCCGAGCAGGAAGCGCGCGGTGTTGCGCAGGCGCCGGTAGGCATCCGCGTTGCGCTTGAGGATTTCCTGCGACAGCGACATTTCATTGCTGTAATCGGCCGAGGCGATCCACAGGCGCAGGATGTCCGCGCCCAGGGTCTTCATGATGTCCTGCGGCTCGATGCCGTTGCCCAGCGACTTGGACATCTTGCGGCCCTTCTCATCCACGGTGAAACCGTGGGTGAGGCATTGCTTGTACGGCGCCCGCTTGTCGATCGCCACGCCGGTCAGCAGCGAGGACTGGAACCAGCCGCGGTGCTGGTCCGAGCCTTCCAGGTACAGATCGGCCGGCTTGCCGAAGCCACGCGCCAGCAGCACGCCTTCGTGGGTCACGCCCGAGTCGAACCAGACATCGAGGATGTCGGTGACCTTCTCGTACTGCGACGCTTCTTCGCCCAGCAGCTCGGCGCTGTCCAGCGAATACCAGACGTCGATGCCTTCGGCCTGCACGCGGTCGGCGACCTGCTGCATCAGCTCGACGGTGCGCGGGTGCGGCTCACCGGTTTCGCGGTGGGTGAACAGCGCGATCGGCACGCCCCAGGTGCGCTGGCGGCTGATGCACCAGTCCGGGCGGCCATCGACCATCGAGCCGATGCGCGCCTTGCCCCAGCTCGGGAACCAGCCGACGGTGTCGATCGCGGCCATCGCATCGCTGCGCAGGTTGGCCTTGTCCATCGAGATGAACCACTGCGGGGTGGCACGGAACACGACCGGGGTCTTGTGGCGCCAGCAGTGCGGGTAGCTGTGCACGATCTCGACATGGGCCAGCAGCGCACCGGAGGCGCGCAGCACGTCGATGATCAGCGGCTGCGCCTTCCACAGGTGCACGCCTGCCAGCTCGACGTCGCCCGCCGGCGGGGTCGAAGACAGGTACACGCCACGGCCGTCGACCGGGTTGATCTGGCCGGCGTTGTACTTGTCCATCAGCCCGTACTGCTGGCTGACCACGAAGTCTTCCTGGCCGTGGCCCGGGGCGGTATGCACCGCACCGGTACCGTCTTCATCGGAGACGTGGTCGCCGTTGAGCAGCGGGATGTCGCGCTGCGGATAGAACGGATGGGCCAGCAGCAGGTTTTCCAGCGCGGCGCCGGTGGCACGGCCGTGCACGACCAGGCCCTCCACGCCGTAGCGCTGCAGCGAACGTTCGGCCAGCGCGGCAGCCAGCACCAGCCAACGGCGCTTGCCGTGGTGGGCCGGGCCTTCGGCCAGCACGTACTCGATCTCCGCACCGAGCGACACCGCCAGCGAGGCCGGCAGCGTCCACGGGGTGGTGGTCCAGATCGGCACCGCGACCTCGACATCGGCCGGCAGCGCCACGCCGAAGCGTTCGGCCAGCTGCTGCGCGTCGCGCGAGACGTAGGCCACGTCGATCGCCGGCGAGGTCTTGTCCTGGTATTCGATCTCGGCCTCGGCCAGTGCCGAGCCACAGTCGAAGCACCAGTGCACCGGCTTGGCGCCGCGCACGATGTGACCGTTGGCGAAGACCTTGGACAGCGCGCGGATCTCGTTGGCCTCGAAATCGAAGCTCAGCGTCTTGTACGGGTTGTCCCAATCGCCGATCACGCCCAGGCGCTTGAAGTCGCGGCGCTGCAGTTCGATCTGCTCTTCGGCGAACTCGCGGCACTTCTGGCGGAACGCGACCGCATCGAGCTTGACGCCGACCTTGCCCCACTTCTTCTCGACCGCGATCTCGATCGGCAGGCCATGGCAATCCCAGCCCGGCACGTAGGGCGCATCGAAGCCGGCCAGGTAGCGCGACTTGACGATGATGTCCTTGAGGATCTTGTTGACCGCGTGGCCCAGGTGGATCTGGCCATTGGCGTAGGGCGGGCCGTCGTGCAGCACGAACAGCGGGCGGCCCTGCGCGTTGTCGCGCAGGCGTGCGTAAAGGCCCTCGTCCTCCCAGCGCGACAGAATGCCCGGCTCGCGCTTGGGCAGGTCGCCGCGCATCGGGAATTCGGTTGCCGGCAGATGAAGGGTGGCTTTGTAGTCCTGGCTCACGCAGTGGCTCGCAATCTGTGTTCGGAAAGGATGTGACGGGCCTGTTCGGCGTCACGGTGCATCTGGTCGGTCAACGCAGCCAGATCTTGGAACTTTTCTTCGTCACGCAGCTTGGCGACGAACTCGACATCGATGTGGCGACCGTACAGGTCACCCTGGAAATCAAACAAATGCGCTTCCAGCAGCGGCTCCACGCCGTCCACGGTCGGGCGCGTGCCGAAGCTGGAGACCGAGGGCCACGGCTGGTCGAACACGCCATGGACCCAGGTCGCGTAGATCCCCGACAGCGCCGGCGTCTTCGGGAAGCGCAGGTTGGCGGTCGGGAACCCCAGCGTACGGCCCAACTGGCGGCCGCGCACTACCCTGCCCCCAATCGTATACGGCCTGCCCAGCAGATCCCCGGCATGGCTGAAATCACCGGCACGCAGCAGTTGGCGGATGCGGGTGCTGGAGATGCGCTCGCCGTGCAGGTCGACCGGCTCGATCTCCCCCGCACTGAAACCACGCTCGCGGCCCATCGCCTGCAGCAGGGCCAGATCGCCCTTGCGGCGGTTGCCGAAGCAGAACTCCGGCCCGATCCACACCTCGCGCGCGCTCAGCCGGTGCACCAGCAGCTGCTCGACGAACGCCTCCGCCTGCATCGCGGCCATGCGCGCATCGAAGCGCAGCAGGCCGATCGCATCCACGCCGAGTTCGCGCAGCATCGCGACCTTGTCGCGCGCCAGGGTCAATCGCGGCGGCGGTTCGCCCTGGGCGAAGTACTCGCGCGGCAGCGGCTCGAAGGCCACCGCCACGGCGGCCACGCCCAGCGCGCGCGCGCGCGAAACGGCGTGGCGCACCAACGCACGATGACCCAGGTGCAGGCCGTCGAATGCGCCGATGCAGACCACGCTTCCGTGCGGGAACAACTGCCCGCCTTCGACGTTTCTAAACAGCCTGCTCATCTACGTGGAATGCGGCCCACCAGGG
This sequence comes from Stenotrophomonas sp. JAG2, assembly GCF_041080745.1. Classification (NCBI taxonomy): domain Bacteria; kingdom Pseudomonadati; phylum Pseudomonadota; class Gammaproteobacteria; order Lysobacterales; family Lysobacteraceae; genus Stenotrophomonas; species Stenotrophomonas sp. JAG2. The sequence continues at coordinate 7,794 of NZ_JBEUMH010000003.1, read as the reverse complement.
CCGATGCTTTGCAAGAGATAGCCATGAAGTATAGCCGGGCTGCCCACCTATCAATGCTCCCGCAGGTGGCGCGGGCGGAAGCCCATGGCGACCAGCGCCACCAGATAGGTCAGACCACCGCCGCCGACCAGCAGCGCGAGGTTCCCGATCCGGTGCCATTTGTCCATGCCGGTGAACGCCGGCATCCCGTACAGCAGGCCCAGCAGCACCGCGACCATCGCCAGACAGGCCAGCCCCAGCTTGGTCACATAGCCGCCCCAGCCGGGCTTGGGCTGATAGACATCGGTCTTGCCCAACCAGTACCAGAGCAGGCCCAGGTTCAGGTAACTGGACAGTGCGCTGGCGATGCCCAGCGCCAGATGCAGGCCCGGCTGCTTGCCCAGCGCGACCCACACGCCCTGCGCCTTGAGCGCCTCCGGCACCATCACGTGGTACAGCACGGCCAGCAGGATGAAGTTGAACACCATGTTGGCCACCAGCGCGGCCACGCCGGCGCGGACCGGGGTGCGCGTGTCCTGGCGGGCGTAGAAGGCCGGCAGCACCACCTTGAGCAGCGCGAACGCCGGCAGGGCGAAGCTCAGCCCGTAGACCGACAGCGCGGTCATGCGGGTATCGAACGCGGTGAAGCGCCCGTACTGGAACACCGTGGCGATCAGCGGCTCGGCCAGCAGCAGCAGGCCCAGCATGGCCGGGATCGCGATCAGCAGCGTCGTGCGCAGGCCCCAGTCCAGCGCGCTGGAGAAGCCGGCCTTGTCGGTGCTCACGTGGTGGCGGGCCAACGCCGGCAGGATCACGGTACCCAGCGCCACCCCGAACACGCCCAGCGGGAGCTCCAGGAAGCGGTCGGCCAGCGACAGCCAGGACTGCGAGCCATCGGTCAGCTTGGCGGCGATCACCGTATCCAGCAGCAGGTTGATCTGCGCGATCGAGGAACCGAACAGGGTCGGCACCATCAGGGTCAGCACCTTGCGCACCCCGGGATGCCGCCAGCCCCAGCGCGGCAGGGTCAGCAGGTTGATGCCCTTCAGCGAGGGCAGCTGGAACAGCAACTGCAGCAGCCCGGCCGCCAGCACCGCCCAGCCCAGGGCCAGGATCTGCTTCTCCGGGGTGCCGCCCAGCCGCGGGGCCAGCCACAGCGCGCCGGCGATCATGCACAGGTTGAGGATCACCGGGGTCAGCGCCGGCATCGCGAACTTCTGGAAACTGTTGAGCGCCCCGCCGGCCAGCGCGGTCAGCGAGACGAACAGCAGGAACGGGAAGGTCAACCGGAACAGGTCCACCAGCAGGCCATGCTTGGCCGGGTCGGTATCCACCCCGCTGGAGAACAGGGTCGCCAACTGCGGCGCGAAGATCAGCGCCAGCGCCGTGACCAGCAGCAGCACCCCGCCCAGCGTGCCGGCCACCCGCGACATCAGCTCGCGCAGTTCGGCATGCGAGCGGGTTTCCTTCACTTCCGTGAACACCGGGACGAACGCCGTGGCGAACGAGCCTTCGGCGAACAGCCGGCGCAGGAAATTGGGCACCCGGAAGGCGACCCAGAAGGCGTCGGTCACCGCATTGGTGCCGAACGTGGTGGTGATGACCAGGTCGCGAACCAGCCCCAACACCCGCGAAATCATGGTCATGCTGCTGAAAGACAGCAGGCCCCGCAACATCCTTGGTGAACTCACCCGTGTTCCCTCTTGACAATTGACTTGACGTACATTTTTCGAGCCATCATACTTTCCAGCTTGCTGTTCCCATTACACCGATTTTTCAGGAAACCACCACTGTGGCCAATATCAAGTCCGCCAAGAAGCGCGCCAAGCAGACCGTCGTGCGCAACGCGCGCAATACGGCTCAGCGTTCGATGCTGCGCACCGCTGTCAAGAAGGTGATCAAGGCTCTGGATGCCAATGACGCCGCCGGCGCCGAGGCAGCCTTCGCTGTTGCCCAGCCGATCCTCGACCGTTTCAGCTCGCGTGGTCTGATCCACAAGAACAAGGCTGCTCGCCATAAGAGCCGCCTGACCGCGCGCATCAAGGCCATCAAGGCCGCCTGATACGGCGCTGCGGGTGTCGTAGAGCCACGCCACGCGTGGCTTCGATCCAGCCGCAGAGAAGAACCCGGCCCTGGCCGGGTTTTTTGTTGCCTGCGATCCGCAGCGACCCGCTCGGTCGGCGGTTACGGCGACACCACAGAAAAACCCGGCCGGAGCCGGGTTTCTCAGGGGCGCGTGGCTGCGCTCAGTACGCATCGCGCGCTTGCGCCTCGTCTTCCTTCTGGCGATCGAAGAAGGCCATGATGTTGTTCATGATCGGCCAGGTGCCTTCACGACCGAGGGCCGAGACCAGGTACCACGGCTCGGTCCAGCCCAGCTCGGCGACGATCTTCTCGGCGGCGGCCTTGGCCTCGTCTTCGAACATCAGGTCGGCCTTGTTCAGCACCAGCCAGCGCGGCTTGTTCAGCAGCTCCGGGTCGTGCTTTTCCAGCTCGCGCTCGATCGCCCGGACCTGCTCGATCGGCGACACGCCTTCCACGCCACCTTCCATCGGGGAGATATCCACGAGGTGCAGCAGCAGGCGGGTGCGCTGCAGGTGGCGCAGGAACTGCGCGCCCAGCCCGGCGCCGTCGGCCGCACCCTCGATCAGGCCGGGAATGTCGGCGATCACGAAGCTGCGGTAGTTCTCCACGCGCACGACGCCCAGATTGGGGTACAGCGTGGTGAACGGGTAATCGGCCACCTTCGGGGTCGCCGCGGACACAGCGCGGATCAGGGTGCTCTTGCCGGCATTCGGGAAGCCCAGCAGGCCCACGTCGGCCAGCAGCTTCAGCTCGAGCTTGATCAGGCGCTCTTCACCCTCTTCGCCCGGCAGCGCCTGGCGCGGCGAGCGGTTGGTGGAACTCTTGAAATGCATGTTGCCCAGGCCGCCGCGGCCGCCCTTGGCCACCAGCAGGCGGTCGCCATGCGCGGTCAGATCGCCGATCACCTCGTCGGTGCTGACGTTCATGATCACGGTGCCGATCGGCACGGTGATGACCAGGTCTTCGCCGCCCTTGCCATAGGCCTGGCGGCCCATGCCGTTCTCGCCGCGCTGCGCCTTGAAGATACGGTCATGGCGGAAATCGACCAGGGTGTTGAGGTTCTCGTCGGCGCGGATCCACACGCTGCCGCCATTACCGCCGTCGCCACCGTCCGGCCCGCCCAGCGGAATGAACTTCTCGCGACGGAAACCGATGCAGCCGTTGCCGCCGTTGCCGGCGATCACCTGGATTTCTGCTTCGTCTACAAGTTTCATGATTCTGGATGCCAATCTGGAGGCGGCGGGCGCGAGGTGCACCCCACCGCAGAGTCTAACGGCCCCGGTACGATCCAGGGCCGGCGGCGGGAAATGTCCCGCCCGATGTAGTGGATACCAACGAAAAACCCCGCCGAAGCGGGGCTTTCGTCAGCGACCCCACGCCATGGCGTGGGCGCCTGCGTACCGCTGAAGATCAGGCTTCGGCGACGACGCTGACGGTACGACGCTTCTTCGGGCCCTTGACCGAGAACTCCACCTTGCCGTCGACGAGCGCGAACAGGGTGTGGTCACGGCCGAGGCCAACGCCGGTACCCGGATGGAACTGGGTGCCGCGCTGACGCACGATGATGTTGCCGGCGTCGATGGCCTGGCCACCGAAGATCTTGACGCCGAGGTATTTCGGGTTGGAGTCGCGACCGTTGCGCGATGAGCCTACGCCCTTCTTATGTGCCATGACTGCTTCTCCTTATTACTTGCTGCCACCGGCAATGCCGGTGATCTCGATTTCGGTGTAGTACTGACGGTGACCCTGGCGCTTCATGTGGTGCTTACGGCGACGGAACTTGATGATCCGGACCTTGTCGGCACGACCCTGGGACACGACCTTGGCAGTGACCGAAGCGCCGCTCAGCGCGTCGCCCAGCTTGATGCCATCGCTGTCGCCCAGCATCAGGATGTTGTCGAACTTGATCTCGTTGCCGACTTCGACTTCGAGCTTTTCAACGCGGAGCGTTTCGCCCTGCGCCACGCGGTATTGCTTACCGCCGGTTACCAGTACTGCGTACATGACCAGACTTCCTCTGTAGTTATTGTGGTCTATGGACTGCCGCCATCGAGGGCGGACAGAAGCGGAATTTTAATGACTTCAACCACTTCGGGTCAACCCACCCCCTGCTCGGACCCTGATTTGGCTGAATACGGTTCAGGAAACCCGCTGGCGGGGTCTCAGGGAATGAGACATGGGGGTGGCAAAGTCCGCGATTGCCCCCAAATCCCAAGCTCGGTAGGCTGACCGATTGCCGTTTCCGATTGCCCCACCCGCTTGCCGGCTCCCTGAGCCGAAGCCCCACAACGGATCCCCCATGGCGATGGATTTCATCCGCATCCGCGGCGCGCGGACGCACAATCTCAAGAACATCGATCTCGACCTGCCCCGCGACAAGCTGATTGTCATCACCGGCCTGTCCGGCTCGGGCAAGTCCTCGTTGGCGTTCGACACCATCTACGCGGAAGGCCAGCGTCGTTACGTGGAGTCGCTGTCGGCCTATGCCCGCCAGTTCCTCAGCGTGATGGAAAAGCCGGACCTGGACCACATCGAAGGCCTGTCCCCGGCGATCTCGATCGAGCAGAAGTCGACCTCGCACAACCCGCGCTCGACCGTCGGCACGATCACCGAGATCTACGACTACCTGCGCCTGCTGTACGCCCGCGTCGGCAGCCCGCGCTGCCCGGACCACGGCTACCCGCTGGAAGCACAGACGGTCAGCCAGATGGTCGACCACGTGCTGACCCTGGATGCTGAACAGCGCTACATGCTGCTGGCCCCGGTGATCCGCGAGCGCAAGGGCGAACACGCCCAGGTCTTCGACCAGCTGCGCGCGCAGGGCTATGTGCGCGTGCGCGTGGACGGCCAGCTGCATGAAATCGATGCGGTGCCGCCGCTGGCACTGCGCCAGAAGCACACCATCGAGGCGGTGATCGACCGCTTCCGCCCGCGCGAGGACATCAAGCAGCGCCTGGCCGAGAGCTTTGAAACCGCGCTGAAGCTGGGCGACGGCATGGTCTCGGTGCAGTCGCTGGATGTGGAGGATGCGCCTGCGCACCTGTTCTCGTCCAAGTACAGCTGCCCGGTCTGCGATTACTCGCTGCCGGAGCTGGAACCGCGTCTGTTCTCGTTCAACTCGCCGGTCGGCGCCTGCCCGGGCTGCGATGGCCTGGGCATGGCCGAGTTCTTCGATCCCTCGCGCGTCGTGGTGCACCCGGAGCTGTCGCTCTCGGCCGGTGCCGTACGCGGCTGGGACCGCCGCAACGCCTATTACTTCCAGCTGATCGCCTCGCTGGCCAAGCACTACAAGTTCGACACCGACGCCCCGTGGCAGAGCCTGCCCGAGGACGTGCGCCAGGCCGTGCTGTACGGCAGTGGCGACGAGACGATCACCTTCACCTACTTCACCGAAGCCGGTGGCCGCACCCAGCGCAAGCATCGCTTCGAGGGCATCATTCCCAACCTCGAGCGCCGCTACAAGGAGACCGAGTCCTCGGCGGTGCGCGAAGAGCTGGCCAAGTACATCAGCGAGCGCAACTGCCCCGAGTGCAACGGCCAGCGCCTGAACAAGGCCGCGCGCAACGTGTTCGTGGCCGACCGTGCGCTGCCGGAACTGGTGGTGATGCCGATCGACGATGCGCTGAAGTTCTTCAGCAGCATGACGCTGCCCGGCTGGCGCGGCGAAATCGCCGGCAAGATCGTCAAGGAGATCGGCGAACGGCTGGGCTTCCTGGTCGATGTCGGCCTGGATTACCTGACCCTGGAACGCAAGGCCGACACCCTGTCCGGTGGCGAAGCCCAGCGCATCCGGCTGGCCTCGCAGATCGGTGCCGGCCTGGTCGGCGTGATGTACGTGCTGGACGAGCCGTCGATCGGCCTGCACCAGCGCGACAACGAGCGCCTGCTCGGCACCCTGACCCGCTTGCGCGACCTCGGCAACACGGTGATCGTGGTCGAGCATGACGAAGACGCGATCCGCCTGGCCGACTACGTGCTGGACATCGGCCCGGGCGCGGGCGTGCACGGCGGCGAGATCGTCGGCCAGGGCACGCTGCAGGACATCCTGGATGCGCCGCGTTCGCTGACCGGCCAGTACCTGTCGGGCAAGCGCGCCATCGAGATCCCGGCGCGCCGGCACAAGCCCAATCCGAAGATGACGCTGCACCTGCGCGGTGCCAGTGGCAACAACCTCAAGGGCGTGGACCTGGACATTCCGTCGGGCCTGCTGACCTGCATCACCGGCGTGTCCGGCTCGGGCAAGTCGACCCTGATCAACGACACCCTGTTCTCGCTGGCTGCCAACGAGATCAACGGCTCCTCGCACCCGATTGCCCCGTACAAGGAAGTGGACGGCCTGGATCTGTTCGACAAGGTGGTGGACATCGACCAGTCGCCGATCGGCCGCACCCCGCGCTCGAACCCGGCCACTTACACCGGTCTGTTCACGCCGCTGCGCGAGCTGTACGCGCAGGTGCCCGAAGCGCGTGCACGCGGCTATTCGCCGGGGCGTTTCAGCTTCAACGTACGCGGTGGCCGCTGCGAGGCCTGCCAGGGCGATGGCCTGATCAAGGTCGAGATGCACTTCCTGCCGGACGTGTACGTGCCCTGCGATGTCTGCCACGGCAAGCGCTACAACCGCGAAACGCTGGAGATCCTGTACAAGGGCTACAACATCAACGACGTGCTGCAGATGACCGTCGAAGATGCGCTGAAGCTGTTCGAACCGGTGCCGAGCATCGCGCGCAAGCTGGAAACGCTGGTCGACGTCGGCCTGAGCTACATCAAGCTGGGCCAGAGCGCGACCACGCTGTCCGGTGGTGAAGCGCAGCGCGTGAAACTGTCCAAGGAACTGTCGCGCCGCGATACCGGGCGCACGCTGTACATCCTGGATGAGCCGACCACCGGCCTGCATTTCCACGACATCGAAGCGCTGCTCGGCGTGCTGCACAAGCTGCGCGACGAAGGCAACACGGTGGTGGTGATCGAGCACAACCTGGACGTGATCAAGACCGCCGACTGGATCGTCGATCTGGGTCCGGAAGGCGGCCACCGCGGTGGCACCATCCTGGTCACCGGCACGCCGGAAGACGTGGCGGCCTGCCCGACCTCGTACACCGGCCAGTTCCTGGCCAAGATGCTGCCCTCCACCAGCGCGCGCCCGGAACAGCCGGCGGCCGTGGCCAACAAGCCCGACGCCCGCCCGCCGCGCAAAGCCAAGCCGGAAAAGCCGGCCAAGGTGGCCAAGAAGGCGGTGGCCGCCACGCGTGCGGCAACCCCCAGCAAAACCAGCCCTGCCAAGACCACGAAGGCGAAGAAGAAGTAATGAGCAGCGAACACAAGATCCTCGCCCGCGTACCGATCAGCGTCCGCTGGCGCGACATGGACAGCATGGGCCACGTCAACAACGCCAAGTACATCTCCTACCTGGAAGAAGCGCGCGTGCGCTGGATGCTGGGGGTGGAGGGCGTTTCGATGACCGACCGCATCGCACCGGTGGTGGCGGCGACAAACGTCAACTATCGCCTGCCGATCGTATGGCCCAACGACATCGTGGTGGAGCTGTTCGTCGAGCGTCTCGGCAACAGCAGCGTGACCATCGGCCACCGCATCGTGGACGAGAAGAACGACAGCACGCTGTATTCGGACGGCAACGTGGTGGTGGTGTGGATGGACACCCAGACCGGCAAGAGCGCACCGTTGCCCGAGGCGATCCGCACCGCGTCCACCTGAGCAGGTAGTGCCGGGCCC